>NZ_JADGMM010000005.1:0-379972 GCF_020662275.1 Clostridioides sp. ES-S-0006-03
ACCCCAGAAAGACTATCTGGTTGATAGGTCGAAGGTGTAAGTGCAGCAATGTATTTAGCTTATCGATACTAATAGGTCGAGGACTTGACCAATATTTATTTGATGTTCATTAATTAAAATATATATGTAGTTTTTAGAGTGCTAACTCTAAAGAATCTAGTTTTACTAGTTTCAATAACTTAATAGTAATATTAAGCATAAAGATTATGTGGTTACAATAGCAGAGAGGATACACCTGTTCCCATTCCGAACACAGAAGTTAAGCTCTCTAGCGCTGATGGTACTTGGTGGGAAACTGCCTGGGAGAGTAGGACGTAGCCACGTAATTTTTTTTGCATAAAATTTTATAAAAATCTAATTATTATATGTTTTTATTTGTCTTTTATAGATTTTTTTGGCAATAAATGATATAGTGAATATAATTAAATATTTAAATATTTAATTTTTTTTGTTTTTTTGTAAGTTTATTTTTATAACTTTCTTTAAAATTTTTGGGAGATACACTTTGACATATGTTTTAAAAGTAATTTTAACAGTAAGTAGGATAAAAAATAAATAAAATAGAAATTTGTGTTAAATAAGGAGATTAATATGAAAAAAGATGCAAGATTGATAACAACAGGAATTCTTTCAATGGCAATTGTTGCACCTACAATGGCATTTGCTACTGAGTCTAATGCTATGGAAAATAATGCTAACTTAAATATAAATTTGGAGAAAAAAAGTATAGTTTTAGGAAGTACATCAAAAGTAAGTGTGAAGTTTAAAGAAAAGCCAGATGCTGATAGCATTACTTTAAAATATAAATGTTATGACATGCCACTAGATACAACTCTGAACTACAATCAATCAACTGGATTATATGAAGGAACAATCAACTACAATAAAGACCCAGAATATTTAAATGTATGGGAATTACAGGGTATAACAATAAATAGCACAACTAATCCTAAGACTTTAGATAAACAAGAATTAGAAGCTATGGGATTAAATTTAAAAGATTATGATGTAACACAGGAATGTATAATTGAAGACATAACTTCAAGAAAAGATGTAAGTAAATATATGAGAAAAACTTCTGCTCCTATAACAGAACTTACAGGAAGTGATAGATATGAAACAGCAGTTAAGATAAGTAAAGAAGGCTGGAAAAATGGTTCAGATAAAGTAATTATAATAAGTGGAGATGTAAGCATCGACGGTATTATATCAACTCCATTAGCTACTACATATAATGCACCAATACTTTTAGTTGAAAAAAACAGTGTACCAGCCAGTGTAAAAGCAGAATTAAAGCGTCTAAATCCTAAAGATATAATTATAATTGGAGATGATAATTCTATTTCTAAAACTACTGCTAATCAAATAAAATCAACTGTAAGTGCTAGTCAAACACGTTTGAATGGTTCTAATAGATATGAGACATCTTTATTGATAGCAAAAGAAATAGATAAAAATCATGATGTAGATAAAGTATATATAACAAATGCAAATGGTGGAGAAGTAGATGCACTTACTATTGCAGCAAAAGCAGGTCAAGATAAGCAACCAATTATATTAAGTGATAAAGACAGTCTTACAAATGATACATATAAGTGGCTACAAAGTGAGGATTTACAAAGTGCTTACTTTATAGGTGGTCCTCAAATGTTATCAACAAATGTTATCAATAAAATAAATGATATAACTAAAGATAGTGTTACTAAAAATAGAGTATATGGAGCAGATAGACATGAAACAAATGCAAATGTAATAAAAACATTCTATACAGAGGATGAATTAGAAGCTGTTCTAGTTGCTAAGTCAGATGTACTTGTTGATGCTTTAGCAGCAGGGCCATTGGCTGCTAGTTTAAAATCTCCAATACTTATAACACCAAAAACATATGTATCTGCATATCATAAGGATAATTTAGAAGCTAAATCTGCTAATAAAGTGTATAAGATAGGAGGCGGATTAACTTCTAAGGTAATGAATTCTATAGCATCATCATTATCTAAGCATAATACAACACCAACAGACCCAGGAACTAGTAATGGAGCAAAAACAGTTATGATTGACCCAGGTCATGGTGGCTCGGATACTGGAACAACAGGTAAACCATTAGGTGGAATTAGAGAAAAAGATTATACTTTAAATACTTCACTTGCAACAACTGAGTATTTACGTTCAAAAGGAATAAATGTAATTATGACAAGAGATACAGATAAGACTTTATCACTTGGAAATAGAACTGCCCTATCTAACTCTTTAAGACCAGATTTATTTACAAGTATACACTATAATGCATCTGATACAACTGGAAATGGAGTAGAAGTATTTTATAAACTTGCAGACAAAAATGGTGGAACTACTAAAACTGTAGCTACAAACATATTAAATAGAATTTTAGAGAAGTTTAATCTTAAAAATAGAGGTATAAAAACAAGAACACTATCAACTGACCCTACAAAGGATTACTTGTATGTTTTAAGAACTAATGATATGCCAGCTGTACTTGTAGAATGTGCATTTTTAGATAATGAGAAGGATATGAGTTTATTGAATTCATCATCAAAAGTAAAGGACATGGGTACACAAATAGGTAAAGGTATAGAAGAGTCATTAAAATAGTACATAATGAAAATACTTAAAAAACTCAGCATAAATTAATTTATGACTTTAGATTTAGTTTAAATCCATAAAATAAAAATATAATTCTGTTAGTAATAAAGACTATGTATAAGTTGTTGCAGATATAAGTGCAAATAGTGTATACATAGTCTTTTTGTGTTGAAGTTTTGGTTGCTAAGTCTCAGGTGTAATTATAGAGATGTATTTAACTTCTAGGTATTAATAGGTCGAGGACTTGAATAATATTTATATGATGTTTATTTATTAAAATATATATGTAACATTTAGAATGCAACTTTGAAAAATTAATTTTATTGACTTATAAAAATTTGATATAAAACTCTACAAAATATAATCATTATATGTTTTTATTTGTCATTTATAGATTTTTTTAGTAATAAATGATATAGTGGAAATGAGCAAATATATTTAATTATGTTTATTTTTTGTAATTGTTTATTTTTTGTAATTTAATTTTTAATAAATTTTTGCAAATTTAGATAAGCACACTTTGCTGTGTTTTAAAAAATTAAAAGATAAAAAAAGCAAGGTGAAAATCTATGTTAAGTAAGGAGATTAATATGAAAAAAAATACGAGATTAATAACAACAGGAGTTCTTTCAATGGCAATTGTTGCACCTACAATGGCATTTGCTACTGAGTCTAATGCTATGGAAAATAATGCTAACTTAAACATAAATTTGGAGAAAAAAAGTATAGTTTTAGGAAGTACATCAAAAGTAAGTATAAAATTTAAAGAAAAACCAGATGCTGATAGCATTACATTAAAATATAAATGTTATGATATGCCACTAGATACAACTCTGAACTACAATCAATCAACTGGGGTATATGAAGGAACTATAAATTATAATAAAGACCCAGAGTATCTAAATGTTTGGGAGTTACAAGGGATAACAATAAATAGCGCAACTAATCCTAAGACTTTAGACAAACAAGAATTAGAAGCTATGGGATTAAATCTAAAAGACTACAATGTAACACAGGAATGTATAATTGAAGATATAACTTCGAGAAAAGATGTAAATAAATATTTGAGAAAGACTTCTGCACCTATCACAGAACTTACAGGAAGTGATAGATATGAAACAGCTGTTAAAATAAGTAAAGAGGGATGGAAAAATGGTTCAGATAAAGTAGTTATAATAAATGGAGATGTAAGCATAGATGGTATTATATCAACTCCACTAGCAACTACATATAATGCACCAATACTTTTGGTTGAAAAAAATAATGTGTCTGATAGTGTAAAAGCAGAATTAAAGCGTCTAAATCCTAAAGATATAATTATAATTGGAGATGAGAATTCTATTTCTAAAACTACTGCTAATCAAATAAAATCAACTGTAAGTGCTAGTCAAACACGTTTGAATGGTTCTAATAGATATGAGACATCTTTATTGATAGCAAAAGAAATAGATAAAAATCATGATGTAGATAAAGTATATATAACAAATGCAAATGGTGGAGAAGTAGATGCACTTACTATTGCAGCAAAAGCAGGTCAAGATAAGCAACCAATTATATTAAGTGATAAAGACAGTCTTACAAACGATACGTATAAGTGGTTACAAAGTGAGGATTTACAAAATGCTTACTTTATAGGTGGTCCTCAAATGTTATCAACAAATGTTATCAATAAAATAAATGATATAACTAAAGATAGTGTTACTAAAAATAGAGTATATGGAGCAGATAGACATGAAACAAATGCAAATGTAATAAAAACATTCTATACAGAGGATGAATTAGAAGCTGTTCTAGTAGCTAAGTCAGATGTACTTGTTGATGCTTTAGCAGCAGGACCATTGGCTGCTAGTTTAAAATCTCCAATACTTATAACACCAAAAACATATGTATCTGCATATCATAAGGATAATTTAGAAGCTAAATCTGCTAATAAAGTGTATAAGATAGGAGGCGGATTAACTTCTAAGGTAATGAATTCTATAGCATCATCATTATCTAAGCATAATACAACACCGACAGACCCAGGAGCTAGTAATGGAGCAAAGACAGTTATGATTGACCCAGGACATGGTGGTTCAGCACCTGGAAATTCATTTGGAGGAATGATTGAAAAAGATTACAATTTAAATACTTCACTTGCAACTACTGAATATTTACGTTCAAAAGGAATAAATGTAATTATGACTAGAGATACAGATAAGACTTTATCACTTGGAAGTAGAACTGCTTTATCTAACTCACTTAAACCAGACTTATTTACAAGTATACATTACAATGGTGATAATAATAGAAAAGGTCATGGAGTAGAAGTGTTTTACAAGCTTAAAGATAAAAATGGAGGAACTTCTAAGACTGTGGCTACAAACATATTAAATCGAATTTTAGAGAAATTTAAACTTACAAATAGAGGTATAAAAACAAGAGTACTTACTAGTGACCCTACAAAAGATTATTTATACGTTTTAAGGACCAATGACATGCCAGCTGTACTTGTAGAATGTGCATTTTTGGATAATGAGAGTGATATGAAGTTAATAAATTCACCTGCAAAAGTAAAAGAAATGGGCACACAAATAGCTAAAGGAATAGAAGAATCATTAAAGTAATTAAAAATAGAGTGATTAAAGTTTAATATAAATTTATGATTGTGAGTTTATATTAAAGCTATAATTTGAAGTATGGGTGTGTAAATATATAAAGACTATATATACATTGTTGCATATACAAATGCATAACAGTGTATATATGGTCTTTTTTGTAGTTAAATGCAATAATTTGATTGTATTTTGAAAAATGCACAATATGATATAATTATATAATATACACTTAATTTAATTAAGGAAGGTGATTATGTGGAATATTTATTAAAAAAAAGCAGTCTAAAAAAAGATGAAAATGAATCCTTAGGTAAATATAAGGAATTATTGAATAGAACTGAAAATAACTCAAGAAGTATTATTTTATTAGTACCAAATAACAATACTAGAATAAGATATGAGAGGTCATTAGAATTAGATTATAGTGAAGAATTAAAAATAACAACATATATAGGATTTGTAAAAAAAGAATTATTAAAATATTGGGCACTTATAATAGAGAAATGTGAAGGAATAAATAAAAAATCTATATCTCCAACATTTATATCAAATAGTTTAAGTGAATATTTAATAATTAAAAAAGTTAAGGAAAAAAGAGTGAAAGAAGGATATTTCGAAGATATCACAGGAACGAATAAATCAATCGCAAAAAGTATAATTACAAATATAAGTAAGTCCGCATTTAATTTAATTGACTTTGATTTTATTGGAGAAAAAATATATTCATCAAAGAAAAATAGAAATAGTATATATAGATTTTCATATACTCAGATGGATGAAATTATATCATATTATATAAATACACTACTTTCAAATTCAATGTTAGATAATGCACTGAGTGTATATCTATATAATAATTACCTTCTTAATGATGAGTTTTATTTAAAAAATTTACTTAAAGAATTGAGATATATAGTAGTTGATAGTCTTGAAAATTCAAGTAATGCAGAAGTAGATTTTATTGAAAAGGTGTCAAGCAATGCATTAGAAAGCTATATATTCTTTGATTTTAGTAAAGATTATTCTGTATTTAATAATATTGACATGGGTTATATAAATGAAAAGATAATATCTAAAATTAAATTTAAAGAAGAAATTAACTTTGAAAAAAGTAATATAAAAATAGAAGATTTATATTTATTACCCTCAAGTATAGAATTAAATCAATCAAGTCAACTATATAATGAAATGTTAGATTTAGTGAGCGAAAAGGTTGTAACACTTATAGAAAGTGGAGTATCTCCAAAAGATATAGCAATTATATCACCTATAAACAATACAATATTGGAGTATCAAATTAGAGATTCTTTGAAAGAAAAAAATATAGATGTTTTTAACACTAAAAAAGATAAAAAAGCTATAGATTACCCATATGGAAATGCTTTAGTGGTTGCAACTTGCATATTTTATGGATATTTAGACTTTATAAAAGATGAAGAATATATAAGTTTTTTAGAGACTCTTTTAGACATAAACAGAATAAAAGCATTTAAGATTTTTAAAGAAACAAGGTATTTAGAAGTTGATAAAATAGGAGGATATAATCAATATCGTGATATTTTACAGTATATTGAAGAAAAAAAGAAAAGTGATATAAAAATACATGAATTTTTAATTCAATTTTATATAGATAAAATGTTAAATTTAAAAGATGGTAAAAAGAATGTTGGTCTATGTAAACAGATAATAACTGAAAGTGAATCATTTAGTGAAAGTGCAAACCTACTTGGATTGAAAGAAGAAAAGATTTTTATAGAAGCTTTAAAAACGACAATAAATGATTATTATTCTGTTATTGATATAGAAGAGTTAAAAAGCAAAGATAAAATAGTAATAACAACTCCTTATTCATATATATCATCAAATATAGATAGAAGTGTCCAGATATTGGTAGATATAGGAAGTAATTCTTGGAATATGAAAATAGAAAAAGATATAAGTAATTTAATTGTACTTAGAAAATCTTTTGAAGAGAAAAAAATTTATACAAATGAAATGGAAGAGTACTACAAGAAATATTATCTATATAATACAATATATAATTTATTGTTAAGTGCAAAGAAAGTTTATGCATATAAGAGTGAATACACAATTAATGGTTATATTCAAGAAAGTATGCTATATAGTATACTTTTGAAACTCTCACATAAAGGAGATAAAATTTATGATTAATATAAACTATAGAGAAGACCAAATACCAATAATAAATTATGAGGATGGAACTATGGCAGTTCCAGCAGTTCCTGGGGCTGGCAAGACATTTATAATAACCAATTTAGTAGCTAAACTACTCCTTGAACAGAAACATAAAGGTGGTAAAATATTAGTTCTTACATATATGAATAGTGCTGTAAATAATTTTAAAGGTAGAATAAAAAAAATACTTGAAGAAAACAAAATAGACGATATTAACTCATATGAAGTAATGACTATACATAGTCTAGCTGTAAAAATAATAAAGGAAAAACCCGAAATAGTAATGCTAAGTGAAGATTTTAATATAGCTGATGATTTACAAAAAAGTATTATATTAAATGAATGTATAAATAAATTTAGATTTGATGGAGGAGAAAGAGCATTTAGATGGTTTCTAAAGGAGCAAAAAGATGAGAGATGGAAAGAGATAACTCTTGAAGCTTGGGAGAGAGGTTTTTTTGAATTTGTAGGAAATGCTATAAGTGAACTTAAATACAAGGGAATTTCTCCAGATAAGCTTGAAGAGATACTATCAAGAGGACACAAAGGCATGCTTAAAGTGATTTTGCCAATATACAAATTGTATGATAGAAAATTAAAGCAAAATGGCTTACTAGATTATGATGATATATTAATTTTAGCAGAAAAAACCTTATGCTTAGATGAAGGACTTAGAAAAAAATTCCAAACTAGATATAAATATATTTTTGAAGATGAATGTCAAGATTCAAATGAAATACAAGGGAATATAATAAAAATTATATCAAGTGAAAATAATAATTTAGTTAGAGTGGGAGATATAAATCAGAGTATAACAGGTACATTTTCATCATCAGACCCCAGGTTTTTTAAAGAATTTATAAAAAATGCAAAGTGTTGTTATAGGATGGATATGTCAAATAGAAGTTCAAAAGATATACTAGATTTAGCAAATTCACTTGTAGAATATGTCACAAAAGAATTTAAACAAGAGGAATGCAGATATGCTCTTGAGGATATGCAAATAAAAACTGTTCCAACTGGAGTTGGATATAAAGAAAACCCTAAGCCAGAGCATTATAATATAAATGTAAAATGGTATAATAGTTGGAAAAATGAAATAGAACAAACTGCTAAATATGTTAAAGGTATAAAAAAGAAATATCCAGATAAGAGTATAGGAATACTAGTTCCATTTAATGAACAAGTTACACAAGTTGCTAAGGAACTTAGAGAGTATAGTCTAACCTTTGAAGAATTGGGTCCAAATTCTTTAAGTAAAAGAAAGGTTATAAATAGCATAGCTTCTATTATAGATTTTATGCTAAACTGCGATGATATAGAAAAGTTAATAATCGTACTTGATAAGGTTTTTATAAATACAGACAATGAAATAGAAGAAAAGAATTTTTTAGACAGATTAAAAAAATATACAACAGAAGAAATTATATATGATTTGAAATTTAATAAAGATAAATTTGAATCACTAGAAATTAATGAAGAAAGCGATATATATACAAGTTTTAAATATGGTATAGATATTATAAAACAGATATTAGAATACCCAATAATAAGGTTAGACCTGCTGATACTGTTTATTGGTAAAAAGCTCAACTTAGAAAAAGAGGATAAAGCAGTATTAGATTATATATCTTTTTATATAAAGTATTTAGTTTCGGAAAATATATATATGGACTTAGAAGATGTTTACAATGTTCTATTTGATGTTAAAAATAAGGTGTTTAATCATATAATAGATGTAGTTTATGAGATAAATGGATATGAGCCAGAACCTGGTAGCATAACACTATGTAATTATCATAAATCAAAGGGGATGGAATGGGATTGTGTGTTTTTATTAGGTCTTGTTGAATATAATTTCCCTGACAATATTACTCAGAAATTTCAGAGTGATAAATGGTACTTAAAAGAAAAATACAAAAATCCAATGGCTATTATTAAGTCAGAAATTGAATCTATATTAAAAGGTAGTATTTCAACTGATTACGCTTATCAAACTAAAATTGATTCTATAAATGAGAAGATTAGACTTTTATATGTAGGAATCACTAGGGCAAAGGAGATGTTAGTACTTTCAGGGAGTGCTTATAGAGATGAAAATGATATAGGTAATAAAAGAAAAGAACAGAATCCTTGTGTTTATTTAAGAAGGTTGAATCAATATATTATTGAGAAAAGGTCAAATTAACATATAGATGAGTTAAGTTGATATATTATTGAAAGAAATATAAGTTAATATATGATGAGTTTAGCTTATATACTGTTGAAAGAATGCCAAATTAATATATAATAAATAGTTATTAAAAAATAAAGTTAAGAGAGAAGTGATATGATTGAATGATAAATTAAAATATTTTTCTTATAGTCAAAATTCAATTAACACATATAAATCGTGCCCACTAAAATTTAAATATAAGTATATTGATAAAATAAATTGGAAAAATGATGATATAGGTAGTAGAGAATATTATGATAGTTTAAAAACTGGAAGAGACTTTCATTTAATTTGTGAAAGATACTTTAGTAATATACCACTTGGAATCTATTTTAATGAAGATGATAAAAATAGTAAAAGATTTTCAAAATGGATTGAGAATATAAAAAAAATTGTTCCTATAGAAAAAGAAAAAATGTATTTACCAGAATATGAAGTAAGGATGAATTTAAATGGGGACATATTACAAGCAAAGTATGATTTAATTGTAGTTGGAAAAGGCAATATAGAGATATGGGACTGGAAAACTGAGTCTAAAAAGATTAACTATAAAAATGTGGAAAGTAGGATTCAAACAATAGTTTATATGTTTTTGGCAAAAGAAGTTATACCAAAAGTTTTAAAAATAGAAGTAAATGTTAAAGATATAAGTATGAAATATTACCAACCTGAATTTGATGATTTGCCAATTAATATCTCATATGATGAAGAAAAACATGAAGCAAATAGAAATAAGATTCAAAACTATATAAACATGATAAAAAGTACTAATTATGAAGAACATACATACGAACACAATCTATACAATGATATAGAAAAGGTATATAATAAAGAAGAACGTATGTGCTATAGAAATAAAAGTCATTGTAAGTATTGTGAGTTTAATAAATTATGCAATGACAAAGAAATAGATTATAGTATTTTGGAGGCGGAAATTTATGGGACTTAGGTTTATATTAGGTAGATGTGGAAGTGGAAAATCTACATATATATTAGATGAAATTAAAAAAGAATCTCAAAAAAATGAAATGACATCTGTTATACTTTTAGTTCCAGAACAGTATACATTTGAAGCTGAAAATAGAGTAAGCAAACTATTTTTAGGAAGAGAAAAGGACAAGTACTTAAGAGTTAGAGTGCTTAGTTTTAAAACACTGAGTAACATAGTTTTTTCTCAAACAGGAGGATTAACAGATGTAAATATAAATTCTAGTGGAAAAGCAATGATGGTGTATCGAGCGATAGAAGATGTAAGTGAAGAGTTAAATGTATTTTCAAAATCAAAGTCGCAATCTGGTTTTGTAAGTTCAATTACAGATATGATATCAGAAATGAAACAGTACAATATAAGTCCTGAAATGTTAGAAAATATATCTGGAGAATTAGAAAATGAGACATTAAGTTTAAAGTTAAAAGATATAAGTAAGATATATAATTCTTTTGAAGGAAAATTACATGAAAATTATATAGATGCTCAAGATATGTTGACTTCATTATCAGGTAAAATAGAATTGAGTAACTATTTAGAAGGAGCTTATGTTTATATAGATGAGTTTACAGGTTTTACACCAAATCAATACAATGTTATAAAAAGTATATTAAATAAAGCTAAAGATGTTAATATATCTTTGACTGTAGATAATGTTAATTATATTGGATATAGCAAAGCAGATGTATTTTCTAGAACTAAGTTTACTTATTCAAAATTAACTCAATTATGTAATGAAGAAGGAATAAAAATATTACCACAAGTAAATTTAAATACAGGCACTATAAAAAGATTTGAAGGAATTCAAGAGTTACAACATTTAGAAAAGTTTTATAATGCTTATCCATATAAAACATATATAAATCCAACTAAAAATATAAAAATAAAAGAATTTAATAATCTATATTCAGAGGTAGAAGAAATAGCTAAAGAAATTGTACATTTGGTTAGAGACAAAAATGTTAGATATAGAGATATAACTCTTGCTACAAGAGACTTAAATAGATATGATTTTTTGGTACATTCTATATTTAATGAGTATAACATACCTAACTTTATAGATAAAAAGAGAGAAGCAAAAAGTAATCCAATAGTTATATTAATTATTTCGGCTCTAGAAATGAAAAACAGACGATATGGATATGAAACTATGTTTAGGTATTTAAAGAGTGGTCTTATAGGAATTGATAATGATGATATAAATTTACTAGAAAATTATGTACTAGCCAATGGGATTAAAGGTAAGAAATGGTTTGATGAAAAGTGGGATTATAGAATAACACAAAGTCTTACTAATGAAGAAAGTGAATTTGAGGTAGAATTAAAAGATAAAATAAATAAAATAAAAAATAGAGTATTAGAGCCAATAATAAATTTACAAGAAAAATTAAAGGGAAAAAACAGAGTAAAAGAAATTTGCAAGTATATATATGAGTTTTTACTAGATATAAATATGCCAGAAACTATAGAGAGTTTAATAGTAAATTTTAAGGATAAAGGAGAACTCGATGTTGCTAATCAGTATTCACAAGTTTGGGATATAGTAGTAGATGTTTTAGACCAAATGGTGGAACTTATGGGTGAAGAAATAATATCCTTAGAAAAATTTATAAAATTAATAACTCTTGGTTTTGATGAGTATGAGTTAGGGCTAGTTCCTCCTAGTATAGACCAAGTACTTGTAAGTAGTGTGGACAGAATGAAAAATCCAAATACAAAATACTTATACTTAATAGGAACTACAGATGGTGTATTTCCTTTAATTACAAAAGATAGTGGAATATTAAGTGATAATGATAGGGAGAGTCTTGGAAATAAAGGTATTGAAGTTGACATAGATAGTAGAACTAGAAGTTTTGAAGAACAATTTTTAGTATATAAAGCCCTTACTTCAACATCTGAAAATCTAATTATAACATATCCTATATCTGACCATGAGGGTAAGACACTTAGACCTTCAATAATTGTATCAAGATTGAAGAAAATATTCCCAAATGTAGAAAATAAAAGTTATTTGATAGAAGAAGATAAAAGAACTAATGAAGATATACTTAAAAAAATAACTGTAAAATCACCTACATTTAACGAGCTTATAAGTGTAATAAAAAACTACGATAGTGATGAGTATAGCAAAGAAGAAATGAATAGTATCTGGTTAGATATATATAGATACTATCTAAAGGATGAACTATATAGTTCTATAACAAAAAAAGTTATAAAAGGTCTTAGTTATACCAATCAAGTTCATAGGATTGAAGAGAAAAAAATAAGGTCATTATATAAAAGTAATTCTCTTAGTGTGTCTAGGCTTGAAAAATATGCAGAGTGTCCATTTGCTTATTTTATACAATATGGCCTTAAAGCCAGAAAGCGTAAAGAGTATTCATTTACACCACCAGATTTAGGAACCTTTGTTCATAATATTTTAGATAGATTTTCAAAAGAACTATCACAAGATAATTTATTGTGGAAAGATATTGATGAAGAATATATAGAATTAAAGGTAGGTATTATAGTTGATGAAATAATCTCAAAGATACCAGGATATATATTAAATAGTTCTGAAAGATATAAATATCTTGCGTATAGATTGAAGAATATGCTTACAACAGCTATAAATATAATTAGCCAACAGATAAAACAAGGTTCATTTGAACCTGTAGATTATGAAGTTAAATTTGGTAAAGACGGTAAATACCCTCCTATAAAAATAGTTTTGAATAATGGAGAAGAAGTAAATTTAATCGGTCAAATAGATAGAGTAGATGAGTTTGAAGAAGGTGAAAACAAATATATAAGAATAGTAGATTATAAATCAGGTAATAAAGCTATAAGTTTAACAGAGATATACTATGGTCTACAATTACAATTACTTGTATATCTTGATGCAATCCTTGAAAGTGTAAAAGAAGAAGAAGATATAAATTTAAATCCAGCAGCAATATTATATTGTAGAATAAATAATCCAATAGCAAAGTTTAATGAAGATAAAGATGACGCTGAAATTCAAGAAGCAATATTAAAAGAGCTTAGAATGAAAGGACTTGTGGTAAAAGATTCTCATATAATAAAAGAGATGGATAAGTCATTGATAGATGGAAAAAGAAAAAATTCATTAGTAATACCAGTAGGTCTTACAAAGGATGGAAATGTAGGTAAAAGCACATCTACAGTAAGTTATGAAGATTTTAGGTTACTTAGAAAATATGTAAAACATGCGATAAAGGATTTATGTGAAGAAATGTTGAGTGGTGAAATAAAGATATCTCCATATAAACATAAAGAGGGAACATCATGTGATTTTTGTGATTATTCAGCTATATGTCAATTTGATTCCACTATGAAAGATAATAAATATAAAATTTTAAATAATAAGAGCAATGAAGAGATAATAAAAATGATGGAAGGAGATGTTGATTGATGAGTTCTCCTAAATGGACAAAAGAGCAAACAGAAGTTATAGAAAGTAGAGACTGTAACTTACTTGTTGCAGCTGCTGCTGGGTCGGGAAAAACAGCAGTACTGGTTGAACGTATAATTCAAATGATAACAAGTAGAGAAAATCCAATTGATATAGATAAATTATTAGTAGTTACATTTACTAATGCGGCTGCATCAGAAATGAGAGAGAGAATAGGTGATGCTATAGGAAAAGCATTAGATGAAAATCCAGAAAATAAACATTTACAAAATCAACTTGTCTTATTAAATAAGTCAAGTATTACAACAATACACTCATTTTGTTTAGATGTTATAAAATCAAACTTCCATAGAATAAACCTAGACCCTAATTTTAGAATAGGAGACCAAACTGAATGCGCTATTTTGAAACAAGAGGCAATAGAAGAAGTATTTGAAAAATTATATGAAGAAAGAGAAGAGGGTTTTTTAAATTTAGTTGAAAGTTATGCAGAAAGAGGCGGAGATAAAGAGGTTCAGGATATTATTTTAGGAATATATTCATTTGCAATGGCTTCTCCTGAGCCTAAAAAATGGCTTGTTGATTCAGCAGAGAGATTTAACATTGATGAGGACTTTGATTTTTCAGAATCTATTTGGGCTAGAGCTATATTAGACACTGTAAAAATAGAAATTGATGGAATTTGCTCAAATATGGAAAAGGCCTTAAAAGAAGTTAAGTCAATAGAAGAGCTAGAAACTTTTACAGAGAAGCTTTCGATTGAGTATAAGAGAGTGGTCGATATTTCAGAAGCATGTAATAAATCATGGAATGAGGCATATAAGAAGATGTCAAGTATATCTTTTGAAAACTATGTAAAAGGTATAAAAAGGATACCAAAAGATGCTCCTTCATATATAAAAGAATCAAAAGAAAAAGCAAAAGCAATAAGAGATAAAATTAAAAAATCTTTAGAAAGTATAATAAATGCTACATTTAATAAAGATAGCGAATCTATTAAAGACGAAATTAAGTATCTTTATAATATAGTTAAACCAATATCCAATATTGTTCTAAGATTTGAAGAAGAATACAGCAATAAAAAAAGTGAAAAAGGAATAATAGATTTTAATGATATAGAGCATTTTGCCTTAAATATACTTACGAATATAGATGAGAATGGAAATATCGTACCTTCTGATATAGCTATGGGGTATAGAGATAATTTCTATGAAATATTTATAGATGAATATCAAGATAGCAATCTTGTACAAGAAGTACTGCTCAAAACTGTAGCAAACATAGATATTCCAAATAGATTTATGGTTGGTGACGTAAAGCAGAGTATCTATAGATTTAGACAAGCAAAACCAGAGTTGTTTTTACAAAAGTACAATAACTATAAAGATGAAAAAGGAAGTTCTCACAGAAAAATAATGCTTTATAAAAACTTTAGAAGTAGAGAAGAAGTTGTAGACTCTGTAAATTATATATTTGAAAATATAATGAATGAGAATATAGGAGAGATTGAATATACAGAAAAAGAAAGACTTAATTTGGGTGCAGATTTTAAATCAGATTTAGATGAGAACTCTATTGTTGGCGGAGCAACAGAAATACACCTTATACAAAAAAATACTAAACCTAGTAATGATATTATAAATAATAAAGATAATAATGTTAATAATGAAGAAAATGAAGTAGAAGAAGATGAAGAACTAGACAATATACAACTTGAAGCTAGAATGGTTGGAAAGATTATTAAGGATTTAATGAGAGCCAATGAAGACGGAAAGATTCAAAAAGTTTATGATAAAGGAATTGATGCCTATAGACCTGTGGAATTTAAGGATATAGTGATTCTTTTAAGAGCTACATCTGCATGGGCACCTGTGTTTGCAGATGAGTTGATGAATATGGATATACCTACTTATGCTGATGTTGGAGTTGGATATTTTGATACAATTGAAATAAAAACAATACTATCATTACTTCAGATAATAGATAATCCAATGCAAGATATACCACTTATAGCTGTGTTAAAGTCACCTATATTTGGATTTACACCAGAAGATTTAATTGATATTAGAATTCAAAATAAAGATAAAACTTTTTATGAAGTTTTAGAAAGTACATCAGAGTATGATGAATTTACAGAATCACAGAATGAAAATAAGTCGGATTTTGTACCAAGTGAAGAATGTATAAATAAAAGCAAAGACTTTCTGATTAAACTAAAAGAATTCAAAGAAAAATCAATGTACATGAGTACAGATGAATTTATATGGTATTTATATACAAAAACTGGATACTATGCTTATGTTGGAGCATTACCAGGTGGAAGTCAAAGACAAGCCAACTTGAAAGTACTTTTTGAGAGAGCAAAACAATTTGAAGAGACTAGCTTTAAGGGAATATTCAACTTTGTAAATTTTATAGAGAAATTAAAAAAATCTAGTTCTGATATGGGGAGTGCAAAAACACTTGGAGAAAATGCAAATGTTGTTAGAATAATGAGTATCCATAAGAGTAAAGGTCTAGAATTTCCAATAGTTATATGTTCTGCTATGGGAAAAAATTTCAATACTCAAGATTTTAAAAAGAGTATTTTATATCATCATAACTTAGGATATGGACCTCAGTTTGTGGATTATGAGAGACGAATTTCTTTTCCAAGTATAGCTAAAGAAGCACTAAAAAGCAAAATAAATATAGAAAATTTATCAGAAGAGATGAGAGTCTTATATGTTGCATTTACGAGAGCAAAAGAGAAGCTGATTATAACAGGCTCTACTAGAAATGTACAAGATAGCATGAAAAAATGGTCCAATGGAATTGAAAATTTAGATACAATATCACAATATGAAATACTAAAAAGTAAGAATTTCTTAGATTGGATAATGCCTTGTGTATTAAAACATAAAGATTTATCTAATTTATTGGAAGATATGGGATTAGATGTGCCATTTAATGTTGAACATAATTCAAAATGGTATGGAAAGTTATGGAATAAGGATGATATTTTAATACAAAAGAAAAATGATGAAGAAAAAGAAAGTATTGAAGAAATTCTTGAAAAAATAGATGTAGATGAGCCTGATAGCGATTATTATGCTGAAATAGAAGAAAAGTTAAACTATATATATCCATATGAATTTAGTACAAAAAAACCTGCTAGTATATCAGTTACAGAAATAAAAAAGATACAAAATAATTATGAAGAAGAGTTGATAAATACTATATTCGAACAAAAAATAACCTTAAAAAAACCTCTATTTATTCAAAATGATGAAGAAAAAGAAAAAATAAATGGAGCAGAAAGAGGTACAATAATTCACTTAGTTATGGAAGTTTTAGATTTAAAGAAGGTAAACAACATAAGTGATATAAAGATGCAAATAAAAAGTTTTATTTCAAAGGGTATAATAACAGAAAAGCAAGCTAGTATAGTAAATCCTTATAAAATATATAAATTTTTTACATCTAATATAGGAAAAAGGATGTTAAATGCTGAACTTATAAATAGAGAAAAGGCAATTTATGCACAAGTAAATATGAAAGATATATATCTTTATGAAGAATTGATAAAAAATGATGATAAGAAAATTTATGACAAAGAAAGTGTCATGTTAAGAGGTATAGTTGATGCTTATTTTGAAGAAGATAATCAGATAGTTTTAGTAGATTATAAAACAGATTTTGTAAATGAAGAAAATATAAATCAGATAATAGAGAAATATAAGAGACAATTAGATTTATATGCAGATGTTATTGAAACTTTAACTGGAAAATCAGTAAAAGAAAAATGTATATATTTATTTGGAATTGATGAGGCTGTTTGTTATTAATTATTTTGATATAAATTAGACATAAATATAAATGGGGAGGGAAAAAATGAGATTCATTCATACATCAGATTGGCATTTAGGGAAATACCTAGAAGGCCACTCTAGAATTGAAGAGCAGGCAAAATTTTGTGAGGACTTCATACAAATAGTAGAATCAAATGAAGTTGATATGGTAATAATTGCTGGTGATATATATGATAATTCTAATCCACCAGCTCAAGCAGAAAAACTGTTTTATAGAACTGTTTCAAGACTTGCTAATAATGGACAAAGATGTGTAATAATAATTTCTGGGAATCATGATAATCCAGAGAGACTTTCTGCAATAACACCTTTAGCACATGAACAGGGTATACTTATATTTGGTTATCCATCAAGTTCTACAGAAAGAGCTAAGTATGAAAAGTTTGAAATAATAGAGGCTGTACAAGGATGCACAACACTAAATATAAATGGAGAAAGTATTGTAATTGCTACATTACCTTATCCAAGTGAAAAAAGATTAAATGAGGTTTTTTCAAGTGAAGATGATTTGGAAAAGCAAAAGACTTACTCTGAAAAAGTAGGTGATATATTTAGAAGTTTAGGAGAAAATTTTAGAAGCGATACTATAAATATAGCAGTATCACATATATTTGTAATAGGTGGAGAGAGTACAGAATCAGAGAGACCAATACAACTAGGGGGAAGCTTTCTGGTTGAAAAAAAAGACTTACCAGAAAAAGCTCAATATACTGCATTAGGACATTTGCACAAACAACAAAAAGCTTCTGAACGTTTAAATGCATATTATTCTGGTTCTCCGCTTCAATACAGCAAAGATGAAAGAGCATATACTAAAGGTGCGTATATAGTGGATATAAAAGCAGGAGAAAAACCAAATATCGAGGAAATTTATTTTAATAATTACAAGCCAATAGAAGTATTTAAATGTAATGGTATAGATGAAGCTTTAGATATATGTGAGAAAAATCAAGGTAGAGATATTTGGTCATACTTTGAAATAAATACTGATGAGATAATATCTCAAAGTGAAATTAAAAAAATGAAAGAATTATTAAAAGACATAATAGAGATAAAACCGATAATAACATCTTGTTATGAACAAGAAAGTGTAGATATAAAAGAAAAGTCTATGGCAGAATTATTCAAAGAATTTTATTCCTTTAGTAGAGGAGTAGAACCAAAAGGAGAACTTATGGATTTATTTCTAGATATAATAAGTGAAGAAGGTGAATCAACAGATGAGACCAATTAGATTAGAACTGACTGGACTTAATAGTTATATTGATAAACAAGTTATAGACTTTGAAAAGCTAATTGAAAGAGGTTTGTTTGGAATATTTGGGACTACTGGAAGTGGGAAATCTACAATTTTAGATGCCATAACCATTGCTATGTATGGAAATATATCTAGAAATACAAAAGAATATATAAACAGTGTATGTGACAAAGCAATTATATCATATGAATTTGAGATAGGAAGCAAAAATACAAGAAGAAGATACATTGTAGATAGAACTATTGTAAGAAGTAAAACAGGAACAAAAACTTCTGGCGCTAGATTAGTAGAGGTGTTAAATGATAATACAAAAAATGTTTTGGCTGATAAAGTTGTTGAAGTAAATGAAAAAGTGGCTCAAGTTGTAGGACTAACATCAAACGATTTTACGAGGTCAGTAGTTTTACCACAAGACAAATTCAATGAGTTTTTGAGATTATCACGTGCAGATAGAAGAGACATGTTAGAGAGAATTTTCAATCTTGAAAAGTATGGAAGAAGTCTTGGAGATAAGGTAAAAAAGAGAAAAAATTTACATTTGCAAAAGTTAAAAGACTTGAAATCAAAATTAAGTCAATACGATGGAATTACAGAAGAAGTGTATAATAATATCAATCAAGAACTAATAGAGTTAAAAAAACTAGAAAAAGATAAAAATAAAACTTTAGATTTAGCTCAAAAATCTTATGAAGAGAGTAAAGTAATATATGAGGAACAATTGAAACTAGAGAAAAATGAGCTTAGAAAAAATGAACTTAATCTAAAAAGCAATGAGATAAAAGAAAAAACTAATCTTGTAGAAAATGATAATAATGCAAGAAGAGTGGACCCATATATAGGCACAGTTCAAAATTTAGAAAAAAGAATAAAAGAGGACAGTTTCACAGTAGATAATTTAGATAAAAAATTAGTAATTTTAAATCAAGAACTTGAAGTTACAAAGCATAGATATGAAAAAATAAGTCGAATTAAAAATGAAGAAGTTCCTAAGTTAAGTGAGGAAAAAATAAAGTTACAACAAGCAATAAAACTAGAAGAAGAATTAGTTTTACTAGATAAGGAATTAAAAGAATTAAAAGAAAATGGCCTTGATTTAAGTAAAAACAAAATGGAGTTAGAAAAACTAAAAAAAGATTCTGAATCTAGAAAAGAAGCAGTTATTAAGTCTGTAAAAGAAGTTGAAGGAAAAATAGATAAAGTAAATATAAGTGCAGAATTAAAACAAAAAATATTTTTAGCATATGAATATGAGAAAGATTATAATAAAGTACTAGAAGAGAAAACTCAAAAAATAAATAAGCTAGGAGAAATATTTAAGGATACAGAAGATATAAATTTAAAAGTTAGATATATTGATAGAGATAAAAATGATATCAACCATAACCTAGAAAGTTTGTCTCTTCATTTAGATGTTCTTCTTAAGAAATGTCCTGGTAAAAGTGAAGATTTGCTTTTAAAATCTGAATATGTAACTGAATTAAGAAATAAGGCAAATAATACCAAAGAAAATGAAAGTAAGAAAAATAATATACAAGATGAATTAAAGGTAGTTTTAGAAAAGAAATTTAATATTGAGAGAGAGCTAAGTCTAGTAAATGAAAAGCTTGAGAATAATAGAAAAAATAGAGAAGACCTTGAGAAAGAGTTGGAAGAACTGAAATACTTGAATTTGGCTTCTGAACTTAGACGTGAATTAAAAGAAAATGTGCCATGCCCAGTTTGTGGTTCAAAGCACCATGAAAATCATAATATAACTAATTATGATGAAAATATAGTTTTTGTCAAAGACAAATTGGATAAATTGGAAAAAGAAAAAGTAAGCATAAGACACAATATTGAAGAATTAAATTCTAAAGTAAGTGGTTATGTGTCTGTAGAAAAAATGAAAACTAAAGAATTGGAAGATGTAAAAGGAAAGCTTGGGGAAATTCCATCAAGTCAATTATTTAAAAGACTTGATGATGAACAAAGAAAATTAGCTGTACTTAAGTCTAATATTCAAGAATGGGAAAAAGAGAAGGAAAGCACCGAAAATAAAATAACATTGGCAAAAGAAGAAAAAAATAGAATTGAAAAAGAAGAATTAAAGATAAATGAAAGTCTGAATAACTATAAGAAATTAATAAAAGACTTAAATATCGAAATTGAAAACCTGGAACATAAATGTAAGAAATTAAAACAAGAGTATTTAGGATTAAAAACAATTACTAAAGTTTCAAATCTATCATCAAAAGTAGAAGAAATAAGAGAAAATGAAAAAAAATTAGAATTATTAAATACTGGATATTCAAACTTATTAAAAAACAGAGATTTATTAGATATTAAAATAAGAGAACAAGAAAGTAAGCTACATGAAATAGAATTAGAGTTAATAAAAGCTAGAGAGTTATATGTAGAAAAAAAAGTGCATAGAGACAGTAAGTATAAAGAAGTAATTAACATAACAAAAGGTGATTTAGCTGAAAATCTTTTACATAGTGTTGAAGAACGTATATGCAAGATACTAGAACAAGAAGAGTCTAGTAAAGTAAAGCTAGAAGAACAAAGGTCAGAATATGAAAAAAATCTTGCTGAAAAGCACAATATAGATGGAAGACTTAAAACTGCTAAAGAACAATATAAAGAACAAAAAATAATATTAAATAAACTGCTAGCAGAAAACAAGTTTGAAAGTATATACGCAGTAAAAAGAGCGTTATTAGAAAGTGAAGAAGTAAAAAAATTGATTGAAGAAATATTAGAATATGAAGAAGAACAAAAGTTATTATCATTTAAAATAAAATCATCAAAAGAAAAATTAAATGGAAGAATTATTAAAAAAGAATACTTTGAACAATTAAAAGATAATATTTATAATATGAAAGTAGAAATAGGAAATATATCCAAAGACATTGGAGCTAATCAAAATAGGTTGCTAACATTAAAAGATTCTTTAGATAAGATAAATGATTTTAATAAGGAACTTAGATTGGTTGAACATAAAGTAGATTTGTTAGAAGAATTAGATAAATGTATACAAGGAAATAAATTTGTAGAATATGTCTCTACAAATCAACTAAAGTATATAGCTTTAGAAGCATCAAAAAGACTAGAAGGAATAACTAAAGGAAGATATGCACTTGAAATTGACTCAACACTCAATTTTGTAATGAGAGATAATTTTAATGGAGGAGAAAGAAGAAGTATTGATACTCTATCTGGAGGAGAGACATTTTTAACTTCACTATCATTAGCACTTGCTCTTTCATCTCAAATACAATTAAAAGGAAGTGCACCGCTTGAATTCTTCTTCTTAGATGAAGGATTTGGTTCATTGGACAGTGAACTTTTGGAGATTGTTATAGAATCATTGGAAAGATTGCATAGTAATAATCTAAGTGTGGGTATAATAAGTCATGTCGAAGAACTTAAAAATAGGGTTCCTGTTAAGTTATTGGTTTCATCAAGTGAAGCTGGTGTAGGTTCAAAAGTAAAAATTGAATATAGTTAGAAACAATATGTTAATTGAATATATTATCTAACATTTCCAAAAAATATATAATTGTGATATAATTAAAACTAATATTAAATTTATTTATAATTAATGTCAATATAAAAAAACAAGTAAGTAGGAGTGTGGTAAGTGTTGGAATCGCCCAATAGTTTGGTCCAGATTATAATTTTAGTAGTATTACTTATGGGGTCTGCATTTTTCTCAGCATCAGAGACAGCTTTAATGTCTTTAAGTAAAATCAGAATAAGATATATGCAAGATGAAGGAGTCAAAGGAGCTAAGTTAGTAAGTTCATTAATAGAAAACCCAAATAAACTTTTAAGTTCTATATTAGTTGGAAATAATGTTGTAAATATAGCAGCAACATCCATATCAACGTCACTGTTTATAGGGTTGATGGGAGAAAAAGGAGTAGCAATTGCTACAGCTGTTATGACAGTACTAGTGTTAATATTTGGTGAAATTACTCCAAAGACGATAGCAGCAAGTAACTCAGAAAAGGTTTCTCTTTTGGTATCTAAGCCTATAAGAGTAATTATATTTGTATTAAGACCAGTAGTATGGGTATTTAATATAATTACGAATGTTATATTTAAATTGTTTGGTATAACACATAAAGGAGCCAAGTCATTTATAACTGAAGAGGAATTAAAAACTATGGTAAATGTAAGCCATGAAGAAGGCGTCCTTGAAATGGAAGAAAGAGAAATCATAAATAATGTATTTGAATTTGGAGATATGCAAGCTAAAAATGCAATGATACAGAGAATAGATATGGTAGCTATAGATATGGAAGATAGTTACGATGAAATCATACAAGTATTTAAAGAAGAAAAACTAAGTAGAATGCCTGTATATGAAGAAACTGTAGATGATATTATAGGAATACTTAATATAAAAGATATTATATTTTTATCAGATGAGGAAATAGAGTCATTTGATATTAAAAATTATATGAGAGAACCATTTTTCACATATGAGTTTAAAAAGATAACACAGCTTCTTGAAGAGATGAAACTTGAAAAAAGTCAAATGGCTATAGTCGTAGATGAATATGGTGGGACATCTGGGCTTTTGACTATAGAAGATTTAGTAGAAGTAATTGTTGGTGATATAGAAGATGAATATGATGAAGAAGAAGATGAAATACAAGTTATAAAAGAAGATGAGTATATTGTAGATGGAAGTACTAAAATTGGTGATGTCAATGAACTTATAGGTGTAAACTTAGAATCTGAAGAATTTGATTCTATAGGTGGGTTTATAATTGGACATTTAAGCAGACTGCCAGAAGAAAATGAAGTAATTGAAGTTGATAATATAAGATTTTGTATAGAAAGTATAGAAAAAAACAGAATAAAAAAAATAAGAATATATACATGATGTAATAATGTTCTTAAATTTATTATAAGTGCATTGAATGTAGAATTTAAATTCTATATTTAATGCACTTATTTTTATTTTATATTCAAATAAAACTAGTATTAAATGGACAAAATAGAAATATAAATTAGAAGGAAGGAGATTTTTAAGATGAATATATTAGAAAATGATTTTTTATACAAATTAAAAAATAACACTATCTTTTTTTGTATATACACATTGTTGTTTATCTTTATTTATAAAGCGTTTCCATACATAGCTCCATTTTTTTTAGGTGGAATAATAGCTCTTATGATTAATCCTATATCCCAAAAATTAGAAAATAAGTTTAGCATCAATAAGGGTGTATCCACATTAGTTTTGAGTTTTCTTGCAGTAGCAGTAGTAAGTACAGTTACTACAATAATAGCAATAAATTCAGTGAAAGAATTAATGAGATTCTTAAATAATATATCTGCCAACCCTGAAGATATAAGCAATACAATTATGTATTTTTTAAATAAAGTAAATAACTATATGAAATCATTTCAAGAAATAGCTAACTTTGATATAGAACAATTAGTAAGTAAGTTTAGTAATGAAGTAATGCATATTACAAAAAATCTCCTTACAAGTATAATTGGACTGGCTACTTCTATTCCATATATTATAATATTTATAATTACTTTGTTTATTGCTACATATTTTATAGCAAAAGATTTAGATAAAATTGAAAATAATTTTTATAATATGTTTACTAGTGATGTAAGAAAAAAGGTAAAGAATGTAAAGAAGGAAGCAGGTCTTTCTCTTGTAGGGTATATAAGAGCTTATACAATACTTATGGCTATAACTTTTTTTACTATATGGGGAAGTTTTGCTATATTTGGATTGAAATATGGTCTTATAGTAGCTTTTGTAGGAGCTTTAATGGACTTAATTCCATTTTTAGGAATAATAACAATATACCTTCCAATAATCGTGTACTATTTTCTTATAAAAAATTATTTTATAGCTGTAAGTATGACTATAATATTTTTTGTTTTGTCTCTAATAAGAGAAATACTTGAACCTAAATTAGTATCAGTAAATGTTGGGTTAAATCCATTAGCAACACTAGCTGCAATTTTTATTGGAATTCAGGTAAAGGGAATAATAGGAGTAATTTTTTGTTTGGGTTTGGTATGTATGCATGATATACTTAAGAAGGTGGATATCTTTTAGCTATAAATAATTAATATATTTTTGTAGTAAAATTTTATTCACTAATAAATAAAAATTCCATTAATATTGTAAGAAAGAAGGTATATGCATGAAGCAAAAAGTAGTAGAAAGATTTTTAAAATATGTATCATTTGATACAACATCGAATTCTCAATGTGAAAATTGTCCATCTTCAGAAGGTCAAAGAGTTTTAGCTGAATATATAGTTGAAGAGTTAAAATCAATTGGTATTGATGAAGTAAGTTTAGATGAAAACAGTTATGTAATGGCTACTTTAAAAGGAAATGTTGAAGGTGTAGATACTATAGGGTTTATATCACACTTGGATACAATTGAAGATATAAGTGGAAAAGATATTAAACCAAGAATAATAAAAAATTATGATGGAAAAGATATAGTTTTAAATGAAGAATTAAATGTTGTTACCTATATAAAAGATTCTCCAGAATTAGTAGAATTTAAAGGAGATGATTTAATAGTTACTGATGGAACAACTTTGCTTGGTTCTGATGATAAAGCTGGAATAGCCGAAATAGTAACTGCAATAGAATATTTAATCAATCATCCTGAAATTAAGCATGGAGATATAAAAATAGGATTTACACCTGATGAGGAAATTGGAAGAGGTGCAAATCTATTTGATGTTAAAAAATTTGGAGCAAAATATGCATATACTTTAGACGGAGGAGTAGTTGGAGAACTTGAATGTGAAAACTTCAATGCAGCAAATGCAACTATTACCATACATGGTAGAAACGTTCATCCAGGTTCAGCTAAGAATAAAATGGTCAATGCTATACATATAGCAGCTGAAATATCAGAAATGTTCCCAGCGGATGAAAGACCAGAAACAACAGAAGGTTATGAAGGCTTTTGGCATCTAAATACTATAAATGGAAATGTTGAAACTGTAAGCATGGCTTATATTATTAGAGACCATTGTAGAGAAAAATTTGAACAAAGAAAATCTATATTGATAGAAAATATAGAAAAAATAAATAAGAAATATGATAATAGAGTGGAACTAGACTTAAAAGATTCTTATTATAATATGAAAGAAAAGATTGAGCCAGTTATGTTCATCGTTGATATAGCCAAAGAGGCAATGGAAGAAGTAGGCATAAAGCCACGTTTAGTTCCTGTAAGAGGTGGTACTGATGGTGCAAGACTATCATTTGAAGGACTACCTTGTCCAAATATATTTACGGGAGGATTAAACTTCCATGGTAAAAATGAATGTATTCCAGTTAGTTCTATGGAGAAAGCTACTAAATTAATTATAAGAATAGCTGAAAAATATGCTGAAAGAGTTTAGTTAAAAAGTATTCAAAAATTAAGAGTTTAAAGTTATAATAGCTATATCATTCTTTATGAAACAAATGGATTATAAGTTTGTTTTGTATTTAAGATGATGTAGCTATTTTATAATTATCTTGATAAAAGGTAATTATATTTACTTTGGGGTATAAATAAGTATTGCAGAGTGTCTATAAGTATTAATATTTTAAATAAGGGGGAATTATATTGAAAATTAAATCTAAAAAAATAATGGTATTTGCACTTGTATTAGGGCTTGTAATGCCTAGCTGTGTATATGCAGATACAACTAGCAAGAATCAAAATTCTCAGGAAAATATGAATAGCTATATTCAAAACAGAAAATCTCCAAAGGGAGAAAAGTTAATTGGGGAAGATAGATTTGATACAGCTATAAAAATATCTCAAAGTGGATGGAATAATGGCTCAGAGAGGGTTTTTCTAGTAAATTCAAATTCATTACCAGATGCACTCGCTTCAACTCCTTTGGCAAGCAAATTGGATGCTCCAATACTACTTACTAATAAAAATAATGTACCAGAAAATGTAGCAGATGAGATAACAAGACTTAATCCTGAAGAAATTATTTTAATTGGAAGTGAAGGAGCAATTTCATCAAATGTAAAAAAATATCTTGAAGATATAGGTGTTTTAGTAAGCAGAATTGGAGGAGCAGATAGAGAAGAAACTTCTTTGCTTCTTACTAAACAATTGGATGATACAGGAGATTTAGGCGTTTCAAAAATAGCAGTAGTTAATGGCTATAATGGTCTAGCAGATGCAACTTCTATATCAAGTCCAGCTGCAAGTGATAATATGGCTATAATATATGCAAGTAAAGATAGTATACGAAGTGAGGCTAAAAGTTTTATAACACAAAATTCAAATGAGACATACATAATAGGTGGAGAATATAATATAAGCAAAAAACTTGAGGGACAACTAGTAAATTCAGAAAGACTAGCTGGAACAGATAGAAAAGACACAAATGCTAAAGTTTTAGAAAAATTTTATGGAAAATTAAGTAAGGTTAGTAATATGTATTTTGCAAAGGATGGAAGTGGTAGAGAAGCTGATTTAGTTGATGGGCTTGCTGCTGGAGTATTGGCAGCAAAAACAAAATCGCCTGTCATTCTTGCAAGTGGAAGTTTAAGTAATGGGCAACAAAGTTTTATAAAGAAAGTAAAAGCAAATAAGTTTGTACAAGTTGGTGGAGGAAAAAATAGTAATCCTTATACAGAAGCATTAGGATTACAGTAGTTTTATCAATTGGCAATATTATATAATAGAGACAAGTAAACTAAGTTATGTTTAATTAGAAGTTTGAATTAATGTATTTGAAATTCTAATTAAGTTGCAAATAGCCTAGTTTACTTGTTTTTGTGCAAATATACACTTTATAATATTGTAGGTTATACAGATGAAGTTATTTAAAACATAATTAGTAGAAATTTTGTGATACTTTACAATATCGTATGTTGTTATACAGTTTTCTGATGATATAGAATAGAAAAGACACTTTAGTGTAAAGTGTCTTTTTATAATATATTTTACTTTTGTAATTAAATTTACTCTATATGTTTTAAGTATTAGCCTTTAACGTTTTTAATACATTCTTATGGAATACTACATTTAGTTAATATTGATTATATTTCCAGTATTAATATCGATTAAATTGATATCAAGTTCAAGTTCATCTTCATCATCAGTTTTTATAATATCTATAATTGCTACAGAATGGCTTCCATCTTTGGGGATAGAAGTACTTCCAGGGTTTATAACTATTAAATTGTCATCCATATATAGTTTCTTTACATGAGTATGTCCTAAAACTAATATGTCAGCACCCATTTTCTTTGATTTATCAATAATTTCTTCTTCTGTTTCTGTATAACCATGATTTAATATAATCCTAATTTCTCCAAATTGGCTCATGACATAAGGACTTTGAATAGGATGTTCTATTACCATCTGGTCGACATCTGCATCACAGTTACCTTTAACAATTATAATATTTTCTAATTTGTTTAATACTTCAATAAATTTTTTAGGGTTATATCCTTCTGGAATATCATTTCTAGGACCATGATATAATACATCTCCTCCATGTAAAAGAATATCACAATCAGATAATACATTTAATGCTTTTTCAAAGTAAAGTAAACTACCATGAGTATCACTCATTATTCCTATTTTCATATTAAAATCCTCCTAAGTGCAGTCTATAAAAATTTTTCAGATACTCTATGCCAAAATTCGTAATTTGACATCCTAAGTAATTTTATTTTTGCATCAGACATGCTAACTTTTATATTTTCAATTTGTCTAAATCTGTGTTCAACCCCATCAACAACAATCAATAATGAATCTTCAAATCTGTATTCTGGTGCAATTTTTATAACAGATTCATTTGAACATATTATACTTGATGTAAAACATCTATATGCATTAGTGTTTATTGGATGTAAAGGTGTAATCTGCATAAGTTCAAGTTTTATATCAACAATACTACCACCAGCAGAATAGTTGTAGGCGGTTGAACCTGTGGAAGTAGAAATAATCATACCATCTCCACTAAAATTTTGTATATGTTTATCATCAAGGCTTAGATTAAGATGTATAGTTCTAGACTTGTCTCCTCTTATAACAACTTCATTTACAGCAAGCATGTTAGAGCCGCTAGTAGTTGTATATACTTCAGCATTAAGAAGTGACATTTCTTGAATAATATAATCCTTTTTTATATAAGCTTCAATAAAGCTATCAATCTTATCTGGTAAAATATCAGGAAAAAATCCCAGATGTCCCGTATTTATACCCATTATGGGAATTTCAGGAAAATCGAAATCTCTAACTGTTCTTAAAAAAGAGCCATCACCGCCAATTGATATAATAAGTTCTGTATCTGGATAAATATCTGAATACACCTCAAAGCCAGCGTTGACAAGTTTTCTAGTTAAGAGTTCTTTAGTCTCAAGGGACTTATTTAATTGGTTTGCATTTATAGTTATAATTCTTTTCATATATTCACCTCTTCATACTTTGTATTATAACATAGTTTTATAACTCTTAATTTATAAATTTATAAATGACCTAGCTTGTTGTGAATGTGTTAAAATATGTATAGGGGGTATAAAAAATTACATAAGAGGTGAAGACGTGTTTAAGGTAAAAAATATCACAAAAAAATTAGGTAAATTTAAATTAAATAATATAAACTTGGAATTAAAAGAAGGAGAGATTATTGGAGTTATAGGACCAAATGGTTCTGGAAAGACAACTTTAATAAAAATTATAATGGGGATTATTGATGCTGATGAAGGTGAAATTGAACTTTGTAATGAAACAATTGACAACTCTCCAGTAAGTTTTAAAAACAATATTGGTTTTGTATATGATTCTTTACAATTTTATCCGCATTTAAAGGTGAAAGAGTTTAGAAGAATAGTATCTTTATTTTATAGTAATTTTGATAGAGAAAGATTTGATGAATATCTTGAAAAATTTGAAATAGAAGAAAATATACATATTAAGAATTTATCCAAAGGACAATCTGAGAAGCTTATGCTAGCAAATGCACTTAGCCATAATGCAAAACTACTTATTTTGGATGAACCAACCGCTGGAATAGACCCAATTGTAAGAAAAGAAATAATGCAGTATCTAAAAGATTTTGTGAAAAATGGAAGTAGTAGTGTAATAATTTCAACTCACAATACTGATAATTTAATTAGGATTGCGGATTATCTTATTTTTGTAAATAAAGGAAATCAAATTTTTACAATAAAGAAAGATATGATAGAGCAGGAATATAAAATAATTAGGGCAAATAAAGCAGAATTAGACGAAATTAAAGAAAATATAGTGGGTGTAAAAGAGTATAAATATTATAGTGAAGCACTACTAAAAGTTGGAGATAGCTTAAAAGTAAAAAGCTTATTGATAGAAATTGATAAACATAAAGTTAAAAATCCTACTATAGAAGAACTAATGTATTATTATGTAAATGAGGTGAAATAATGTTCAATTTGATAAGAAAAGATTTAATAGTAGGAGTTAGTTCAGATGGGATTCGTAATTTGAAGTACATATTGCTATTTTTTATTTTTTATTTTTTCCTTAATTCAATTTCGTATTATACTGTAAGTGTTGTCATAAGTTATTTGATTTTTGTAAATACATTTGAATGTGATTATGAAAGTGATTCAAGAATATTTATAAGAAGTATGCCAGTTAGTATTGAAGATATAGTGTATTCAAAGTATTTATTAGGTGTGGGATTAATAATTTTTATAACAACAATTGCATCTTTAATAAGTAAATTGACATCATTAGTGTTTTTTAGAAGCATGGTTTTAAATGATGTGTTCTTTTCTATAAATATATTTTTAGCAATTTTATCAATAGTACTTCCTTTATTTTTTAAATTTGGATATGGCAAAATGAAAATTTGTGGATTAATAATAAGTATTTTAGTTTATTTTGTATATGGGAGTATTTTAAGAATGGTTAGTATGATAGTATATCAAGTAAAGCATGTTAATTATAGTAAGGTAGGAGGCGTATACCTTTCAAATTATATTACTGATATGACTAATACTAGATATATAAATCTATATAGTATTACATTTTTGACTATAATGATTTTTATAATATCTATGTATTTTTCTATTAAGATTTCAAAAAAAAATAAGTTTAATTATAAAAGTTTTTAATTAATATTATAGCGTAAAATATAAGGAGATTAGAAATGAATAAGTTTATAAAAGTTTCAATTTTTATTTTGGGAGTTTTTACACTATTCATAGCTATAAATAAATTAGCATATAGAGATATGGTAAGTGTCAAAGATTATGAAATAAATCATTTAGAGGAAATTGTTTTTGATTTTGATAGCAGAAGAAGCGAAGAAATTGGTACTGTTATAAGATTCAAAATAAGTAATAATAGTAAATACAGATATAGATTAAACAGTGCAAAAATGAGATTTGAGAATTGTATTGAGAGTAAAAAAGGAGAGAATAAATGCTCTTATTATGTAAATATAGATTTGTTTAATGAAAAAAATTCTATAACTGAAAAAACCTTAAACTATGGGATAAAGTCGAATAATCAAGGTTATGTCGATTTTGTGATTCCAAAGGGGTTAAACTTTGACTACAGGTATTTTAATGACTCTGGTATGAGTGTAGAATATAAGGGCGAATTTACTGTGGAAATGCCTATCGCAAAAGGTTTATATCTAGTAGTTAGAAAAAATAATGATGTATGGAATTCTAATGTTATGGAGTAATTTGAAAAAATTGAAAAATAAAGTTATTGCATATATAATTAAAATAGTATGAAATTTATAAATATTCAGGCTAGGAGGGTGTTCAATGTCAATAAGCAATGTAAGAGAGTATTTTAAAGAATTTGGAAGGGAAGATAGCATACTAGAGTTTGAACAATCTAGTGCTACTGTAGAACTTGCGGCAGAAGCAGCAGGAGTTATTCCAGCTAGAATCGCTAAGACTCTTTCATTTAAAATAGGAGAGGATGCAATTTTAATTGTTACAGCTGGAGATGCTAAGATTGATAATAAAAAATACAAGGATGAGTTTAGTTGTAAAGCTAAAATGTTAGCACCAGAAGAAGTTCTAGATTTTACTGGACATGCTATTGGTGGTGTTTGTCCATTTGGTTTAAAAAATCCTTTAAAAGTATATCTAGATGATTCAATGAAGAGATTTGATACAGTATTTCCTGCATGTGGTAGCAGTAATTCAGCAATAGAACTTACATGTGATGAAATGGAGAAATTTTCTAAGTGTGAGAAATGGGTAGATGTTTGTAAAAATTGGTAAAAAATATAGTGAAAATTAGTAAAAAAATATCCCTGTATACAGTCTGTGTGGGGATATTTTTATGTGGAAAATATTTATAAATCTAAGAGAAAAATCTAATTTAAACTAATAATCCAAAAAAAAGTTAAAAAATTCTGATTTTTCTTCAAAATAATAAAAAAATGACAAAAAAATGGAAAAAATGTAGTAAATATTGTTAAAAAAATAATTAGAAATTATTGAAAAATTATCCTTTGAGTGATACTATTATAAATGTAAGATATTTAAAAAACAAAAATAATCACGAAAAAATATGATTATTTAGCTCTATTAAAATAATTTTGATATGATAGAAAAAATTTATATATGGGTTGAAATACTAATATACATAACATTTACTATTGATATACCCTAGAATGAACATCATAAACAAATTATTTTATCTATAACCATTGTGAGAGAAGTCTTATTCTAGCTTGAAATTTCACAAAATTCCAAAAAGCGAGATTTTTTTTAAGAACAGTTGACTTTAAATTAACAATTTATAATTAAATTAATGTCATAATCGGTTAATATAATTGCATATAAATATAGGGCGGACTTTAATTAAGGTTATAAATTTCTCGACGTATACTCAAATACTTTATTATAGATGTTGCCGAGATTTTAATTAATAAATGAAAATAAAATATTTATAAAATACTGAGGAGGCTATTATGGATTTAAATTCTAAAAAATATCAGATGCTTAAAGAGTTATATGTAAGCTTCGCTGAAAATGAAGTTAAACCTTTAGCAACAGAGCTTGATGAAGAAGAAAGATTTCCTTATGAAACAGTGGAAAAAATGGCAAAGGCAGGAATGATGGGTATACCGTATCCAAAAGAGTATGGTGGAGAAGGTGGAGACACTGTAGGTTATATAATGGCTGTTGAAGAATTGTCTAGAGTTTGTGGAACTACAGGAGTTATATTATCAGCTCATACATCTCTTGGTTCATGGCCTATATATCAATATGGTAATGAAGAACAAAAACAAAAATTCTTAAGACCATTAGCAAGTGGTGAAAAATTAGGAGCATTTGGTCTTACTGAACCTAATGCTGGTACAGATGCGTCTGGACAACAAACTACTGCTGTTTTAGATGGAGATGAATACATACTTAATGGCTCAAAAATATTTATAACAAATGCAATAGCTGGTGACATATATGTAGTAATGGCAATGACTGATAAATCTAAGGGTAATAGAGGAATTTCAGCATTTATAGTTGAAAAAGGAACTCCTGGATTTAGCTTTGGTGTTAAAGAAAAGAAAATGGGTATAAGAGGTTCAGCTACTAGTGAATTAATATTTGAAGATTGTAGAATACCTAAAGAAAATTTACTTGGAAAAGAAGGCCAAGGATTTAAGATAGCAATGTCTACTCTTGATGGTGGTAGAATTGGTATTGCAGCACAAGCTTTAGGTTTAGCACAAGGTGCTCTTGATGAAACAGTTAAATATGTAAAAGAAAGAGTACAGTTTGGTAGACCACTATCAAAATTCCAAAATACACAATTCCAATTAGCTGATATGGAAGTTAGAATACAAGCGGCTAGACATCTTGTATATCAAGCAGCTATAAATAAAGACTTAGGAAAACCTTATGGAGTAGAAGCAGCAATGGCAAAATTATTTGCAGCAGAAACAGCTATGGAAGTTACTACAAAAGCTGTACAACTTCATGGTGGATATGGATACACTCGTGATTATCCAGTAGAAAGAATGATGAGAGATGCTAAGATAACTGAAATATATGAAGGAACTAGTGAAGTTCAAAGAATGGTTATTTCAGGAAAATTATTAAAATAGAGATATTAAAATATACACAATAGGTCGATATTAAAATAGATATGGAGGAAGGATTTATGAAGATAGTCGTTTGTATAAAACAAGTTCCAGATACAACAGAAGTTAAACTAGATCCTAATACAGGTACTTTAATTAGAGATGGAGTACCAAGTATAATAAACCCTGATGATAAAGCAGGTTTAGAAGAAGCGATAAGATTAAAAGAAGAAATGGGAGCTCATGTAACTGTAATAACAATGGGACCTCCTCAAGCAGATATGGCTTTAAAAGAAGCTTTAGCAATGGGTGCAGATAGAGGAATATTATTAACAGATAGAGCCTTTGCAGGTGCTGATACTTGGGCAACTTCATCAGCATTAGCAGGAGCATTAAAAAATATAGATTTTGATATTATAATAGCTGGAAGACAGGCTATAGATGGTGATACTGCACAAGTTGGACCTCAAATAGCTGAACATTTAAAACTTCCATCAATAACATATGCTGAAGAAATAAAAACTGAAGGCGAATATGTTTTAGTAAAAAGACAATTTGAAGATTGTTGTCATGACTTAAAAGTTAAAATGCCATGCCTTATAACAACTCTTAAAGATATGAACACACCAAGATACATGAAGGTTGGAAGAATATATGATTCTTTTGAAAATGATGTAGTAGAAACTTGGACTGTAAAAGATATAGAAGTTGACCCTTCTAACTTAGGTCTAAAAGGTTCTCCAACTAGCGTATTTAAATCATTTACGAAATCAGTTAAACCAGCTGGTACAATATACAACGAAGATGCAAAAGCATCAGCTGGAATTATTATAGATAAATTAAAAGAAAAATATATCATATAATTAAGGGGGGATAAAGAATGGGTAATGTTTTAGTAGTAATAGAACAAAGAGAAAATGTAATTCAAACTGTTTCTTTAGAATTATTAGGAAAGGCAACAGAAATAGCCAAAGATTATGATACAAAAGTTTCTGCATTACTTTTAGGTAGTAAGGTAGAAGATTTAATAGATACATTAGCACATTATGGAGCTGATGAAGTAATAGTAGTAGATGATGAAGCTTTAGCAGTGTATACGACTGAACCATATACAAAGGCTGCATATGAAGCAATAAAAGCAGCGGACCCAATAGTTGTATTATTTGGAGCAACTTCAATAGGTAGAGATTTAGCACCTAGAGTATCTGCTAGAGTACATACAGGACTTACTGCTGACTGTACAGGACTTGCAGTAGCTGAAGATACAAAATTATTATTAATGACAAGACCTGCTTTTGGTGGAAATATAATGGCAACAATAGTTTGTAAAGATTTCAGACCTCAAATGTCTACAGTTAGACCAGGCGTTATGAAGAAAAATGAAGTTGATGAAACTAGAGAAGCTGTAATTAATCGTTTTAAAGTAGAATTTACTGAGGCTGACAAATTAGTTCAAGTTGTAGAAATAATAAAAGAAGCTAAAAAACAAGTTAAAATAGAAGATGCTAAAATATTAGTTTCTGCTGGACGTGGAATGGGCGGAAAAGAAAATTTAGATATACTTTATGAATTAGCTGAAGTTATAGGTGGAGAAGTTTCTGGTTCTCGTGCAACTATAGATGCAGGATGGTTAGATAAAGCAAGACAAGTTGGTCAAACTGGTAAAACTGTAAGACCAGACCTTTATATAGCATGTGGTATATCTGGAGCAATACAACATATAGCTGGTATGGAAGATGCTGAGTTTATAGTTGCTATAAACAAAAATCCAGAAGCTCCAATATTTAAATATGCTGATGTTGGTATAGTTGGAGATGTTCACAAAGTACTTCCAGAACTTATAAGTCAATTAAGTGTTGCAAAAGAAAAAGGTGAAGTTTTAGCTAACTAATTTCTTGGGGAGGGTATTATGAGTACAAGCGATGTTAAAGTTTATGAGAATATAGCTGTTGAAGTAAATGAAAATATATGTACAGTGAAAATGAATAGACCTAAAGCCCTTAATGCAATAAATTCAAAAACTTTAGAAGAACTTTATGAAGTATTTGCTGATATTAATAATGATGAAACTATTGATGTAGTAATACTGACAGGGGAAGGAAAAGCATTTGTAGCTGGAGCAGATATTGCATATATGAAAGATTTAGATGCTGTAGCTGCTAAAGATTTTAGTCTTCTAGGAGCTAAAGCTTTTAGAGAAATAGAAGATAGTAAAAAAGTAATAATAGCAGCTGTAAATGGATTTGCTTTAGGTGGAGGATGCGAACTAGCAATGGCTTGTGATATAAGAATTGCATCTGCTAAAGCTAAATTTGGGCAACCAGAAGTAACTCTTGGAATAACTCCAGGGTATGGAGGAACTCAAAGACTTACAAGACTGGTTGGACTGGCAAAAGCAAAAGAATTAATCTTTACAGGTCAAGTTATAAAAGCTGATGAAGCTGAAAAAATAGGGCTAGTAAATAAAGTTGTCGAGCCAGAAGCTTTAATGGAAGAAGTTGAAAAACTAGCTAAAACAATAGCTAAAAATGCTCAACTTGCAGTTAGATACTCTAAAGAAGCTATACAACTTGGTGCTCAAACTGATATAGATACTGGAATAGATATAGAATCTAATTTCTTTGGACTTTGTTTTTCAACTAAAGACCAAAAAGAAGGAATGTCAGCTTTTATTGAAAAAAGAGAAGCTAACTTTATAAAAGGATAAACAAATCTAATTAAAAATATATTTGCTGTTAACTAGATTGAATAAATACTTTAATCTAGTTAACAGAATATAAATACTAAAATAACAGGAGGTTATAACTATGAAATTAGCTGTAATAGGTAGTGGAACTATGGGAAGTGGTATTGTACAAACTTTTGCAAGTTGTGGTCATGATGTATGTTTAAAGAGTAGAACTCAAGGTGCTATAGATAAATGTTTAGGCTTATTAGATAAAAATTTAACTAAATTGGTTACTAAAGGAAAAATGGACGAAGCTACAAAAGCAGAAATATTAAGTCATGTTAGTTCAACTACTAACTATGAAGATTTGAAAGACATGGACTTAATAATAGAAGCATCTGTAGAAGATATGAACATAAAGAAAGAAGTTTTTAAATTATTAGATGAGTTATGTAAAGACGATACTATTTTAGCAACAAATACTTCATCATTATCTATAACAGAAATAGCTTCTTCTACTAATAGAGCAGATAAAGTTATAGGAATGCATTTCTTCAATCCAGTTCCTATGATGAAATTAGTTGAAGTTATAAGCGGTCAATTAACATCAAAAGTTACTTTTGATACAGTATTTGAATTATCTAAGAGTATCAATAAAGTACCAGTAGATGTATCTGAATCTCCTGGATTTGTAGTAAACAGAATACTTATACCTATGATAAATGAAGCTGTTGGTATATATGCAGATGGCGTTGCAAGTAAAGAAGAAATAGATGAGGCTATGAAACTAGGTGCAAACCATCCAATGGGACCTTTAGCATTAGGTGATTTAATAGGATTAGATGTTGTTTTAGCTATAATGAACGTTTTATACACTGAATTTGGAGACACTAAATATAGACCTCATCCACTTTTAGCTAAAATGGTTAGAGCTAATCAATTAGGAAGAAAAACTAAAATAGGATTCTATGATTATAATAAATAAGAACTGAAATCTAAAAAATTTAACTGATATTGTCTAAAAAAAAACAATCTCAAAAATCTGATAAAAATCTAATTTAATGGGGGTAATGAATATGAGAGAAGTAGTAATTGCCAGTGCAGCTAGAACAGCAGTAGGAAGTTTTGGAGGAGCATTTAAATCAGTTTCAGCAGTAGACTTAGGTATAACAGCAGCTAAAGAAGCTATAAAAAGAGCTAATATAACTCCAGATATGATAGATGAATCACTTTTAGGAGGAGTACTTACAGCAGGTCTTGGTCAAAATATAGCAAGACAAATAGCATTAGGTGCAGGAATACCAGTAGAAAAACCAGCTATGACTATAAATATAGTTTGTGGTTCTGGATTAAGATCTGTTTCAATGGCATCTCAACTTATAGCATTAGGGGACGCTGATATAATGCTAGTTGGTGGAGCTGAAAACATGAGTATGTCTCCTTATTTAGTACCAAGTGCTAGATATGGTGCAAGAATGGGTGATACTGCTTTTGTTGATTCAATGATAAAAGATGGATTATCAGACATATTCAATAACTATCACATGGGTATAACTGCTGAAAATATAGCAGAGCAATGGAATATAACTAGAGAAGAACAAGATGAATTAGCCCTTGCAAGTCAAAATAAAGCTGAAAAAGCTCAAGCTGAAGGAAAATTTGACGAAGAAATAGTTCCAGTGGTTATAAAAGGAAGAAAAGGTGACACTGTAGTAGACAAAGATGAGTATATTAAACCTGGTACTACAATAGAAAAACTTGCTAAATTAAGACCTGCATTTAAAAAAGATGGAACAGTTACTGCTGGTAATGCATCAGGAATCAATGATGGTGCTGCTATGTTAGTAGTAATGGCTAAAGAAAAAGCTGAAGAATTAGGAATAGAACCTCTTGCAACTATAGTTTCTTATGGAACAGCTGGTGTTGACCCTACAATAATGGGTTATGGACCAGTTCCAGCAACTAAAAAAGCTTTAGAAGCTGCTAATATGACTATTGAAGATATAGATTTAGTTGAAGCTAATGAAGCATTTGCTGCTCAATCTATAGCCGTAGTAAAAGATTTAAACATAGATATGGCTAAAGTTAATGTTAACGGTGGAGCAATAGCTATAGGACATCCAATAGGATGCTCAGGAGCAAGAATACTTACTACACTTTTATATGAAATGAAGAGAAGAGATGCTAAAACTGGTTTAGCTACACTTTGTATAGGTGGTGGAATGGGAACTACTTTAATAGTTAAAAGATAGTTTTAGATTATAATTTTTAAAAATTAAACATTTAACCATGAACTTAACCTGTAAGAGTAACTATTTGTTATTCTTACAGGTTTTTATGGTTAAAAAATAATTATTATCTATTAAACAAAAATAGTGTAAAATATATAATATCATGGTTTTGAAGATATAAAAGAAAGTAGGTAAAAGTTTGTTTAAAAAAGAAAATCAAAAATATAATCTTATATCCTATACAAATGAAGAAGAAATGACTCTAAAAGAAGTTTTGCTGGACAAGCTAAATTTTTCGGTTAGGTCACTATCAAAAATGAAAAGAGAAAAAAGTGTATTAGTAAATGGTGTATATAAAAAGCCAAGTTTAAAAGTGTCTCGTGGGGATTTAATAGAGGTAAAAATAGAAGAAGAAAAAGCAAATTTTGAGCCACAAGATTTAAATTTACAAATAATATATGATGATTTTGATATAATTATGGTAAATAAGCCACCATTTATGGTAGTTCATCCAACTAAAAGTCACTATGATAATACAATAGCAAATGGTATTAGTTATTATATAGAGAAGCATAAAGAAAATGTAAAAATACGATTTGTAAATAGACTTGATATGAACACTTCAGGACTTGTTATAGTAGCAAAAAATGCTTATGCACACCATACTTTGTCTATATCAATGAGTGAAAACAAAGTTGAAAAAACATATATAACAGTAGTGAATGGGATTATAGATGAAGATGAGGGAACTATAAATGAACCAATTTATAGACCTGAAGAGGATTCAATAAAGAGAGTAATAGATGAAAGAGGGCAAGCATCTGTTACTCATTATAAAGTAGTAGAAAGATTAAAAAATGCAACTGTACTAGAAGTAAAGCTAGAAACTGGTAGAACACATCAAATAAGGGTTCATATGGCTCATATAGGTCATGGAATAATAGGTGATGAGTTATATGGTTATATAGATGGAAATCTTATAAATAGGCAAGCTCTTCATGCATATAGCTTAGAGTTTGAACAACCAAGAACAAAAGAAATTTTAAAATTTAAAACAGATATACCAAAGGATATGCAAGAGTTAATATCGAAATTAAGATAGATGGGGTGATATATATGATAATACATAAATTTATAATACATGTTTTGGATAAGAATAGTGATGTTCCAATATTAAATGATTTTGAAGGTAAAGTTAATCAAGAAGTAGATGGATTTTTTCAAAAAGCAATAAAGAGAATTTCAAAGGATGAAGATTTAAGAAAAGGGATTTTTAAAGATTATAATGACAATTTAATTAAAAATTGTTGTGAACAAATAATATATGATGAAAGTTCATTTTTAAAAAACTCTAAAGAAATAGCATCTTATCTGTTTGATGTTATGAAGATTAATGCAGCATTAGAATCTTGTGATTTGGCAATTTGCTTGTATACTGTAAAAGATGAAAAGAGTGTTGCTATATTGAAATTAGATTATAAAAAATTGTATACTCATTCAATTGAGTTTGTAGATGATAAATTTAATATTCAAATGGTATCAAATGAAATTGGTATTCCAGAAACTTTAAGACAAAAACAAGGAGCTTTAATTGGATTAAGTGGAATGAATGATGAGTTTCATCTAAGACTCTTAGACAAAGATGCAGAAAAAGAGGGTTCAGAATCAAAGTTTGTAACAGAATTTTTGCATGCTAAAAAAATAGATGATGATAAGTATAAGACAAAAGTATTTAAAAATACAGCCGAAAATTGGATAACTAATGCTCTTAGTAATGATATAAAACAAGCAGAAGATGTAAGAAGTATATTAAATTATACATTAAAAGAAAAACATGAAATTGATATAAATGATTTTGTTGATAATTCAATTAAGGATGAAGAATTAAAAGGTAGTTTTAAAGAGCATATGGAAGAAAAAGGTCTTGATGAAGGTTTTAGCATAGATAAAAAATGGGTTGAGAAAAAGCTCAAAAAGAGAAGTATAAAAACTGATAATGGTTTTGATATAAAAGGGAACCTAACTGATTTTGAAGACCCAATGAAATATACTGTAAAGCAAAATCAAGATGGAACTATAGATATAGTAATAAAGAATGTAACATTTTATGAAGAAAAGTAATCTTAATTTGAGTAATTTATAGGATTGGATATAAATTAAGTTAGAAGAAATGTATAGTTAATATAGTTATAAATAAAATGTAGATTAGTCTGTGTAAACTTCTAATAGAAATATTAAGTAGAAGTAGACACAGACTATTTATATTTGTAGACAAAATGATGTTATTTATTTTCTTCGATATATTTACATATATCACCAATACATTTAAAGTTTTCAGCTTCCTCATCTGGTATTTCTATACCAAATTCATCTTCAAGAGCCATTATAATCTCAACAGCATCTAATGAATCAGCTTCTAAATCTTCCATTAAAGATGCTTCCATAGTTATTTCATCTAAATTGTCTAACCCTAATTGTTCTGCTATTATTTCTTTTATTTTTTCAAACATTTTAAGCCTCCTACAGCAGTTTTAATTAATTTTAATGTTAGTTTAATATAATATCAAAAATTTTTCAATATGCAATTAGTAAAAAAAAATAAAATTTTATAAAGGTAGTAATAAAGTCTTATTTGATGAATAAACTTTATTGATAACAAATATAACTTAGGAGGAAATGCTATGAAATATGTAGGCTTATTACTAACATCTGTAGGAATATTTTTACTTATAGCAGTAAATTTTTATTATAATTCAATAACTTTAGATATGCAACGAATAGAGGACTATGTAATGGAAACCAATTTAATTCTTGAAGATGTAGCAGAGAAGGAAAGCTATGTATCTAATGAAAAGGACGATTATATATCAAGATTAATGCATGTAAAGAAAGGCATAGAAAATTCAAAAACATCCTTCTTGATAGAAAGATATAAAGAATACAAAGTAAAATCAATAGAAAGTTTAATTTATACTATATCAGAAGAAAAAAAGGATTATTTAGATGAAGTTGATAGATACAATAAACTAGGAGAAAAAGAAATAAATAAATTAATCAATAAAAACTTTTTAGAAGTAACTTATCTGTCTATTACTACATATATTTAATTAAAGAGACAAAAGTTAGTCTCTTAATGATTCAAGGAGGATTAGTTATGACAAAATTAGAAGACAATATGGAACGTTTCTTTGGAGGATGCGAAGGATTTTTTAGTAATAAAATGTTGATAATAATAGTTATAGTATTCTTATTATTATGTACAGACATTTTAGAAGACTTATTATGCGATGACAATATATGGATATGGGTTATATTAATAGTATTGTTGTTATTTAACTTCGATGATGGTTGTTGTTGCTAAAAAATATTGATTATTAAATAGGCAGAGCCAGTAACTTATACAAGTTATGGTTTTGCCTTTTTTAGTTAAGATAAAAAAAATAAAAAAATAATAAAAATACATTAGCAAAATGGAAACCAAATGCATAGTATATGTTAGGAGCGAAAAGCTCAACAAAATATCAACAGGAGGTAACGTGGAATGTTAGATAGATTCTTTGGAGAAGATGGATGTTTTGGTGGAGGAGGATGGTGGATAATCGTACTATTCTTCCTATTTTTAGCTTTTGGAGAGAGCTGGGCAGAATTTGACATAATGGCATGGATTCCATTCTTAATAGTTTTATTAATACTTTGCTGCTGTAGTGGATGCTTAGAATAAGAGTAGTAATTATTAAAAAAGGAGGAGTTTATTATGTTAGATAGATTTTTTGGAAACGATGGATGTTTTGGTGGGGGAGGATGGTGGATAATCGTATTATTCTTCCTATTCTTAGCTTTTGAAGATTGTTGGAGAGATATCGATATAATGTCATGGATACCATTCTTAATACTATTATTAATAACTTGTTCATGTGGTGGATTCTTTGATGGTGATGATGGTTGTGGCTGCGGCTGCTAAAACTAAACTGTTAAAGTGAAAAAATGCTGGTATGTTTTATACCAGCATTTTTTTATTTTATTTTTTAATGTAATTTAAATTAAGAATGAATATTATTAAAATTGTTGAATATAGGGTATAATATAAAATATAATGTATTTAAATGTACTTGCTTTTATGGTAAAATAAGAACTTATATAAATATAGTTAAAATAAGAACCTGTATAAATTTGGTTCAGATTTAGATAAATTTAGCAAAATTAGGAGGATGAAAATGAAAAGTAATATAACGATAAAAGATGTTGCTAAACAAGCAGGCGTGTCAATATCTACAGTATCTAGAGTTATAAATGATTCAAAACCTGTGACTGATGAAGTCAAACAAAAAGTTTTAGAGGTTATAAAAGAAACTGGATATATTCCAAATCCACTTGCAAGAAGCTTAGTAACTAAAAAGAGTCAATTAATAGGGGTAATAGTTCCAGAAGTTTCAGATTCTTTTGTTAATGAGATATTAAATGGAATAGAAGAAGTTGCTAAAATGTATGATTATGATATTCTTTTAGCTAATACATACTCTGATAAAGAACAAGAGTTAAAGAGTATAAATCTATTAAGAGCAAAACAAGTAGAAGGTATAGTTATGATTTCATGGGTAGTTGAACAAGAGCATATCAACTATATACAAAATTGTGGTATACCAGCAACATATATAAGTAAAACTGCTAGAAATTATGATATATACACAGTGAGCACTAGTAATAAAGAAGCTACTTTTGATATGACAGAACATCTTATAAAGAAAGGTCATGAAAAGATAGCTTTTATAATGACAAGTAAAGATGATACTGTTTTAGAAATGGAAAGACTTTCAGGCTACGAAGAAGCACTTTCAAGTAATAATATAGAGTTGGACAAGAGTTTAATCAAATATGGTGGAACTGATTATGAAAGTGGATACCATAGTATGAAAGAATTATTGGATGAAGGAATAATACCTCATGCAGCCTTTGTTACGGGTGATGAGGCTGCTATAGGAGCTATAAATGCTATCTGTGATGCTGGATATAAGGTTCCAGAAGACATATCAGTTGCAGGATTTAATGATGTTAAGATAGCTAAGATGTATAGGCCTAAGCTTACTACAGTTTATCAGCCTTTATATGATATGGGAGCAGTAGCAATAAGAATGGTTATTAAATTAATCAATAAAGAATTAATTGAAAACAAGAAAATAGAATTACCTTATCAAATTGTTGATAGAGAAAGTGTTATAGAGAGAAAGAAATAAAGTTATTAAAGTCAATCAGGTAGTGTTTAAAACACTACCTGATTTTTAGTTTAAATAATATGCAATTAAAATATTTTAGTTAAAAATAATAACTTTAAACCTTAAAAGTAGTTTATTTTTGTTTATTCATGAGGGTTGGATTTTTTAGTTTTCTTAAATATACTCTTAGATTTTTTTTGTTGATTATTTGGTGTATTTTTTGGTGCAGGTGTATTTGATTTACCTTTAGTTGGTTGCTTAGTCTTTTTAGTTTTAGCAGGTTTAGTATCTCTTTGAGTCTCTGCATCTGATATTTTATCCATTATAGTATCTAATTTTTTACGTTGATTGTCATCTAAAAATGCTTTGAATTTTGATACTACTTCCTCTCTTCCATCTAGGTTCTTACCTATCTTTATAAGTTCCTCCATAAGTTCACTTTCTGATTTCCCTTTGTAATTATCAGCAATCTTTTCTATCTTATCCTTGTCAATATTTTTTTGCTTAGCCATCTTTTCTAATGAATCTGTATCTATTTTTTTCATAAAAAAACCCCTTTCTATAAATATATATTGAATTATATTCATACTATTTATATATAGAAATAATATTGAAGTGGTGAATTGTGAGTGATATATAATATAAATAAAAATTCTTATAGATAATATATATGCACTGAGCTTTAAAAATGGAACATTAAAATATGAAAAACATACTTTAATATAGGGCAATTATATAATATAAGGGGGAATTGTCTTGAATAACTTACTATTTTTGATTGGAGTGATTGCATTGAGTAATGGTAATATCTCTATATTTGATGATAAAGATAAATCAAAGAAAAATAATAGAGCCAGAAAAAACAAAAAAAATTCAAATGAGAAATTATCAAAAGCTATACATGAAACTTTAAGGTTTGATGCAAATGATATAAAAAGAGGTCTAAGACTTATGGATTTGAGTGAAGAAGACCTAGAAATGGGAATGGAAATAATAACAAGAACTAAAAAATACATGTCAAGAGATGAAAGGAAAATACTAGTAAAAATAGAAAGTATTTTAGACTTAGTTAGAGGCATAAAGAAACTTAACAATATAGATGTGGTAGATGTTGAAGAGGAAACAGATTTTTTTAGAAAAATGGATAGTGAAGACAAAAAAAATATGATGATAAAAGAAATTATAGATGTATTTCCAGAAAAGAGAAAAAATTCTGTTGAAAAGGCTATAGGAATGAAAAAAAAGATAGATTTATTTGCAGAATTGTTTTTACCTGATGATTTTGGTGAAGGTGGATTTAGTTTAAGTTCTTTGGCAAATATAAATAATCTAGGTAGTATGAATAATCTTAAACTGCTAGGAAATCTTTTAAGAGGTGATGATAGTAATAATGATGATGATGAATATGAAGATAATAATGAAGAAGATGAAGAGTCAACATATGAAGATGAAGAATTAGATTATGAAGATGAGATAGATGATAATGAAGAAGAATTAACAGAAGATGAAGAAACAGACCATGAGTATGCAGAAAATGATGAAAATATAGTATATGATGAAGAATTATATGATGTTAATGAACAAAAGCATGAACATAATCGTAATGAAAAAAATACTAGAAGTAAAGCTAAGAGAAAGTAATAATTAACTAAATACATAAAGAGAAAAGGAAGAAAAAGTAATACTAGAATAAGATTATCTTAATTACTATATAAAACCACTTTAAAAAATTCAAAATTTATTATATAATAATAATATGAAATCCTGAAACATACGATAAGGCTTTTTTAAATTCAACCTACAAATGAAATACGGGAGACCGTGTCTAGTAAATTATAACATGCCTGTTTAGTTTGGACGTTAAAGGTTACTGGCAAGTCACCCACCTGGGAGTGCCTAGGGTGTGAATTTACTTAGCCACCGGTGTTTCGGGACAAAAAAAGTGCTACTGTTTTAAATAGTAGTACTTTTTTTTATTAAAATGCATTTTTCTACCAAATATACCTAATTATTGATAAATTTAAAAAGCTAAGTAACAATTAGGATTATAAGTGCATAGTATTAATTAGGCTATAAAAAGCCGAAGACTTAATAAGAATCGCTTACAGGGAGGGCAATGAAAAATGCAAGATTACAAAAAAAATAAAAGAAGAATGCTAAATCAGCCAATGTCTACAATGAATGAAGAAGAAGTGTATACAGATGAAATAAGTTCAGATGAGATGAGAGGATTCAAAAAATCACATCATCATAATGGATGTAACAATGATAATAATTGTGATTGTCATGATGATTGTAAACCTAATCCATGCAATCCATGTAAACCTAATCCATGTGATGACAATTGTGGATGCCATGATAATTGTAAATGTGATTGTGAACCATGCCAAATGGATTCAGATGAATGTTTTGAAAACAAATGTGGACCAAACTGCTGTAATCCTATATCTCCAAGAAACTTTTCTGTAGCAAATGCAGTTCCATTTGCAATAGAAGCTAATAGAATTTTTGATACTATGCAATTCCAAACATTTACAGATGCAACTGGACCAAATGGAGAACCATTAACTTTTGAAACAGAAGTAGTAGAAGTATTTGGTTCAGTTCCAAGTGCAGGTAGAGCAAGTGTAACTATAGATAAAATATGCTTAAGTAATGATGGAATAGTTATAGACACAGGAATGACAACTTTAGAAGATTTCGATTTAGATCCATTAGGAGATATAATAGGAAGAAACTGTGAAACAACTTTTGAATATGCAGTATGTGGAGAAAGAAACGCTGAATGTTGTAGACAAGGAAAAGGCAAATCAGTAGCTTATAAACAAAGAGGCTTAACTGTAGCAGTTCGTAATCTAGTATTAGAACTAAGAGGTAGATGTGGATGTACAGAATTCGTTGCATTAGCTTTCCCAGCAGTTAGAGCAGGAGGTGGATGTAAGAGAAGAGTTGATTTTGTAGAATTTACTTTTAACACACTTTCAGCACCAATATGCTTGCCAGCTGACGGAAGAGCTGTCACTTTAAGACAAGAATACCAAACTAACTTAACTGTAGATTGTATAGGAAAATCTATATTAAAATTAGAATGTAATGAATGTTGTGAACCTATGTATGAATTAATTATACCAAATGATATAGATTTAGTACTTTGCTTACAAGAAACAGTTAGCACATTAATAAGTGAACAAATAGTAGTTTTAGCATCACCAAACCCAATCCAACCAAGACTTGTTGATACTTTCTCTAAAGTATGTGATTTTTCGCAATGTGGACCTAATCATGGAAGTGGAAATTCAGGTTGCCACAGATAGATAGGTAGATATATAGACAGTTTAAATTATAAATAAAAATCATTTAAGGAAGGCTACCAATAGTAGATGATTTACATTGGTAGCCTTCACGTTATTTATAACTAATGTATAGATTTTATAGATTTAAAAAGTACTATAGTATGTAATAAACAGGTAAATATTGATACTATTGTCATTGTGTATATGTATGCATAAATATTAAGTCCTGGAATGGGAAGAAATACATATAGAGCTACTAGCTGAATTAACATACCAATGATAGTGTTTATACTTGAAGCTAATTCTTTTCTTATTGAATGTAAAATACCAGATAGTGTTTGATTTAGTGACATAAATAGTGGTACTAAAAACATAGCTTTTAAATATTCTCCAGCAAGTTTATTTTTAAATACTAGTATACATAAATCTTTTCCAAAGAAATAAAAAAACACTGATGATAGTATACCTACAAATAAAGTTAGGAGTACAGAATACTTTATTTTTTTTAGGACACTTTTACGTTTTCTTAAGGCCATTTCTTGTGATATAGTAGGTATCAAATTTACAATAAGTGCTGAGCCAACAGTAAATGGTAAAAATATAAATGGCATTACCATCCCGCTGACGACACCATACATACTTAATGATTGTTGATAAGTCATGCCTGATAATGCTAATCTTGATGGTATCATCATAGAGCTAATAGATTGTAAAAGTATATTTGACATTCTATTGCAAGTTATAGGTATGGACATTTTCAATGTTTCCATAGAGGAATTATAAAAATCTTTTATACTTATAATATATTTATTGTCAAATGAAGAATCTCGACATAAACATATGAGCATAAATATGATATTACTCAATTCACCAATAGATATACCTAAAAGAGCAATATAACAATTCATAGACTTATCATTTACATACATAACGAGTAAAAAAACAAATAGAATTTTACCCATCTGTTCAATAATTTGTCCAATAGCAGGAACTTTTACGTTCTTTATGCCGTAGTAATACCCCCTAAGTACATTTGAAAGTGTTATTATAACTATGGCAGGACAAACTGCTAGTATAAATAAGTTCAATTTAGGGTCTTTTAGAAACTTAAGTGATAAAAAAGAACTATTGAAAGATGCAACTATAGATATAATTAATGCTACAAAAAATGATATGTATAAAGTTGATATAAACAAAGCATTAGTGTTGTGCTTATCATTTAAAGCTTTTCTTTTTGCAACTAGACAACTAAGTGCAGTAGGTATTCCAGTTGTTGTAACAGCTAAACAAATCATTAAAAAGTTAAAAATCATATGATATATACCTAGACCTGTTTCGCCTAAAGCTCTTGATAAGAATATTTTATATAAAAATCCAAATATTCTTACGACAAAGTTAGACATAAATAAAATAACTGTTGATAGTACTAAATAAGGTACTTTCAAAAAAAATCACCTCCTTATCTTTTAAATATATTCATAAGGAGGTGTAAAAATTTATAATTTTATAAATTCTGGTTTCATTTTATTAAATTTAGATACATACTTAAATCCCATGTTTTTTAGTAATGAATATATGTAATCAAATTCATATGCAACTTGACTTACATGATGTGAATCTGAGCCTGTGGTTATGATTTCTCCTCCTAAATCTTTATACATCTGAAGGATATATCTAGATGGAGTTAAATCTGGCAGGTTGTATCTGTAGCAAGATGTGTTTATTTCGATACCTTTACCATCATAGATAGCTTGCTTGAGAGTTTCTTCAATTATATCTGAAAATAGTCTGTCATCTAGGATGGTATCATAAGGTGCATATCTTTTAATTAAATCTAAATGACCTAAAACAGAGTAATCCTTGTAGTTTTTAACAATATTATACAAATAAAGGTAGTAGTTCTCATAGACCTCATGTTGAGTCTTACCTTCAAAATAGCTACCAAGGTATAAATCCATTTTATCTATAGCATGAATAGAGCATATTATAAAATCTAATGGATATTGATGAGCTTCTTTTCTATATGTATCTATTAATTGAGTTTGAACTCCAAATTCAATCCCTTTTTTTATTGATATTTTATCTTTATATCTATTTTTAAGAGTTTCTAGACTTTTAAAATAATCTTCGTAAACAATCGAAAAAGAATCATCCGCATAAACATCATAATCGACATGGTCTGTGAAACAAATTTCATTTATACCAAGGTCTATAGATTTTTTTATCATTTCTTCCATTGTAGATTTTCCATCAGTAGAGAAACTTGAGTGCATGTGATAGTCGTAAAACATAAATATTTCCCCTTTTTATAAAAATTTTGGTATTATATATACATACTAAATAATATCAAATATATGCTAAGGCATCAATAAAATATAAAAACAATAAGCGGTGATAAATGTGGAAAAATACAAAATAGATTTAAGTGAAAGGAAGTCAACTAAATATATACAAATATTTAATCATATAAAGCAGTTAATAATAAACAAAGAACTAGTTGAGCATGAAAAACTTCCACCAATAAGAAAGTTATCAGATTATTTACATGTAAATAATACTACTATAGTTAAAGTATATGAGCTTTTGGAAAATGAAGGATATGTATATAAAATTATAGGAAGTGGAACTTTTGTATCAAATTCAAATTCTTATAAAAATGGTATAGATAAAGGGAAAAATAAGAATATTAGACAAAGAGATGATTTAATTCATTTCGATAATGGAAATCCATCTAATGATATGTTTCCTATAGATTCATTTAAAAATGCTGTAAACATGGCATTATCTAAAGATGGAAGTTCAATATTTGATTACGATGAAGGGCTAGGCTCTGAGGAGTTAAGAGAAAAGATGGTAGAGTATTTAAGTGATGAAAATATAAATACTACTAAAGAAAACATTCAAATAATCTCAGGAGCACAGCAAGGTATAGATATAGTTTGTAAAGGGCTTATAAGTTATTCTGATGTTGTTTTTATGGAAGAACCCTCTTACAATGGAGCAATTGAAGTATTTAAAAGTAGAGGTGCAAAAATAATATCTATACCTATGTTAGATGATGGAATTGATATAGGTATTTTAAAATTAAAATTGGAAAAAATAAAACCAAGACTTATATATATTATGCCTAATTTTCAAAATCCAACAGGTATATCTTATTCTACATATAAAAAAAAGAAGCTAATAGAATTGGCAGAAGAGCATGATTTTTATATAATTGAAGATGATTTTATCAGTGATTTTATATTTGATTCAGAGGATAATAGGACAGTCAGGAGCTATGATGATAAAAATAGGGTAGTATATATAAAGAGTTTTTCAAAAATACTTATGCCAGGCTTAAGAATAGGAATTGTAGAAATGCCAAATGAATTATTAAAAAAAGTTTTGTGGGCTAAATATTCATCAGACATATCAACACCAGGTCTTATTCAAAAATCAATGTATTACTATATGGAGAATTTCAATTGGAAGAATTATCTAAGTCATATAGAGAAGATATATACTGATAAGTACAAGTTAGCAAAAAACTTGATTAATGATAAATTGAGTGGTAAATTAAAAGTTAGAAAATCTTGTGGAGGTATAAACTTTTTTTTAGAATTGCCAAGAGGGTATACATCACAAAGCTTTACAAGTTTTATGTTAAATAAAGGAGTATCCATGCTTCCAGGGACTTATTTTTTTGATAATCTAGTGGATGATAGATTTTTTAGAATAAATATAGCTCGTCCAAGTATGGAAGAGTTAGAAAAGGGAATATCTATAATAAGTGATAATATAGAAGAGTTTTTCTGTGAATATAAAAATAAGTTAGATATAAAAAGTAATAAATTATTTTATTAATAAATAGAAGTTTTTTAGGAGGAAAAAATGTTTGACAAGAAGAAATTAGATAGGATTAATGAATTAGCAAAGAAAAATAAAGAGGGAGTTCTTTCTGATGATGAAATCAAAGAAAGGGAGATTTTAAGAAAGGAATATTTAGAAAATTTTAGAGCTCATTTTAAATCAAGACTTGATAGTGTTAAAGTAGTCTCACCAGAAGAATATGAACAATATATGAAAAATAATAAAAATTAAAACTTAATAGGAGGAAAACATGGACTTAAAGCATAAATTTAAGAATGCATGGGAAATTGAAAAAAAAGAGAATGCTATTGAACAGGTTATGGAATATGCTCGCAATTATATGGATTTTTTAAGTAAATCAAAAACTGAAAGACTTTCAGTAAAAGAAATTATAAAATTGGCTAAAGAAAATGGTTATATTTCAATAGATGAAGCTATGGAAAATGGAAGTGTAAGTCATGGGGACAAGATTTATGCTATAAATAAAGAAAAAGCAGTGGCACTTTTTGTAATAGGTAAAAACTATATAGAAAAAGGTATGAAGATTATAGGTAGTCATATAGATTCTCCAAGATTAGATTTAAAACCAAACCCATTGTATCAAGAAGCTAATCTAGGTTTTTTTAAGACTCACTACTATGGAGGAATTAAAAAATATCAATGGACAGCTATTCCTCTTGCTTTACATGGAGTAGTTATATTAAATGATGGTACAAAGGTGGATGTATCTATTGGTGAAGAAGACAGTGACCCAGTGTTTTGTGTAACTGACCTATTAGTTCATTTAGCTGGAAACCAAATGCAAAAGAAATTGTCAGAAGGAATCAGTGGTGAAGCTTTAAATGTATTAATTGGAAATATGCCTTTGGATGGCGAAGAAAAAGAACCTATAACAGCAAATATATTAAAAATTTTAAATGAAAAATATAGTATAGTTGAAGAAGATTTATTAAGCGCTGAGATTGAAGTAGTTCCAGCTGGGAAGGCAAGAGATTTGGGGTTTGATAGGTCAATGGTATTAGGATATGGTCATGATGATAGAGTATGTTCATATGCTGCTGTAAAAGCTATACTAGAGACTAGACAACCAGAATTTACTTCAGTTACATTATGTGTAGACAAAGAAGAAGTTGGCTCCCAAGGAAATACAGGTATGCATTCAAAGTTTTTTGAAAATACTGTGGCTGAGTTAATAGCTTTAGAAGGCGATTACTGTGATATTAAGGTAAGAAGAGCTTTAGCAAATAGTAAAGTATTATCAGCTGATGTTGCAGCTGGATATGACCCAAATTTTGATGAGGCATATGAAAAAAGAAACTCTGCATATATGGGAAATGGAATAGTTTTAAATAAGTATACTGGTTCGAGAGGTAAGAGTGGATGTAATGATGCTAATGCTGAGTTTATATCAGAAGTAAAAAGAATTTTTAACGAGGGTAATGTAGTATGGCAAACTGCTGAACTTGGTAAAGTGGACCAAGGTGGAGGTGGAACAATAGCCTATATCTTAGCAAATCAAGGTGCAGAGGTTATAGATTGTGGTGTTGGTGTTTTAAATATGCATGCACCGCATGAGATTGTTTCTAAAGTAGATATATATGAAATGTACAAAGGATATAAATCGTTTTTTAATATAAATTTATAAGTTTAATATACAATATTATAAGTAATAAGTAATAAGCAAATAGAGTAGTATTATACTATGCTCATTAATTAAATGAACATAGTATAATACTACTCTATTTATTATTTTATTATTTAACAGCTTATAATTTAAATTTGAGTGTCGTGTATTAAAATTATTATATTATGATTTCAAAGTACTCACATAGTCTGTTTAGAAATTTATCTTCCAATGGAGAAAAAGTTTTCTTTTTAGAATAAATAAAGAAAAATTTTCTTGTAAAATCAACATCTTTTACTTTGTAGCATTTTATTTTGCCTACATTTAGATAATCAATAGCTGAAATATATGATATAAAAGATACACCAAGGCCTAATCTAACCATTTCTTTAATGGCTTCATTTGATTCTACATGAGCTATTACATTTAATTTGTTTACCGGAAAGTTATTTTTGCTAAGGGTGTTTAGTATTAAGTTTCTAGTACCAGAGCCTTCTTTTCTCATAATAAAATTGACAGAAGCCAATTCTTCTATATCAATGTAATTGTTATTGTTATCAATTTTAAAATCTGAAGGAGTAATAAGTACAAGTTCATCATCTAATAAGTCTAGATATTCGATTTGAGGATTGTTAATTTTAGAACCAACTAATCCAAAGCTTATCCGTTCATTTAAAATTTCTGATATAGCATATTGAGAATCATAATGGCTTATGGAAAATTTTACATCTGGATAACTCATAGAAAAATTCTTCATAAAATCAGGTAGAATATAAGTTTCAGGTATAGAACTACATGCTATATCTATAATACCTTCTATTTTACCTGAATATTCTTTTATATCATAAATTGCACGTTTGCAGTTATTTAATATATATATGGCATGCTCATAAAGAATTTCACCAGATTTTGTGAGTGTAATAACTTTGTTGCTTCTGTTTATAAGTACAGTTTCTAACTCTCTTTCTAAATTTTGTATGTGTGCACTTACAGTAGGTTGAGTTAAAAAAAGTTCTCTTGCAGCTTTTGAAAAACTTTGATGTTTTGCAACAGCAACAAATACTTCAAGTTGTTTAAAATCCATTATTTAATCCTCCTTAAATTATCTAAAACTATTATAACATATTTGATAAATTAATAGTTAAAGGTGATTTTTTGAAATAGAAAACCTTAAAATGTTTATGGAGTTTTTGATTGTTTAGGAATAATTTGGTATAATGTTATAAGGATATTTACCACAAGTATCTTGTAAATTGAATTTTCAAAATTCAACTTTAAAATGTGTTTTGTTACAAAAAAATTACAGATAGCTTCTTAATCTTATTAAATTTAAATAAATATTATATAATTATTTTATAAAATAATAAACGTAATTATTGAAAAAAAAGATAATCACACAATGAGATATAGATAAATATTATAAAATTTAAGAAAGGAGGATTGATTTATGAAGTTAAAAAGGTCATTAGTTTGTGTAACTATTTTAGGGATTGTACTTGTTGGATGTCATAAAGAAACTACTAAAGAGAAAAATCAAGTAGCAAGTAAAGCAACACAGCAAAAAACTATGACAAAAGTTCAAAATGATGTTAATGAAATGATGGATAAAGATTATAAATATGTTATAAAAAATATGGGAATACCTTATAACACAATTTATTATATAAAAAATAAGAATTTAAAAAAATCAAATACAATGCAAGATATAAATACATCAAGTTATATGACATTAGTTTACCCTAAATATACTGGAAACAATGAATTAGATGGAAGTGCTTTATACATTAACATTAATAAAAATAAAGTTGTTAATGTTGAAACAAATTCCTTTTCATCACAAAGTATAACAGCTATAGATGAAAGTTATGGTATTATGATTGAAACAAATGATAATGAAAAATCAGCTGTATCCTTGGAGGAATATAAAAACATTGACTTGGGAGAGTATATTGGAGTTGAAGAATCTAGGATAAATGAAATCGTGGGTAATGCCAATTATAATTTAACAGCATATAACCATGAAGGAAATAGGGTAGTGAAGAGTTATAGATTAAAAGAAGATAATAAATTATTAGACAAAGAAATACTTACAATAAGTATAGTAGATAATAAAATAAAGTCTATAAAAACTATTGAGAGTGATAAAGTTGTAAAAATAATAAAAGGAGCTTTATTAGAATAATGAATTTTAAAGCATACAAGTCTGTTTTAAGGTAGAAGTAAATTTCTAACTTGAAGCAGTTTTTTTTTATAAAATGTATAAAATTGAAATTAATACAATTAATGATAATTTTATAAGATTTATTAAATTTAAACTGCAATTATAGATAACAATTAGTTATAATTAAATATAAGCTAAAATGATTTATTGCAATTTACAATTATACTACATTAAGAATGTTTTTAAATAAAAAATATATTGGGGTGTATTTAAAATGATAGGATTAGCAGATGCCATAAAAATTATTGAAGAAAATGTTATACCAATAAGTAGGATTAAGAGAGTTAATCTTATAGAAGCAGTAAATAAAGTAGTTGCAGAAGATATATATTCAACAATTGATAGTCCTCCATTTGACAGGTCACCATATGATGGTTATGCATATGATGCAAATTCTGAAAATAAAAATTTAAAGGTTATAGGAACATTATATGCAGGAGAAGTGTTTGATGGTATATTAAATAAAAATGAAGCAGTGAAGATAATGACTGGTGGAAAAATTCCAAAGGGAGCAAACTGTGTAGTAAAGAAAGAAGATGTGACAACTAGAGAAGACATGATAACTTTAAATATAAAACTAAAGGAATATGACAATTATATATTTAAAGGTGAGGATATAAAAAAAGGTCAATTAATTATTAGTAAAAATCAAAATATAGGGTATGATGGTATAGGAGTATTAGCGAGTCTTGGAATATCTAAATTAACTGTATATGATGATTTAAAAGTTGGTATTTTAAATACAGGAACAGAATTACAAGATATAAATGAAACTTTGGAGGATGGCAAAATATATGATAGCAATAGATATACATTATATTCAAAGCTTTTAAAGCTTGGAATACAAGCAGATACAATATGTAATTGTACTGATGATATACAAGAATTAGAAAAAAAAGTAAAGGATATGCTAGAAACTGTAGATTTTTTAATTACTACAGGTGGTGTATCTGTTGGAGATAAAGATTTAATACCAGATGTATTTAGAAACATAGGAGCAAAAGAATTGTTTTGGAAGATAAATATTAAACCTGGAGGAGCTTGTTATGTAGCTACATTGGGAGAAAAAATATTGTTTGGGCTTTCTGGCAATCCACATGCGGCAATTGTGGTATTTGATAATGTAGTTGTTCCTGTGATTGAGTATTTAACATATAAAGACAGCAATCATTATATAAAAGCTATATTTAAAGGAGAATTTAACAAAGTCTCAAATAACGATAGATTTGTAAGTGGAAAATTATATACAGATGAAGGTAAATTATATGTTACATTAAATGATAAAAAAGATGCCAAGGCTAGATTATCTGCAACATTGAGAAGCAATTGCATGATTAAGATAAAAAAGAGAGAAATAATAAAAGAAAATCAATTAGTAGATGTTGTTGTTATATAGTTTTATGAAGGGGATATGGTTTTATGTATAATGTATTATCAATTGTCTCTTATTCAGGAGTAGGTAAAACTACGTTGATTGAAGGTATAGTAAGAGAATTAAGTAAAGAAGGGTATAATGTTGGAGTTATCAAACACACATGCCATGATTTTGAGATAGATGAGGAAGGGAAAGATACTTATAAACATAGAAAATCAGGTGCGAGGAAAGTTTGTATAATATCAAATAAGAGGTTAGCATATATTGAAGAATTAAAAGATAAAAATCCACTATATAAAATGATTAAGTTTTATGAAGATATGGACTTGATTATTATAGAAGGATATAAAAATTATAGATTTAAAAGATTAGAGGTAACTAGAAAGGATAAGTATAAGGATATTTTATCAAATAAATCTGATTTGATAGGTATTATAAGTGACATAGAATATGATTTAAATATTAAGCAGTTTAGTTTGAATGACTATAAAAATGTATCAAAGTACATAGAATATTGTATAAAAAATAATACTTTAAAATTAAATGATAGTGAAATAAAAAACATATTAAAAGAATAATTTTAAGATATTATTTTGATATAAAATGGTATAATTATTTATATATAAACAAAGATATGAGAAATTTATTTAATTATAAAAATCGTATTTTGAATTATAAAATATTATAGAAATCGTAGGAGGATAATATGAAAAAAATATTAGTAGCATGTGGAGCAGGAATTGCAACATCAACAGTAGTTTGCGATAAAGTAGAAAGATTGGTTAAAGAAAATAACATACAAGCAGAAGTTATACAATGTAAAATTGCTGAATGTGCAACAAAACAAGAAGGTGCTGATTTGATAGTATCTACTACTATATTGCCAACAACTTATGATATACCTGCAATAAAAGCAACAGCATACATAACAGGTATAAATACTGCTGCATTAGATAAGAAAATATTGGATGCTTTAAAATAAGTTTTTGAGTTTACAGTTATAAAAAATATTTAGTACTAAATATAGAGTTGTATCTTGTAAAATTTTATTTACATAGATATGGCTCTTTTTAGGTGTATTTTAAATATATGATTATATAAAATAAGTATTCAATTTTATGAAACATATTCTTTTGAATTGCAATTTTATAAAAGATTTAAAATTAGTGTTATGTTATACTAATTTAAGGGTATTTTTTAGACGTATTGATAAAGGAGGATTTAAAACTTATGATAAAACAATTTGTCAAATATTATAAACCATATAAGAAAATCTTTACATTAGACCTTATAGCTGCGTTCTTATTTTCTTTATGTGATTTAGTTTATCCTATGATAACTAGAAATATAATGGATGACATTGTTCCAAATAAAAATTTAAGAATGCTAGTAGTTTTTGCAGTTGTACTTATACTTATATTTATAGCAAAAGCAGGGCTTAATTATTTTATGCAATATTGGGGACATGTCATTGGTGTAGATATGCAAGCTGATATGAGAAATGAGGTATTTACACACTTACAGAGGCTTCCAAATACTTATTTTGATAATAATAAATCTGGTGTAACTATGTCTAGAATAGTAAATGACTTAATGGATATAACAGAACTTGCACATCATGGTCCTGAAGATTTATTCATTTCTATAGTAATGCTAGTTGGTTCATTCTTTATACTTATAGATATAAATATTCCTCTTACTCTTATAATTTTTGCTATATTGCCATTTATAATTTGGTTTGCTATAACAAAAAAAGATAAGATGAATATAGCCTTTATGAAAAGTAGAGTTACTATAGGTGATGTAAATGCAACTTTAGAAAATAGCATAGCTGGAATGAAAGTAACTAAGTCTTTTTGTACTGAAAAAGAAGAATTAAATAAGTTTGTAAGAAGTAATAAATTATTTAGGAGAGCACGACAAGATTCTTATAAAGTAATGGCAGAATATTATTCTGGTATGAATTTATATATGGATATTTTGGAATGGGTAGTTGTTATAGCTGGTGGATACTTTACTTATCTTGGGAAAATTACTTTAGGTGATTTTGCTGCATATATATTATATGTAAAGATGTTTATACAACCTATGAAGAAATTGATAAACTTTACAGAACAATATCAAAATGGTATGACAGGTTTTAAAAGATTCATAGAGATAATGGAACAGGACCATCAAAAAGAAGCTAAAAACCCTGTTGAACTTGAACATGTAAAAGGTAACATCGAGATAGAAAATATATCTTTTACATATGAAGATGATACCCAAGTATTAGATAATCTAAGTTTATCTATAGAAGCTGGTAAAACTATAGCTTTAGTAGGTCCTTCTGGTGGAGGAAAGACTACATTGTGTAATTTATTGCCAAGATTTTATGAGTTTGATAAAGGTGACATAAAAATTGATGGAAAAAGTATCAGGGATGTAAGTTTAAAATCTTTGAGAAAAAATATAGGTATAGTTCAACAAGATGTATTTTTATTTACAGGAACTATAAGAGATAATATTCTTTGTGGAAATCCTAGTGCTACAGATGAAGAGATGATTGAGGCTGCAAAAAAAGCTAGAATACACGATTTCGTAGAAACTTTGCCAGATGGATATGATACTTATATAGGAGAAAGAGGAGTAAAATTATCTGGGGGACAAAAACAAAGAATTTCAATCTCAAGAATCTTTTTAAAGAATCCTCCAATAATAATATTGGATGAAGCTACTTCCGCTTTAGATAATGTAACAGAAAGAGAAATTCAAGAGTCCTTAGAAGAGTTAAGTAAAGATAGAACAAATTTAGTTGTTGCACATAGGTTGACTACTATAAAAAATGCTGATGAAATCATAGTACTGACAGATAAAGGAATTGAAGAAAGAGGTACTCATGAAGAGTTAGTAAATAAAAATGGAGTATATAGTAGATTACACAATAACTAACATATACATTAAATTTATAAACATAGAATATATTAAGATTCATAAAGCAAATTCATTTTATATTAATGAGATGTTTTATGAAAAATGTATTCTATGTTTTATTTTTTGCAAATTATATTTAATTCTATTTATAAAAGTAGTGTTAAATAGCCAATTTACAGGATAACGTTTTTACAAAAAGAATAATTTAGAAAACTAACTTTAATTTATAGAATTTATAGAATTTTATGAAAAAAATCGAATTTTGACTTGAAATGTTTTTCAAAAGTAGTAAAATAATGGATAACTATACATACATTGTATACAAATATATTTATTTATGAGGGGGGATTTTGTATGGAGGCAATAACAGCTTTTTGTCTAGTTTTAGTATCACTGACGATAGGAGATGTAGTTTCAGCAAAAACTAAAGCTTTTGTTCCATCAGTTTTTGTATCAGCAATTATATTTATAGTAGGATTTTGGACTTTTTTCCCAGAAAATATCGTGGATTTAGCAGCTTTAGGGACACCATTAGCACAATTAGGCATGCTTTTATTAATAACTCATATGGGAACTATGATGAGTATTAAAGAGCTAGCAGGTCAATGGAAAACAATTGTAATAGCGTTAGCAGGAATAGTAGGAATATGTGTAGGAGCTTTGGCATTAGGAACTCTAGTGTTTGGATGGGATACAGCTGTAATCGCTACACCTCCTCTTACAGGAGGATTAGTTGCATCTATAATGATGGCAGATGCGGCTACAGCAAAAGGTCTTGCGAGTTTGGCAGTTTTAGCGATTTTAATGTATGTGGCACAAGGATTTGCAGGTTATCCTATCACAGCATTGATGCTTAAAAAAGAAGGAAAAAGACTTTTATCAGATTTTAGAAGTGGAAAAGTAACTGTAACTAAAGCTGAAGAAGAAACTGAAAAAGTACCTGAACAAAAGAGTAAGTTTAAGATAATTCCAGATTTACCTGAAAAGTACGACACAACATATATGATAATACTTAGATTAGGACTTGTAGCATGGTTAGCAGTACAATTTACAAATCTTACAAATGAAGTTGTATCAAGATATGTTATCTGTTTAATATTTGGTGTAATAGCATCAGAACTTGGAATAGTTGACAGAAAGCCACTTAATAAATCTGGTTCATTTGGATGGTTAATGACATCATTGATGGCTTTTATATTTGCAGGATTAGCAAAAGCTACACCAGCAATGCTTGCTGAAATGGCTGTTCCTCTTGTAGGAATTATAATATTTGGTGTAATAGGTATGGGAATATTCTCTATTATAGTAGGTAAATTTTTGGGTGAAAGTAAGGAAATGGCGTTTTCAGTTTCACTTACAGCACTTTATGGTTTCCCACCAAATTATATATTAACTGAAGAAGCAGTAAAGGCTCTAGCTGAAACTCCAGAAGAAAAAGAATTTCTGATGGATAAAATGCTTCCAAAGATGCTTGTTGGTGGATTTACTACAGTAACAATAGCTTCTGTAGTAATAGCAGGTATTTTTGTAAATCTTATATAAACTTTAATTAATAAATAAGGCATTTAAAAAATAAGAAGAATATGTTACACTTGGAGGTCTGGAATGAATATTAAAGAAATAACAAATGGATATAAAGATTATGTAATCAAACTTAGAAGGGAATTTCATGAAAATCCTGAAAAAAGTATGGAAGAATTTAGAACATCAAAGAGAATTAAAGAAGAACTTGATAAAATAGGAGTACCATATGTATCATCTGGAGGGACAGGTGTAGTCGCAACTATAAAAGGAAATAATCCAGGAAAAACTGTAGCACTTAGAGGAGATATGGATGCACTTCAAGTTGTTGAGTGTACAGAAGTAGAATACAAATCAAAAAATGAGGGGCTTATGCATGCTTGTGCACATGATGGTCACACATCAATGCTTTTAGGAGCAGCTAAGGTTTTGAATGATATTAAAGATGATATTAATGGAACTGTGAAATTATTTTTTCAACCAGGAGAAGAAGTAGGTAAAGGTGCAAGAGCTATGATTAAAGATGGCGCTATGGAAGGTGTAGATGGTGTATTTGGAATTCATCTTTGGAGTGATGTAGAGTGTGGGACTGTGTCAGTTGAAGAAGGTCCAAGAATGGCTTCTGCTGATTTCTTCAAAATTACTGTAAAAGGTAAGGGTGGTCATGGTTCACTTCCTCATCAAGGTGTTGATGCGGTACTTGCAAGTTCTGCATTAGTTATGAACTTACAATCCATGGTTAGTAGAGAAGTCAGTCCTTTAGAGCCGCTAGTTGTAAGTGTTGGAATTTTAAATTCTGGAACAAGATTTAATGTAATAGCAAGTGAAGCTGTTCTAGAAGGTACAATAAGATTATTTAATCCAGAACTTAGAAAACAAATTCCTACGATTTTAGAACGTATAGCAAAATCTACAGCAGAAGCATATAGAGCAGAGGCTGAGTTAGAGTATGGATATTTAACACCAGCTGTTATAAATGACAGGGAATGTTCAAAGATAGCTACAGAAGCAGTAATTAAGCTATTTGGAAAAGAAAGTATAGCACTATTTGAAAAAGTAACAGGAGCAGAGGATTTTGCTGAGTTTATGAATATTGCACCTGGTGCATTGGCATTTGTAGGGGCTAGAAATGAAGCTAAAGGAGCTTGTTATCCTCATCATCATGGGTGTTTTAATATAGATGAGGATGCTTTAGAGATTGGAACTGCCTTATATGTTCAATATGCAGTAGACTTTTTAAATAAATAAATTTAATATACTATAAAGAAAAAGCAGAGATTAAGTTTATACTCTGCTTTTTTATTGTCTATAATTACTATAAATATTGACTATAAAAAAAAGATATGATACTATAAAAGAAAATGATAATCAATATCAATTAATAAGAAGGTGATTTAATTGAGTAATATAATGTTTGCGTTTTTAATAACTTTGTTTGCAGGTTTGTCTACTGGAATAGGAAGTTGTATAGCGTTTTTTGCTAAAAAGACCAATACTAAATTTCTTTCTGTAAGTTTAGGATTTTCTGCTGGTGTTATGATTTATGTATCTATGATAGAAATATTTCCTAAGGCACAAGAAGCTCTAACAAAGTCTATGGGAGAAAAATTAGGAAACTGGTCAACTGTAATAGCTTTTTTTGCAGGAATGGCTATCATTGCAATTATTGATAAGTTAATTCCTCAAGAAGAAAATCCTCATGAGATAAAGAAAATGGAAAATTTGGATGAAAAAAATATACAAAAAAATAAATCTCTCTTAAGAACTGGGATATTTACAGCAATGGCTATAGCAATTCATAATTTTCCAGAAGGGTTAGCTACATTTATATCGGCGCTTGATGATGCTACAATAGCGATACCAATAGCTATAGCAATAGCTATACACAATATACCAGAAGGAATATCTGTATCTGTACCAGTGTATTACGCTACAGGAGATAAAAAGAAAGCTTTCTATTATTCTTTTTTATCTGGAATGTCAGAACCTTTAGGGGCCATTATTGGGTATGTACTTCTTAGAAATTTTCTAAATGACACTACACTTGGAATTGTGTTTGCTCTTGTGGGAGGTATTATGGTATTTATATCACTTGATGAACTATTACCATCAGCTAGAGAATATGGTGAGCATCATCTATCAATTTACGGATTAATTGCAGGAATGGTTGTTATGGCTATTAGTTTATTGCTATTTAAATAGATTTTTAGATATCCAATTGTAACCTAAAATTAATATCAAAATGATATAATTATTAAAACAGATTATCATATGTCAAAAATATCATTTTGGAGGTGAATTTTATAGAAAAGAAAATGAAGTTTAAATTTGATTGGTATAGTTCACCTGATAGGATAGAAGAATGGTTAGAAGATATGGAAGAACAAGGATATAACTTATATAAGATAAGTAAATTTGGAGGAATATTTTATTTTTATAAAGGAACTCCAAGAAAAATAAAATATGCCATTGATTATTATTATGATGCTGAGGAAGATTATTTTAATAAACATAAGTATAGAGGGTGGAATCTTATATTTAGAAGCATTGGTAGTTTTATAGGTACATCTTCATGGTATGTATGGAGTAAAATATATGAAGATGTACCTCCTAAATTATATAGTGATTTGGATAAAAAAGATAAAGTAAAATCAATTTTATTCATGAATGTATTTTTATTTACTATTTTAGTAGTTATTTTTATATATTTATTGTTCACTGAAATAAGAAATTTATTTAATGGTTATGGAGTAGATATTTGTACTATCGCATTGCAAATTATGTTATTAATTTTGTATTTGGTACAATTATATAGAAGAATAATGTATTACTTAAGGATTAAAAAATTAACTAAATAAAGATGGAGAGTGTCTCAAAATGACTTTGAGACACTTTTTTTATCAATAAATGTTATTCTTTATATATATTTGTATCAGTTATAACCTTTTAGATTTTATTTAAATCTTGAGTATTGATAAGAATAATTTAAAAATGTTATTCTAAGGTATCGGATATTTAAAATCACATTTAAATATATCAATTAAAAAATTTCAATAGTGTGTAATAAGAAAGTGTATAAGGCGTTGTAATTAGAAAATAAAAATATATTTAAATATAATCAAATATAGTATAATACAATCACAGAAAAGTGTGATTGTATGAGTAAACACTATAAACATTTATACAAGGGTTTCAACTTCTAATCAAAAAGATGATTTAAAAATCAGGTTGAATTTCTCAGACAGTAATGCTAGTGCTAAAGGAATGATAATAGATGATTAGTTGTCGCATATATGGATTAAGAAAATACAAGAAAAAGATTAGAGAGGATGAGGAAGTTGAAAAGAAGTTAAAAAGAGAACAGATAAAACTTTCAAGGAAATATGAAAGTTTAAAAATAAGAAATAAAATAGAAGAAGGGAGAGCTACTAGTCAAAATATTCAAAAACAAGTAGTCAAAGTACAAAAACTTCATCAAAGATTAGCTAATATAAGAACTGATTATATAAATAAAACTATAAGCGAGATAGCGAAAAACAAGCCATCTTATATAGTAATTGAAGATTTAGCTGTTTCTAACTTGATGAAAAATAAGCATTTATCAAAAGCTATTGTGAGTCAAAAACTCTATGGATTTAGAACCAAACTAACATCTAAATGTAAGGATAATTGCATAGAACTTAGAGTTGCAGATAGATTTTATCCATCATCAAAGACTTGTAGTAAGTGTGGAGAGATTAAAAGAAACTTAAAAACTCAAAGATAGAGTTTACAAATGTGAATGTGGATTATCTATAGATAGGGATTTAAATGCAAGTATTAATCTTAAAAATACTAAAAAATATAAGTTAGCTTAAAATCAAATTGATTCGCACACACGTGGTTCAAGAGTGCTTATATATGTACGGAGGGCTAACTTCGGAATTTAAGCCTTTGGAGAACTATACAAAATCGTAGTCGCTTAGGTAAGGCGAGGTTCAGTGAAGAAGGAAAAATCTCTATATGGATATATTTGACCATATTTTGAGTAGCAGGAACTTATGATTAGGATAGCAATTTGTGAAGATGAAAAAGAAACACAATGTTTAATAGAAGAATATCTTTATAATATATTAAAAATTATTAATGTAGAGTATGAAATACAAAAATATAGTTCTGGAGAAGATTTACTCAAAGTGAGTTTAAAAGATATAGATATACTGCTTCTTGATATACTAATGGAGCAAATGAATGGAATGGATACTGCAAGAAAGATTAGAGAAGTAGATAATAAAATGGAGATAATATTTATAACCTCTTTAATAGATTATGTGCAAGAAGGATATGAAGTAAGAGCTTATAGATATTTGTTAAAACCCATAGAATTAGAAGAATTAAAAAAACATATATTAACTTGTATTAAAGATATTGAAACAAATAAAAGTAATTACATTGTAATAAAGAACAAGTCTAATACATACAAGATTTATTTAAATGAAATAAAATATATAGAAATTCAAAAAAAAGATATGTTAATACACACAATAAATAAGGGTTTTGGAGTAAAGTATAGTCTAGGAAAAATAGAAAAAGATTTAAAACTAGATAAATTTGTAAGATGTCATAAAAGCTTTATAGTTAATCTAAGTTATGTAGAAAATATAAAGCCCAATATTGCTATTTTAGAAAGTGGAGAAGAAGTACCTATTAGTAGATATAGATATAAAGAGGTTAAGGAAAAATTTTTGAAATTTCTTGGTGATACAATATGTTAAATTTTATGTCTGATTTATTATTAATTGTATCTATATGTGTACGATTTATTATTCTGAAAAGGATATTAATTTATAAAGAAGATAATAAAAAAGACAAACAAATAGTATTTTATACTTTATTGGGATTAATTTATATTATAGTTAAAATAACTAGATTATTTAATATAGAAGAAAATTATATTAATAATATGTATTATTTGATTGATATTGTAGTATTTATTGTATGGGCGATATATTATAATTATTTTTACAACATAGGATATATTAAATTTATAATTTTCTTTTTCCTATTTAATATTTATTATGATTGTTTTAAAGATGTTGTAGATAGAATTTTATTTTTTGTAGTTACAGGTAATTTTGTTTCATCTAAAGAGTGGCTTTTGGCATCTGATTCTGATAATATAAAGGTTTACATATACAGTAACCTACTTATTATATTTGTATATATGATACTTAGTTTTCTGTATAATCGATTTAAATTGCTTAGCCAAGATAAAAGGAATTATGTATATTTGTTATTTGCTCTAATGGCTAACACCATGAATATAATTGGAGTCTATATATCAAGAATATTAGAACGGTTTAGATGGTTACATTCAGAACCATATTATTTTGAGAATTTTGTAAATCCAAAGATAATAGGAGCTAGCACCATTGTTCTTATATTATTGTTTAGGCAAATAATAAAAGATAATAAATTAAAATCTCAGAATGAATTAATAAAAAATAAGTTAGATATGCAATATGCTCATTATTTAAGTATTCAAGAATCTCATATGAGGGTTAAGAAGCTTTATCATGACATAAACAATCATATTTGCTGTATAGATAATCTTAAAAATGATGGCAAAGAAATTAATGAATATATAAATAATTTAAAAGATGAAATTAGAGAGTTCAAATCTATTTATAATACAGGAAACATGATATTAGACATTATAATCAATGAGAAGAGTGAAATATCTGCAAAAAAGGGAATTAAATTTATTTGTGACATAAACTTTTCAAAAGTTGATTTTATAAAACCCATAGATGTGTCAAGCATATTTGCCAATATTTTAGATAATGCAATAGAAGCATGTGAGAAAATATCAGATGAAAATATTGATAGATATATTAGAATTAAAGGAACTATAACAAAATCATTTTTTGTACTTAAATGTGAGAATAGTAAAGCAAATAATATTATTTCTAATAAAAATATACTGTTAACAGATAAGATGGATAAATTTGTACATGGAATAGGAATTCAAAGTATTAAATCGTCTTTACAAGAGTATAATGGAGAATTATTATTTGAAAATCAGAAAGACAAATTTATACTAAATATATGCATACCATTGAATCAAGATGCTGACAGTTGGGTCGATTAAGTTACTAGTTGGGGCATCTATATTGATACTTAAAAATAAGGATGTTATCTTTTTAATAATAAAAGATAACATCCTTATTTTTAAGCATAAAGAAATTTATAATTTTACTAATCTTAATTATAAGAATTAGTTACAAAGAAAGGTGATATATATTGAAAAACTAACCATAAAAATAATAAAAATACAAGATATTGTAATACAGGATGTAATTAATAAAAACTTGAAAAGTAGAAATACAATGGAGGAAAATATATATGAAGGCGAAAAAATATATTTTAGCTATGATAGTAATTTTAAGTATAAGTTCAAGCTTAATGGTAGGATGCACAACAACTGTATCCAATGAAGATTTAAATAACTCAGAGCAAGCTAGTGAAAATTCATCAAACAACTCAATTGAAGCTAAAAAAAATGACTCTATTAAATTATTTGAGGATTACTCAAAAAAAGCTAGTACTGTAGAAGGATTGGAAGAAGTTAAAAAAGATTTATCTCAAAAATTTTCAAAGGCTATAACGGATAGTGGTTATAAGGTAGTTAATTCAAATTCAGATGGAAGTTTTGTAGTTTCTATAAATGGATTTGAAAAGCCACCTGAAAAAGATATTAGAAGTTTATTTTACTCTATGTCTGAAGATAACAAAAAAGGAAAATCAGTAGTAGATATTCTCTGTGCTAAAGAATATCCTGAGAATAAAAAGTTAGCTGAAAGTGATAAATATATTAAATTTATGTACAACATATTTAAGTCATTAACTAATACTGATTTAACTGAGAAAGATTTTTCAAATAAAGTTATAAAAATATTTAATGAAGGTGTAGGCTCTGTAGAACTTCCCTATATGAATGATATACATGTTGAAGTTAACAAAGTTAAAAAATCTACTAAAGTACTAAAATTGAGTTTAGAATATGAATTTGATATTTCAAGTCATTAATGTAATAAATAAATTATGACAGGTTAGAAATAAATTATAAAATAAAATTCATATTTATCTTTAGTAATGTTTTTTATTCAAAAATATATTATTTGTGGTTGCCATTTTATGTTAAAGGACAGTATAATATAATTAAAGTATGTTATAACATACAAAAGTTAATATATATTATCCAAAGGGGGATTTTAAATGAGTCAAACTGATAGAATAGAAGCATTTAGACAAGAATACGTTAATTCTAAACCTATGATATGTTGTGAAAGGGCTAGAATTTTTACAGAATCACATAAAAAGACTGAGGGAGAAGCCATATGTATAAGAAGAGCGAAAGCCTTTTTAGATGCATGCAAAGAACTTCCTATAAAAATATTTGAGAATGAATTAATTGTAGGTACAGCTGGTAAATTTAGAAGAACAGGTATATTAACACCAGAATTTTCTTGGCAATGGGTAGATAAGGAAATGGATACTTTTGATGAAAGAACTCAAGACCCATATGTCATATCAAAAGAGCAAATAGAATTTATAAGAAAAGAGATATTTCCATATTGGAAGGGTAAATCTTTGGAAGAAGTTTTTTTAGCAAGAATTCCAGAAGATACAGCTAAGATATTGGTAGATACAGGAATAATAGATAATGATTCTAAGTGGAGACAGGCAGTAGGGGAAGTAACTCCAGATTATCAAGATATACTATTTGTAAAAGGATATAAGGGGATAAAGAAAGAAGCAGATAAGAAGATAAAAGAATTAGATATATCAATTTCAGAAAATATTGAAAAAATAGATTTCTATAAGTCTATTTCTATTGTTGCAGATGGTATCATGACATTGGCAAATAGATATTCAAAACTTGCAAAAGAAATGAGTGAATCAGAGAAAGATTCAAAAAGAAAGTTAGAACTTATAAAAATATCAGAAGTATGTGAGAATGTACCAGCAAATCCTCCCACTAGTTTTTATGAAGCGATACAATTTGTATGGTTTGTGCAATTAGGTGGTGTTTTATCTGAAAATCCATTAGCATTGAACTTAGGTAGATTTGACCAATATATGTATCCATATTATGAAAAAGATACTAAAAAAGGAAATATAACTAAATCAGAGGCTCAAGAGTTGATAGAGGCTCTATGGATTAAGCTATCAGAGTGGGTATGGACAATATCAGCAAATACAGCAAATTATTTTGCAGGATACAACCAATTTCAAAACCTTACTGTTGGTGGCAAAAAGAGAAATGGAACTGATGGAACGAATGATATTTCATATATGTGTTTAAAGGCAACAGAAAGTGTAAAAACTCATCAACCAGGTTTAAGTGTTAGAATAAGTCAGGGAGCACCAGATGATTTTGTTATGGCAGTTGCGAAATTAGTAAAACAAGGTACTGGTTTTCCTGCTATACACAGTGATAGTGCAGGGGCACAAATGTTACTTCAAGATGGATATGATGCAGAAGATGCAAGAGATTGGAGCAATTGTGGTTGTGTAGTTCCTCACTTTAGAAAGACAGGTCAATGGACTTCAGCAGTAAATATTAATTTTGCAGCAGCACTAGAATATGCTATGAATGAAGGGAAGAGTAGATTAACTGGAGAAAAAATGGGGTTAGATGTAAAAAATATCAATGAATTTGCATCTTTTGAAGAAGTTAAAGAAGAGTTTTTAAAGCAACTAGCATATCTTATCAAGAATTCTGTTATAGGAACTACTGTTGCTCAACAAATTCATAAAGAAATAGTACCAAGACCATTTTTATCTACCTGTGTAGATGGTTGTTTGGATAAAGGTATTGATTTAAGTAAAGGTGGGGCAAAATACAATATAGGACCTGTTTTAACAGGCATAGGTCTAGGTGTAGTTTCAAACTCATTGGCAGCTATAAAAAAATTAGTATTTGAAGATAAGGTGACTACATTAGAAGAGTTAACAAAAGCATTAAATAATGACTGGGAAGGCTATGAAGAATTAAGAAAACTTGCCTTAGATGTTCCTAAATATGGAAATGACAATGATTATGTAGATTCATTGGCTATTGAAGTTTCTGATTTTTATTACAGTGAAACTAGAAAATATAAGGATATTTTTGGTTCTAAATTTAATAGTGCATTTATGGGTATATCAAACTATGTTCCAACTGGAAAAATAGTAGGTGCAACTCCATGTGGAAGAAAAGCTACAAAACCTTTGACAGAAGGAGTTTCTCCATTTGTTGGAACTGATACAACAAGTCCATTGGCAGCTATGAAATCTGCATCAAAAATAAATCATGATGTTCACACTGGAGGAACACTTCTAAATTTGAGATTTAATCAAGATTTGGTTGAAACAGAAAGAGGGCTTAGAAATCTAACTTCTATGGTAAAATCATATTTTGCACTAGGTGGATTCCACGTACAATTTAATACAATATCAAATGATGTCTTATTAAAAGCTCAAGAAAATCCAGAAGAATATAAAGATTTATTAGTTAGAGTTGCTGGATATAGTACTCAATTTGTTAATTTATCAAGAGAGATGCAAGATGCTATAATAGCCAGAAACTCACACAGTAAATTTTAATTATGAGGTAGATTATGAGTAAAAAAGGTAAAGTTGTAAAGGTACAACATTTTTCAGTAAATGATGGTGATGGAATAAGGACTACTATATTTTTAGAAGGATGCAAATTAAAATGTAAGTGGTGTTCTAATCCAGATTCATGGAGCAATATAGTAAAGCTAGGAGTCATGAAGGATAAGTGTATATCTTGTAATAGGTGTACAGATGTTTGTCCTCAAAATATAAGTTCATTATTTGACAGAAGTCAAATAAATGATAAGTGTGATTTGTGTGGAAAATGTGTTAAAACATGTCTTAATGATGCTATCTGTATAATGACTGAAGAAATGACTGTTGAAGAGATTGTAAAGGAAGTTGAAAAAGATTTTATATTTTTCTTTGAGTCTAACGGAGGAGTAACTTTTTCTGGAGGAGAACCCACACTTCAAATTGAATTTTTAAGAGAATTAGTTGATGCTTTTTATAATAAAGGTATAAACATAGCAATTGAGACTTGTGGATATTTTGAGTGGGATAAAGTGAAGGATGTCTTTGAAAAAATAGACCATATATTTGTAGATATAAAATCTATGGATGATAATGTTCACAGAGCATATACAGGAGTAAGTAACGAGATAATATTAGAAAATATATGTAGACTTTCAAAATTAAACAAATCTATGGTTATAAGAGTACCAATTATTTCTGGAGTGAATGATAGTGAAGAAAATATAAGAAACACTGCATTATTTGTAAAGCAAAATGTTTTAGGTGGAAAGATGGAATTACTTCCATATCATAAATTTGGACTTGATAAATATAAAGCATTAGGGCTTGAAGATTATATGTATGAATTTGATGAAATTTGCAATAGCCATATGTTAAAATTAAAAGAGATAGTAGAGCTTACAGGAGTAAAAATCATAGAATACAAATAGGCTATCAGGAGGATTTTAACATGGATAATAAATTTCCTAATGTAGGAGAAAACTTAAGGTTATTAAGACAAGATATGGGTATAAGTTTAGATAAAGCTTCAAAGATGACAGGAGTTAGTAAAGCAATGCTGGGGCAGATTGAAAGAGGTGAATCTAGCCCCACTGTATCTACCTTATGGAAAATTTCATCTGGATTCAAAATAAACTTTACGACACTGTTAAATGAAAATACAAACACTTATGAGGTTATAAAAAAAGAGGATGTAGAACCTATTATTGAACAACAAGGCAATATGAAGTTGTATCCTATATATCCTTTTAGCCCTCAAAGGAGGTTTGAACTTTTTATAATTGAGCTTGAAGCAAATTGTACTCATGTTTCATCTACACATAGTCATGTTCTGGAAGAGTATGTACTTGTAATAGAAGGTAAACTTGAACTTAATGTAGATGGAAAAACTTATATTTTAGAGTCTGGACATTCAATTAGATTTGATGGAACACTAGAACATTTATATAAAAATTTAAATAACGGAAGAACTGTATTTCATAATATAGAAGTTTATAGATAATTTTATAGTTATCTATTTTGGGAATAAATATTTATTACCAAAATGGATAACTTATTTTTATAATGTCGAAAAGATTTGTATGCATGTACTAACATTATTGTTTTAAAATAAACATAAAAGCATTATAATAATATTAATAAAATATAATAAAAAGGAAGAATATATGATTATGAAAGTTATATTGACAGTATTAGTATTAGCAATCTTATATATTCTGTATAAGTATGAGACTCAACATATAGAAACAACAGAATATACCATATTTAATGAAAAAATTCCAAAAGAATTTAATGATTTTAAAATAGTTCAAGTAAGTGATTTACATAATAAGGTATTTGATAAAAATAATAATAAAACATTGATAGATAAAATTGAATCCTTAAATCCAGATGTTATATTTATAACAGGAGACTTAGTTGATGGAGAAAATAAAAATTTTCAAATTGCATTAGATTTAATTGATAATTTAGTAAAAAAATATGAAGTGTACCATATAATTGGAAATCATGAACAAAAATCTTTAATAAAAAAATACAAACATCTATATAGGGATTATTTTAAGGAATTGTATTCAAAAAAAATAATAAATATGGAAAATGAATCTGTAAGAATATATAAAGGAGATAGTTATATTAATCTATATGGTTTAATCATACCATTGGAATGCTATCCATATTTTTTTGCTAATAATAAAAAGTTAGAATTGCGTGACAGTTTTGTACAAGATAAGTTAGGTAAAATAAACGAAAATGAGTATAATATACTTTTAGCTCATACACCATTTTTCTTTGAAAAATATGTAAAATGGGGAGCTGATTTAGTTCTGGCTGGTCATGTTCATGGTGGTATAATAAGAATACCTTTTATTGGAGGTGTACTATCTCCAAATAGAGAGTTTTTTCCTAAGTATGATTGGGGAAAATATGAAAAAGGTAGTAGCACTATGGTTTTAAATAAAGGCTTAGGAGGTTCAAAAGTTCTCATTAGACTTAATTGTAAACCAGAAGTAGTAAGAATTACATTAAAGTCTAATTAATAAGGTTTTTTGTGTATATAAACATCAATGACATATATATAAAATTGGTGTAAAACCCTATTAAATAGATACAATTATTAATTTTTAATAATTATTTAATTAATGTAAATAAATTGTTATTTTTAGCATGTAATATTTAAAATATAGGGGGTAGTTAAAAATCATGGGTGATATAATTAGATTTTATGAATCTGTAAAAAACAAATATCCGAAATTAAAAGATGGAACTAGAGTTCATATGTGGCCAAAAGAAAATATCATAATTGGATCTATTTATGATGAGGCAAATGGATATGAAAAAAGTATAGGAAGTGTGGATAGTTTAAGTTGGAAGCAAGTTGTTGTACTAGCAGAATGTGATGGGAAAAATACTACTAAAGATATATTAGATATATTATCCAACAGATATAGAAATATCCCTGACATGAGAGATAAGGTTATGGAATTTTTTATGTTTTATGATAATGAATATTTAACCTTTGAAGATGAGGAACAAACATTATCAAGTGTTTTTGAGATAACAGGAAATAAAGTATATCTTACACCTTTATACTTTACAATAGAGATAGATGGTAATGACAATAGGGTTCAATATTTTTCTGAAGTTATAAGTTTATTAAAGTGTATGTATGAAAAAGGGTGTAGGTTTATAGAAGTTATTGGTGAAGGTATTCTAAAAAACAAAGATATGAAAGAAGTATTTCAATATATGTTAGACCATTTTGATTTAATTATAGTAACTAAAGATAGTTTTACTATTGAAAGAAGTTTGATAAGAGAATTAGATGATTATCGTCATAAAGTAATATGGAATGTATATTCAGAGAATGATAACATACATGTTAAATTAAAAGAAGATATAAAAATAACTAGTTTGATAAAAAGAGGGCATACAGTAGTAAGGGGAGCTAGAGGAAGAGCAATAAAAATAGAAGATATGAGGTTTAAAGATATAAGAGAAAGATTTTCAAAATATGGTGCAGAATGGAGCCATGTATATATTTCTTCTGATGGCAGTGTAAAATCTTATTCCATTCAAAAAGAAAAAAGAGTCTATTTAGGCAATATATTTGACAATTCAGTTGAAGAAATTTTATTAGAAATGCAAAATAAGATTGATAATCAAGAGATTGTATATCAATAATTATCAAAATTAAGTTTTAGGAATAATTTATGATTGATTGTTTAGTTTTGTGTTAATAATCGTTAATGAGGTGATGTAACTTGTTAAGATTATTGAACAAATTTTTTTATGATGTTTTACTTAAATGTTGGATTTTTATGATGTTATGGATTTTTAGAGAACTTTTTACAGATACAAAATTAGTCAAAAAATTTAAACTTCATAAAATATTTATGTAAAAATCATATAAAATTCATATAACAGATGTATTATATAGAGTATAGAAAGACTAGCTTAAAAACCATAATATAATACCCTATTGTAATGATAACCCTCCCTCACATCCTCAAATAGAGTTATCATTACAAGAATTAATCCATAAATTTAAAATTTATGGTTTTTTTTTATTTAATTTGTTTTATTATCTAGGAATATGATTTATTATAGAATATATAATAAGTAATATAAAATACATTTGATTAAGTTTTTGACATGTTTTTAACTATACTAATAAGGAGGAGTATTTATGAATGTAAATAATCGCAAGTGCCCAGAGTGTGGTGAACATAGTAAAAAATTTGAAGTAATAGAAGAGTGTGAGGAGTGTGTGACATTTGAATGTTACACTTGTGGAACTATATCTATATTAAAGTATTGCGACAACTGTAAAGAATTTGTATTTGTAAATATTCCAAATAATGTAGAGACCTATGAGTATTGTTGCAGTAAATGTAATAATAAGATTTAATATAATTAAAATATATAATTTCATATGTTGTTTATACAAATATCATATAAAATTCATATATGTAATGTATTATAGAAATATAGAAAGAACTAGCTTAAAACATAATATAATTACCCTAAATTTATAATGGCAACTCTCCCTCACATCCTCAAATATAGTTGTCATTATAAAATACTTTGGCTGTTTCAAAAATGTAAAATCATTTTAGAAGCAGTCTATTTTTTTATAAAAAATAAAGAAGGCAACGGGAAGCCTTCTTTCGTGTAAAAAAAGTTTAATTTTTTGTTAAGATTTGTTTGTTTATTTTATATTATCTTTATAATATGTTTTTATTTGAAGGTTGGCAATGGATTTTGCACAACTGGTCATTATGAATGTAAAAGTGGAATATTATTAATAAATAATAATTACAAAATTGTAATTATTATTTATTAAGCAAATGCGTAAAATATCACATTAATGGGTATATAATTAATAATATACTAGTTTGGGGAGGATAAAATTATGAATTATAAAACAATCATATTAAATAGAAAGTCTGTTAGAGAATATAAAAAGACAGATATTAAAAAAGAGTATCTTAGTGAGATTAAGAAATACTCAGAATCTTGTAAGAAACTAGTTCCAGAGATAGACGTTGATATAAGAGTAATGAATAGAAGTGAAGTTTTTGACAATTTAGATAAAATAGCAGGATATAAAGGAAACATGATAGATGCTCCAAGTTATATTATAATATTATCTGAAGTAAAAGATAATTACATCGAAAATTCAGGATACATAGGAGAAAATATAATTTTTAAGGTAACAGACCTTGGAATAGGTTCTTGTTGGGTTACTTTTGAGGATAGTAAAAAGGTATTAGATAAACTTGGAATTGACTCAGACAAAGAGGTAACAGGAATTATTGCCATTGGATATGGAGAAAATGCAAGCAATACTAAAGTACTAAATGCTACAAAGACTGGTGATAATTATTCAAAATCTGATATGCAAGTTGTTTCAGACAATAGTTCTTCTCGTTTAGGTGTAGAAGAAGTAGTTTATATGGATGAGTGGGGAAATAATGCAAATACAAATATATTAGAAGAGAGAGCGCTTCTTGATGCATTCCATTATGCAAGATTAGCTCCATCTACATTAAATAGACAACCATGGAGATTTATAGTTGATGGAGGAGTTGTAGTTTTAGCAGTTAGAAAAGATGGTCATACTAATTTGTATGAAGAAAAAATAGATGTTGGTATAGTTATGCTTTATTTTGCAACAATAATAAGTGCAACTATGTTTGAGTTAAAATGGAATTTAGGCACTCCAGACAAAGATTATAAAATACCAGAAGACTATAAAATAGTTGGATATTGTAATATATAAAACAGTTTAATATTTAATTTAGTTTTACTTAAATTAATTTCTATAAAGAGTTCAATGCATTATATGGAATAATGTATTGAACTCTTTTGTTGTATAGTTGTATAATCTAATTTCAGCATTATTAGTTGATAAATTTTATGTAAAAGAGGATTATTAATGTAAATTATTGGACTTGATATAAAGCCAATATAAAATTGATAGCTAAATGAGTAAATGTTATACTTTAAACTGAATCTGTATCTATTGTTGAAATAGTATTTTAAATCTTACAATTTTGTGCATAGATTGAGAGGTATATTATTTTATTAAACTGTATAATTTGCTTGGAGGGAATGTTAAATGGAATGGATAAATAAATTAAATCAAGCTATTACTTATATTGAAGACAATCTTGAAAGTGGAGTGGATTATGCAGAAGCAGCAAAAATTGCATGTTGTTCAACCTTCCATTTTCAAAGAATGTTCTCATATATTGCAGAAGTACCTTTGTCTGAATATATTAGACGTAGACGTATGACTAAGGCAGCATTTGAACTACAAAATAGTAATATTAAAATTTTAGAGCTGTCTGAGAAATATGGTTATGATTCACCTACATCTTTTAATAGGGCTTTTCAAAACATACATAGTATTTCTCCGTCTGCTGCTAGAGCAAAAGGTGTTGTTTTAAAAGCATATCCTAGGATAACCTTAACTATTTATGTAAAGGGAAATGTAGAAATGCAATATCGTATTGTGGAAAAACAGGGATTTCGTATTGTTGGAGTAAAAGAGCATATGAATATGATTGTAGAGGAATGTTTTGATAAGGTTCCAAAGTTATGGGCTAAATCTATACAAAGTGGAATGATTGAAAAACTTTTGGAATTAATAAATCATGAACCTCATGGATTACTTGGAGTAAGTACATGTATGAATGGAAAGGACTTAGACTATTATATTGCTGCACCAACAGATAGACATACTTTAGAAAATACTTATGAATATTTTATACCATCGGGTACATGGGCAGTATTTGAATGTGTTTCTCCCATGCCAAATGCTACTGCTATACAGGAATTGCAAAAAAGAATTATTACTGAATGGTTACCAAGTTCTGGGTATGAGTATGCTAGTTTACCAGATATGGAACTTTATCCTAAAGGTGATATTAATGCTCCTGATTATACAGTAGAAGTTTGGATTCCAATTAAGAAACAAATTCAAAACTAGAGAAATAAGATGAAATTTTGAAATAGCAGACTAAAAATAGTCTGTTATTTTTTGTGAAATATGGAAAGTAAGCTTTACATAAAACATATCTGGGTGTATAATTATGGAAAGCAAGCTTTACATAAAATGAAATGATTTAAGGAGAAAAATGTGAAAAATAGATTAGAAGAAATAAGAAAAAAGAAAGGGATAAAGCAGGAAGAGCTTGCCATTGCCTTACAAGTCTCAAGACAAACGATTGGTTCATTAGAAAATGGCAGATATAATCCATCAATTATTTTAGCATTTAAAATAGCAAGATATTTTGATATGAGTATTGAAGAAATATTTATTTATGAGGAGGAGTAAAAATGAAAAAGAATAGATTATATATGGGTATTGTTTATCTTGTTTTTGGAGTTTTATTTATTTTATTGGCTACATTAACAGAATTTTCATTTGAAGCTTTTATATGGGGGCTTGCTGGAGCATCTTTAGGACCTGGAATATGTATGATATGTCAATATATCTATTGGAGTAAGCCTGAAAAGGCTAAAGAGTATGAAAAAAAGCTAGAAAATCAAAAAATAGAGATGAATGATGAGAGAAGAATTATGTTACGCGATAAATCTGGACGTATTACTAACCAAATTATGTCTTATGTTTTAGTGATTATTATATTTATTGTATCTGCATTGAGTGTATTTTCAATAATGATAATAAGTAAATGGGTTTTAATTGGGCTTGGATTACTTCTTTTATTTCAATTTATTTGTATGGTAGTTGTATATAATAAGTTGGATAAAAAGTTGTAGTGAAAAAATTAAAATCACAATAAAAATATTAAGGTTTTAAGTTTTATATTCTTAAGAGAATTTTAGATGTTATCTTTAATATACAATTATATAAATTTATAAAAAGCCACAGTTGAAAGTAAAAGAAAAAGTGTTAGTGAATATTTAGGGAATGTGACAATAAAAAACTCTTTAGTTTAAACTAAAGAGTTTTAATTTATTGGTGCCGCTGATGGGACTCGAACCCATATGGTTTCCCGTACGATTTTGAGTCGTATGCGTCTGCCAGTTCCGCCACAGCGGCTTATATTTTAAATCCGAACTACTAGTATATCCTACCAGATTTTCCAAGAATATGCAAGAGGAATATTGAATACAAAGCACTCATCAAACTGTCAAAATATCATAAATACTAGCTTTTCCTCATGAAAACTTATGAATCAACACAGTTGATTTTGAGTTAATTGCATCTACCAATTCCACCACTCGGTCATGTCATGTTTATTATTATAGCAAAAAAATATATTGTTTGCAACATATTTAATTTTAATATACTATTATTATTATGGGAATATTAAATAATAGCATATTGGTATATAATATATATGTTACAAAAATAGAGAATCTTTAGGAGTGATATAATTTGGAAAAAAAATTAATTATAATAGATGGAAATTCAATAATAAATAGAGCATTTTACGCTTTGCCAGAAATGAATAATAAAGAAGGCTTAAAAACTAATGCTATATATGGCTTTACGACAATGTTGTTTAAAATAATAGATATATATAAACCAACACATATAAGTGTAGCTTTTGATAGAAAAGCACCTACATTTAGACACTTAGAGTATAAAGATTATAAAGCAGGAAGAAAGGGAATGCCAGATGAATTAGCAGAGCAATTACAGCCACTAAAAGACCTTTTAGATAAATTTAAAATAAATAGATTAGAAATAGATGGTTATGAAGCAGATGATATTATAGGAACTGTTTCTAAAAAAGCAGAGGATAATGGATATAAAGTATACATAGTAACTGGAGACAAAGATGCCATTCAACTTGCTTCAGATAAGACGACTACTCTTATAACAAAAAAAGGTGTAGGAGAAGTTGAAGAATATGACTTTAACTCTGTAATTGAAAAATATGAAATGACTCCAACTCAGTTTATTGACTTAAAAGGACTTATGGGAGATAAATCAGACAACATACCAGGAGTACCTGGAATAGGGGAAAAAACAGGAATAAAACTTATAAAAGAGTTTTCTAGTATAGAGAATTTAATAGAAAATACAGATAAACTTAAAGGAAGCGTAAAAAAGAAGATAGAAGAAAATAAAGAAATAGCTATTCAAAGCAAAAGACTTGCAACAATTATAAGGGATGTACCAATTGAAGTAAATTTGGATAGTATGATTTTTGGCGATTATGATAAAGATGAACTTTTAGATAAGTTTAGATATTTTGGATTTACAAGCCTTTTATCAAGATTAGTTGACTTGGTTGACTCAGATGATAATGAACAAGTAGAAGAAAAAATAGAAATATTAAAATTAAAAGATATAGATAAATTTATAGATGAAGTAAATAAAAAAGGACAAGTTATTTTAAAAACTGTTAGAGGACAAGGTAATATACTTGAAAAAAATATAATATATATCTTTATAAGTGTAGATGGAGAAAAAATATATTATATAGATTCAGATGAAGTAACAAAATTAGATGGTATACTTTCAAATAAAGAAATAAAGAAGTTTGGATATAATTTAAAGGATGATTATATATCTTTAAAGCCATATAATATAAACTTGGAAAATATAAATTTTGATATAACAATAGCGGAGTATTTAATAGATTCTACCTCATCTACATCATATGACTGTAGTGCTATAGCTATGAAATACTTATCAAAAAAAGTTAAATCAAAAGAAGAATTACTAGGTAAAGGTGTTAAATCTAAGAACTACGAAGATTTAGAATTTGAAGATTTGGCAGAGTATATGGGGCAAATAATCTGCACAGTTAAAGAAACAATTCCTATGATGGAAAGAAGTTTAATCGATATGAGTATGGATGGTCTTTTTTACCATGTAGAGATGCCCTTGGTGGAAGTTTTAGGACATATGGAGTATGAAGGTATAAAAGTAGATAAGAGTATACTAGATGACCTAAGTATTGAGTTTAAAGAAATAATTTCTACACTAGAAAAGGAAATTTATGAATTATCAGGAGAGCCATTTAATATAAATTCACCAAAACAGTTAGGTGTTATATTGTTTGAAAAATTAGAACTTCCAATAATCAAAAAAACCAAGACTGGATACTCAACTAATGCGGATGTCTTAGAAAAATTAAGGGATAAACATCCAATAATAGACAAAATAACTGAGTATAGACAAATAGTAAAGCTGAATTCTACTTATGTTGAAGGTCTTCTAAACATAATAAATCCAGAAAGTAATAGAATTCATTCATCATTTAATCAAACTATAACAACTACTGGAAGGATTTCATCTACAGAACCAAATCTTCAAAATATACCTATAAAAATGGAAATGGGTAGAAAAATAAGAAAGGTGTTTATTGCAGATGAAAATTGTAAGCTAGTTGATGCCGATTACTCACAAGTAGAACTTAGAGTTCTTGCACATATGAGTCAAGATGAAAATATGATAGAAGCATTTAAACATAATGAAGATATTCATACTAAAACAGCTTCACAAGTTTTCAATGTTTCTATGGAAGATGTAACTAGTGAATTAAGAGGTGCAGCTAAGGCAGTAAACTTTGGTATTATATATGGTAAAAGTGATTTTGGATTGGCTGATGATTTAAATATACCTGTGCCAAAAGCAAAAGAGTATATAGAAAGTTATTTTGCTAAGTATCATAAGATAAAAGAGTTTATGGACACTACAGTAGAAAAGGCCAGTGAAGATGGTTATGCTGTGACTATCTTAAACAGAAGGAGATATATACCAGAAATAAAATCTAGCAATTTTATGGAGAGAAATAGAGGAAAGAGATTTGCAATGAATGCACCAATACAAGGAAGTGCAGCAGATATAATAAAGATTGCTATGATAAATGTTCACAAAAAGTTAGAAGAAAATGATTTGAAATCAAAGCTTATACTACAAGTTCATGATGAATTGATAGTTGAAGCAATTGACGATGAAATAGATATAGTTAAAAAGATTGTAAAAGATGAAATGGAAAATGCTGTAAATATGGATGTTCACTTAGATGTAGACTTAAATGTTGGTAGTTCTTGGTATGAGACAAAGTAGGTGATTTTATGTTGATATTAGGACTTACAGGAGGAATAGGCTGTGGAAAAAGCAGCCTATCGAATATATTTAGAAAATTTAACATTACTATAGTGGATGCAGATATTATATCTAGACAAATCTTTGAGGATGAGTTGTTATTAGAAAAAGTATTTAAACATTTTGGTCGAAATATAAAAAAGGATGATGGAACTTTAGATAGAAAAGCTCTTGGGAAAATAGTTTTTAATGATGAAGAAAAACTTAATGAGTTAAATAATCTGACACATCCAATAATAAGAGAAAAAATAATAAGTGATATAGAAGAAGCTAGAAAAAAAGACGAAAAGATAGTAATATTAGATGCAGCAATATTAGTAGAAAGTGGATTTTTGGAAATAGTAGATAAGCTATTAGTGGTTACTTGTAAACAAGAAGTACAAATTAGCCGAATACAAAAGAGAGATAATTGTAGTAAACAAGAAGCACTTAGCAGAATAAATTCACAAATGAGTCAGGAAGAAAAATCCAAATATGGTGATTATATAATAGATAATTCGGGAACAATAACTGAATTAGAGAATAAAGTATACAAATTTATTGAATACATGAAGGAGAATTGGCGTGAATAATAAGAAAGTATTGGTTCTATCTATTTTTATAATCTTATTTGGGGCACTATTAATGGAAAGCAAAATAATACATAAGTTTTTGTATCCTAAAAAATACTCAGAGTATGTAGAAAAATATTCTAAAGAATTTAATTTAGATGAAAATATAGTTTACAGTGTCATAAAAGCAGAAAGTAAGTTTAATAGCTCTGCTGTTTCAAAAAAAGAGGCCAAAGGGTTAATGCAAATATTAGACATAACTAGAGATTGGGGAGCGGAAGAACTGAATCTAGAAAATATTGATATTTTTGACCCAGAAACCAACATAAGAATTGGTTGTTGGTATTTAAATAAATTATATAAAGAATTTGGTTCATTGGATTTAGTAATAGCTGCATATAATGGTGGCTCAGGTAATGTAAAGAAATGGTTAGAAAATAATGAATATAGTAAAGATGGAAAGAATCTACATGATATACCCTTTGAACAAACTTCAAAGTATGTAGAAAAAGTAAAAAATAATTATAAAAATTATAATAAGATATATGGCGAGAAGGGGAAAAACTAATGAAGAAAATAAAAGTCTTAACAGTAATTTTAGCTATAACTCTTATGATAGTTGGTTGTAGTAATACTAAAACAAAAGAAAGTAGCAGTGAATCAGGTATTAAAAGTCAGAGCTCTATAGATGCCAAGTATATAAACTTAACGATGGTGACTCCTAAGACTATAAACCCTATAACAAATACTGATAAGTCTGTTGGCTACATAATGAACTTAATCTATGATGGCTTGTTTACAATAGATGAAAACTATAATGTAACTCCTCAATTAGTGAAGGAGTACAATATAGCTCAAGATGGAATGAGTATAGATATAAAATTAAACGATGCAAAATGGCATGATGGAAAAGAAGTTACTTCAAATGATGTAAATTATACAATTGGTTTAATTCAAAAAAGTGCAGAAAGTCCATATAATGAATTTACAAAAAATATAGCTTCTGTAAATATTAAATCAGATAAAGATTTTACAATAAAATTTAAAGCTAAGTATGCTTTTTCTATTGATAGTTTAATATTTCCAATAGTATCTCAAAATCATTTAGATTCAAAAGATGTAAATGACAAAAATAATAATATGATAGGAAATGGGAAATATAAAATAGAATCATATACAGAAAGAGAAGGAATGATTTTATCTGTGAATAAGGATTACTATGAAGAAGTTCCTAAAGCTATGAAAAATGTAAAAGTAGGAATGGTTCCTAACGAAGATGCTAGAACATCTATGGTTATGGCTCTTGATAGTGATATAACAAATGTTACGCTGAATGATTTGAGCAAATTTCAAGAAAAAGAGTTTAATATAACAAAATATCAAGGTAGAGATTATGAATGTGTATTATTTAATTACAATAATTCTTTTTTTAAGGATGTCAATTTTAGAAAAGCAATTGCACATTCTATAAATAAAAGTAGAATTATTAGTGAAGGTTATATGGATGATGCAACTCCTGTTAATTTTCCACTTAACTCAAAATCAAAATATTATAGCAGTGATGTGAAAGATTTAGAGTACAATAAAGATAAAGCGATTGAGTATCTTAATAAAGTAGAATATGCAAATATAAATGCAGTGAATCCAAAAAATGATAAGGTAGATAAAAAACAAAAAAAATCAACTAAAAAAAATACAAAGAAACTTACTGCAGAAGAACAAAAAAAGGCTGAACAAGAAGAAGCTGAGAGAGTAAAAAAAGAAGCTGAAGATAAAAAAAATAAAGAAAAAGAGGAAGTAAAGAAAAGACTTTCTGAAATGAATTTAAAAATAATAGTAAATAAAGATAATAGTGAGAGGTTAAAAACATCACATATAATAAGTGAAAACCTAAAAGCTATAGGAATAAACAATACAATAAATCAGTTATCAGACAAAGAAATGGAAAGTGCCCTTAATTCTAAAAATTACGATTTGGCATTGGTAGGATGGAAATTATCTATTGTACCAGATGTAAGTAGTATAATAGCAAGCAGCGGATATACTGATGATAAGTTAAATGGATACATGTCTGCACTGACAAGTTCTGCATCTGAAATTGAAACAAAGAAAGCTTATAAAGATGTACAAAAATATGTTGAGGATAATGCAACATTTATAAGTTTAGCTATTAGAAACAACTATATTGTAAGCAATAGTAGACTAAAAGGAAAGATTACTCCAAATGAATTTGATGTATATGAGGGAATCTCTAACTTAGATATAAGCTCAAATGAATCGAAATAAATTAAATGACTAATTTATATTTAAAAAATTTAAACTGTGTGATAAAATACCCTTATAGGGTATAAGGAGGTAATTGATATGAAAAAGAAACTATTAGTAGAAGGTATGAGTTGTGGACACTGTGTAAATCACCTTAAAACTGCATTAACAGAAGATATAGATGGTGTTGAAGTTTTAGATGTAGATTTGGAAAATAAATGTGCATCTGTAGATATGAAAGATGATGTATCAGTTGATAAGTTAAAAGAAGTAATAGCAGAGTTAGGTTTTGAATTAAAAGGAATTGAATAAAAAATAATAAAATAAAAAAAGACCTCTATTGGGGGAGTAATAGAGGTCTAAAAATGGGGGAGATTGAGTATGTTTGATTTTACATTACTATTATCTCCCCTTTTAAATTAATATATACATAAAAAGTAAAAAATTTCGAGAAAGATTCACATTTCGTAAACTTTTTGAATATACTATAAATAGCTAAGGGAGGGAGTATCATGGAGTCTAGGGGATATAAAGAAGATTTAAAAAAAATGATACTTGATATGGCCCACAAAGAACTTGAGAGTTATGTATCACAAAAAGGAGCAAAAAAATACTTTGAAGGTAATTTGGATAAAGTTATTAATAATAATATAAAAAAATTCAATCAAAGTATTGGTCTTAATAGAGTATATTTAAAAATGTTAAAAAAGTGTGCATATCAAGAAAGTGTAACTTCGATATCAAGAACTATCAAAAAAGAAACATTATTTAAATCAAAAAAAGAGCTATTTGCTTTTTCAGAGTACTTAAAGCTTAATGTTAATAAGCGACTTTCATATAATCAGATTTTAAGAAAAATATCAAGGTATATATACTATAATAGAAATTCATATGCTCAAAAATATGTTACTTTCAAAAGAGGAGATGAAGAATATCTTTTAGAACCTGAGAAAATAAAAGATGAACTGATATCAAGCTATAGGTCAAAAACTAGGGAAGATATGAAATCAATAGCAAAACTTTTAGATATAGAAATAGAGGATGATTATAGTGCTGAAGATATTAGAAAAAAAGTAATAAACTATATTATAAAAGAAAAAATTAAAAATTAAATATAAAAATTAAAAAAATAAGTTCTATTATTTTACACAATCAAGATAACTTGAGTACAATTTTTTCATGTGTTTAATAGAACTTATTCTTTTTTTGACATATTCTTTTAAATAATTTAATGCTACTTAAGTATTACGTAGTATTATTCAAATTTTTAACTTAATTTGATTTAAATAAAGTTATAATAATGATATAATATAAAAAAAGTAAAAATTGGAGAGTGATTTCAAAATGAAGTTTAGTTTTTGCCATAACAATTTTAATGTTACTAACTTAGAAAAAAGTTTGAATTTTTATGATAAAGCTTTAGGTCTAAAAGAAGTAAAGCGTAAAGAAGCAGAAGATGGAAGTTTTATACTAGTTTATTTAGGAGATGGGATTACTAGCCATACATTAGAGTTAACTTGGCTTAGAGATTGGGATAGACCATATAATTTAGGGGATAATGAGTTCCATTTGGCTTTAGAAGTTGAAGAGTTTGATGAGGCAAAAAAACTTCATAAAGACTTAGATTGTATATGTTTTGAAAATGAAAGTATGGGAATTTATTTTATAGCGGACCCAGATAATTATTGGATTGAAATACTTCCTAAGAATCATTAATTTTAATAATATAATTATAATTTCTTTACAATTAATAATAGAATAAGTTATCATTAAAATATAGTTGTTAAAAATGGATAATAGTGGTACAAATTTATGATTATAAAAATATGTTGGGGGGAGTGATAGTAGTGAAGAAAGCTATAACGGCTTTAGGGATTGGAGCAGTAGCAGTATCTGTTAGTTCCATACATGCAAGTGCTCTTGAAAAGGGAGTTGTGACAGCTAGTGCTTTAAATATAAGAAGCGGGCCAAGTGCTGATTGTGACAAAGTAGCAAAGTTATATAAGGGAAAAACTGTAGAAATTTTAGAAAAATCTAATGGTTGGTATAAAGTAAGAGTGTCAAGTTCTGTTGTTGGCTGGGGAAGTTCAAAATACATATCAACGAGTGGTTCATCTGGAAGTACTTCGAATCAAAATAATTCAACATCAAGTGGAACATCTATTAGTGGGAATGGAAAAGTAAATGTCAGTTCTAGATTAAATATAAGAAGTGGTGCAGGTACAAACTACTCATTAGTTGGTAAAGCAAATAATGGAGATGTAGTAAAGTTATTAGAACAAAGTAATGGATGGTATAAAATAAAGCTATCAAATGGAGTTACTGGATGGGCTAGTAGTCAGTATATCTCAAAAACATCAGAAGATGTTGGAACAAATGATTCTAATTCAAGTAATACTACTAATAATAACAACACTGATAAAAATCAATCTAGTGAAGTATCACTTGAAGGCAAGAAGGGAAAAGTAACATCTACTGTAAGTTTAAATGTAAGAAGTGGTCCTGGGACAAGCTATTCTGTAATCGGAAAATTAAATGGTGGAGATGTTGTTGAGTTAAAAGCTAAAAGTAATGGATGGTATAAAGTAAAATTATCAAATGGGACAACTGGATGGGTAAGTTCTAGTTATATTTCTGAGACTACTGAAGGATTAAAAGAAAACTCTAATTCATCATCTAATAATAATTCCCAATCTAATAGTAATTCAAATTCTTCATCTATTGGAAATTCAGATAAATCGACTGTAAATGGTTCAAAAGTAGTAGATTTTGCATATACACTTATTGGAATACCATATCAATGGGGAGCATCTGGTCCAGATAAGTTTGATTGTTCTGGATTTACACAGTATGTTTTTAAACACTCAGTTGGACTTTCTATACCAAGAGTTTCTAGAGAGCAAGCTCAATTTGGAAGTGCAGTTTCTATGGGTAACTATGCACCAGGAGATTTAGTTTACTTTGATACTGACGGAGATGGAGCAACGAACCATGTAGGTATATATGTAGGCAATAGTAAGTTTATACATTGTAGTGGAACTCAAACTAATCCTAATAAGGTTAAAGTAGACAATTTGACTACTTCATATTGGTCTAAAGCATTGCTTGGAGCAAGAAGATTTGCTTCGTAGATATAATTTTTATTAAAAAATTAAAATAAATAAGTTTTCTATTCATAAATTGAGACTCTTAAAAATATACTTTATTAATAATATAATTTTGGGAGGGGACAAACTAATGAATAGAAGAAAGACGATATACAGAGGATTTAATAATAATAGACATAAGATAGATGTGCGTAAGTATATAATAACTATTGCTTGTTTATGTTTGATTGGCTATTATTCTTATACAAAAATAAAAGATAGCAAGATGTTAGAGTATATATCAGCTAAAATACCATTTCTAAATAGTTCATCAGATATAACTTATAAAGATATATCTGATGAACTAAATGCCATAAAAAATGGAAAAAAATCTAAATCACAAACCAATTCAAATAATAATCAAAATAATAATTCAGAAAAAGCAGTAAATAATACCAAGGAACCAGAAGAAGTAAAATTAGCTACTATTGAAGGATGGGATATATATACTATCCAAGTTGCTGCAATAGATAATGATGACGATTTGAAAAAAATACAAACATCATTAGTTAGTAGTGATATACCTTTTTCAGTTATGGAGAAGGATGGAGTAAAAAAAATACAAACATACTCTTCTTTTGATGAAAATGAAGTTAGAAAACATATGAGTTCTATAAGAAAAGTATTTCCAGATGCGTTTTTATCTCATTTAGATGCACCTATGCTATCTTTAGAATATACAAGTAATTATGCTTATATAGATAGTATATCCAAAGAATTAAATAAATTAATAACAAACTTTAAAGAAGAATCAAGTTTTTGGTCGAATGATGAAAATAATGTAGATATGGAAAAATATAATACTATTTTGACAAATAGAAAGGCAATATCACAAAATATATCAAAAGAAGCTGAAAAGATTGATTATTCTGAAATGAGTTTATTTAAAGATAATTTGATTGACTATGTAAAGAACATAAACGAAAAAATTGATACTGCCTCAAAAGCAGCAAATGAAGAAAAATATAGTGTAAGTAAAAGTCTACTTTTATCATCTATGCAAGAGTATTCTTTGTTCATAAATTCCATAAAATAAAATACAGAAAATTTAGACTTTAGAAAGCTATAGGAAAAGGATTGTTTAATAAGACAATCCTTTTCCTCGTTTTAACTTAATAAAGAGGCGTTGATTTATAAAATAAATTATAAAAATAGGGATATTTTTTTAACAATTGTTAAGATTTTTTAATATATATAGTATACTTATAGAAGGCAGAAAAAATGTTTTTTTATAGATAAGGGGGTAAAACAATGAAACTCTTAACTTTTAAGGGAGGGATACATCCTCCATATAGAAAAGAGTACTCTAACACAAAGGCACTTGAAAAAGCTCAAGCTCCAAAGATAGTTTACATTCCTCTTCAACAACATATAGGGGCACCAGCTAAACCTATTGTTGAAGTTGGTGATGAAGTAAAGTTTGGGCAAAAAATAGGTGAACAGCAAGGTTTCGTTTCATGTAACGTTCATTCTTCAGTATCAGGTAAAGTTATTGCTATTGAACAACATGAAGTACCAGGTGGTTCAGCTCAATGTGTAGTTATCGAAAATGACTTTAAGGAAGAATTACATGAAAGTGTTCAACCAAAAGGTCAGTTAGAGGATTTGAGCAAAGAAGATATAGTAGGTATCATAAAAGAGGCAGGAATAGTAGGTATGGGTGGAGCTACATTCCCTAACCATGTAAAAGTATCTCCTCCACCAGACAGTAAAGCAGAAGTAGTTATATTAAATGGGGCAGAATGTGAACCATATTTAACTGCAGACCACAGATTAATGGTGGAAAATCCAGAAGATGTTGTATTTGGTTTAAGAGCATTAATGAAAGTATTAGATGTTAAAAAAGGATTTATAGGAATTGAAACAAATAAACCAGATGCTATAGAAGCCATTCAAAATGTAGCTAAAGATTATAGTGAAATCGAAGTTGTTGGCCTTCAAGTGAAATATCCACAAGGAGCAGAAAAACAACTTATTTATGCGTGTACAGGTAAGGAAGTTCCATCAGGCGGATTGCCAATAGCAGCAGGTGCAGTTGTTGACAACGTTGCCACAGCAGCTCAAATAGCTAAATCTATTAAAACAGGTATGCCTTTGGTAGAAAGAATTACTACAATAACAGGTAGCTGTATCAAAGAACCTAAAAACCTAATAACAAAAGTTGGGACATTAGTCTCAGAAATAATAGACCAATGTGGTGGTTTTAAAGAAGATAAAAAAGTTGGTAAAGTGATAATGGGTGGACCTATGATGGGGATAGCTCAATATACTACTGAAATAGCAACTAATAAAGGTTCTTCAGGGATTTTATGTTTAGATGAAGAAGAATCACGTACACCAGATGTTCAAAATTGTTTAAGATGTGGAAGATGTACAGATGTATGTCCATCATTCTTACAACCACTTTTCATAAGTGCATATTCTTTGAAGGAAGATTATGACACAGCTGAATATCATAGAGCTATGGATTGTATAGAATGTGGGTCTTGTTCATTTATTTGTCCAGCAAGAAGACCATTACTTCAATCTATAAGATCAGCAAAAAGAGAAATAGGAGCAAAGAGAAGAAAGCAAGCTGCTCAGAAATAAAGAAAGTTAAGGGGGAAAAACGATGGAAAATAAGTTGATAGTATCATCTTCTCCTCATGTGAGAAGTAATGAAGATACTTCATATATAATGAAACAAGTTATTATAGCACTCCTTCCAGCAGCAGTAGCAGGAGTATACTTCTTTAGACTTAATGCATTGAGTGCTATGTTTTTTTGTATACTTGGTACAGTAGGTACTGAATTTTTATATCAAAAACTTATGAAGCATAAAAGTACTATAGGAGATTTTTCAGCTGTTGTAACAGGATTATTATTAGCATTTAACGTACCAGCATCACTTCCTTGGTGGATGTGTCTAGTAGGAGGAATATTTGCAATATTAGTAGTTAAAATGGTATTTGGTGGAATTGGATGTAACTTTGTCAATCCAGCACTTGCTGCAAGAGCATTTTTATTAGCATCATTTCCAGTAGCAATGACTGCTTGGACTCAACCAGGTGTTAACTGGATAGGTAAAAATTTAGATGCAGTTACTACTGCAACACCATTAAGCTTTTTGAAAAATGGAGCAGCAGGATTAGCAGACCTTTCTAGCAATGGAATTAGTCTCGCTGATATGATGATTGGTAATATTGGTGGATGTATAGGTGAGACATCAGCAATATTATTATTATTAGGTGGAGTATACCTAATGTATAAAGGCATAATAAATTATGTTATCCCAGTATTTTACATAGCAACTGTATTTATATTAACATTCCTTTTAGGTGGATTTAATATAAATTTTGCAATATATCAACTGTTTGCTGGAGGACTTATGTTAGGTGGATTCTTCATGCTTACGGATTATACAACTTCGCCTATGACTAAGAAAGGTCAAATAATATACGCTGTATTAGCTGGTCTTATAACAACTGTTATAAGAATGTATGGTGGATATCCAGAAGGTGTATCTTACTCAATACTACTAGTAAACTGTCTTGCACCACTTATAGATAAGTTTGTTAGAAACAGAGTGTTTGGGGAGGTGGCTAAATAATGAATAGTATGGTAAGACTAGGTGGAACTTTACTTGCTATAAGTGCAATAGCCTCATTAGCACTTGGAGCTACAAATCAAGTTACAGCTCCAGTAATAGAACAAAGAAATATACAAGCAAACAATGAACTTAGAAAAGCAGTACTTCCAGAAGCAAAAGAATTTAAAGAAATGAAGGAAAGTACTTATAAAGACCTTGGAGATGGTCTTATAGCTGAAGTATATGAAGGGCTAGATGGTTCTGAGGTAGTAGGATATACTTTAAAAGCTAAACCAAGTGGCTATGGTGGAGAAATTGAAGTTATGGTAGGTATATCAGCTGATGGCCAAGTTACAGGTGTTGATATTGGTAATATGTCAGAGACAGCAGGACTTGGAGCAAAAGCTAAAGATGATGCATTTAAAGGTCAATACAAAGGAAAAACTGCTGAACCTCTTGAAGTAGCAAAAGGAAGCACAACAGCAGAAAATCAAATATTAGCAATATCAGGTGCAACTATTACATCTACAGCAGTTACTACAGGAGTAAATGCTGCAATAGATGTCTTCAATAGTGCTCTTAATAAATAAGGAGGGTTAATTATGAATTTAGCTAAAGTATTTAAAAATGGGCTAATAGATGAGAACCCAACATTTGTGCAAGTTATAGGTATGTGTCCAACACTAGCCGTTACAACTTCAGCAATAAATGGAATCGGTATGGGTCTTTCAACAGCAGCAGTTTTAATATGTGCAAATTTAGTTATATCATTACTAAGAAAAATCACACCAGATAAGATAAGAATACCTATATTTGTAGTCATTATAGCTACATTTGTTACAATAGTAGGAATGGTTTTAAAAGCATATGTTCCTGCTCTTGATAAGGCTCTTGGTATATATATACCATTAATAGTTGTTAACTGTTTAATACTAGCTCGTGCAGAAAGTTTTGCTTTTAAAACTGGTCCACTAGCTTCAATTGTTGATGGTGTAGGTCAAGGTCTTGGATTTACTGTTGCTCTTACAGTAATAGGTGCAGTAAGAGAATTACTTGGAAATGGTAGTTTATTTGGAATGACACTATTTGGAGCATCTTTCCAACCAGTATTAATATTTATATTACCACCAGGTGCATTCTTAACATTAGGATTCTTATTTGCAGGATTTAATAAATTAAGAAGTAAAAAAGCGTAGTGGAGGTGTAATAAATGAATTTAATACTTTTATTTTTAAGTATCGTTCTTGTTAATAACGTTATAACATCTCAGTTCTTGGGTATATGTCCTTTCTTAGGAGTTTCTAAGAAAGTTGATACAGCAGTAGGGATGGGAGTTGCAGTTACATTCGTTCTAACTCTAGCTTCAATTATAACTTATTTTATACAAATTTTATTAGTAAAGACTGGAACTGAATTTTTACAAACAATAGCTTTTATATTGGTTATAGCTTCTATAGTTCAGTTCGTTGAAATGGTAATTCAAAAGATGAGTCCATCTTTATATCAAGCATTAGGAGTTTATCTACCTCTTATAACTACAAACTGTGCAGTTCTTGGTATAGCTCTAGTTAATGTTCAAAAAAGTTATAATTTAGTAGAAACAATAATAAACGGATTTGGAGCAGGAGCTGGATTTACTTTAGCAATAGTAATATTCGCAGGTATAAGAGAAAGACTAGAATTAGCTGATATACCAGAAGCGTTTAAAGGTTTCCCTATAACACTTATATCAGCAAGTTTAATGTCAATAGCTTTCTTAGGATTTACAGGACTTATAAAGCTATAAAAAAGAGGGGTGAAAATAGTGATACTTACAGCTGTATTAGTTTTAGGAGTTATGGGCTTAATCTTCGGGATAGTATTAGATTTTGCATCTAAAAAGTTTGCTGTAGAAGTAGACGAAAGAGTGGAAGCTATACTAGGAGTACTTCCAGGTGCTAACTGTGGTGGTTGTGGATTCCCAGGATGTGGAGGTCTTGCAAGTGCGATAGTTGAAGGAAAAGCACCAGTTAATGGTTGCCCTGTAGGTGGAGCAGATGTTGGTGCAAAAGTTGGAGAAATAATGGGCGTAAGTGCTGAAGCAGGTGAAAAACAAGTAGCAAAAGTTATTTGCAAAGGAACTTGCTCAAGTGCAAAAGATAAATATGAGTATGAAGGAATATCTGATTGTAGAGCAGCAAATGTTTTAAATTCAGGAGCTAAAATGTGTAAGTTTGGATGTTTAGGTCTTGGAACATGTAAGACTGTTTGTAAATTTGATGCTATTTCTATAGTTGATGGAGTAGCAGTAATAGATGAAGAAAAATGTGTTAACTGTGGAAAATGTAAAGAAGCATGCCCTAAGGGTATAATAATTACAAAACCAGAAAGCCAATCAATAGTTGTAGAATGTAATAGCAAAGAATTTGGTAAAGCTGTTAAAGAAAAATGTACTGCTGGATGTATTGGTTGTGGAATGTGTGTAAAAGCTTGTAAATTTGATGCAATAATATTTGAAAACAAAATAGCTAAAATAGACCCTAGTAAGTGTGTAGGTTGTATGCAATGTGTAGAAAAATGCCCTACAAAAGTAATATCAGGTGATATAGCTAAAAGAAAGAAAGTTACTATTGACCAAGAACTTTGTGTGGGATGTACAGTGTGCAAAAAACAATGTAAGTTTGATGCAATAGAAGGTGAATTAAAAGAAAAACATAAGGTAGATGCAGACAAATGTGTAGGATGCCATTTATGTATGGAAAAATGTCCAAAGAAAGCTATTAAAATTTTGTAATATGGACAAAATAAAGATATGGAATAATTTCCATATCTCTAATGAGTACATAAAACAGAGGTATGGAATAATTTCCATACCTCTATTTTATGTATATTTATTTTATTGGTAATAAATATAACAATAGTGTAACAAAAAAGGTTCGACATTTCTGTTGAATTTTTTACAATATAGTGATAGACTAAATAGGTACAAATTACGTACAAATGAGGTGAATAAATGAATATAATCTTGGCATCAGCCTCTCCAAGAAGGAAAGAAATTCTAGAGAATACAAATGTAAGATTTGATATAATTAAAAGTGAAATTGATGAGATTATATTGGAAGGTGAAGCACCAAAACATTTAGTTATGAGATTAGCTTTTGAAAAAAGTATGTTTGTAGCATCTAAACATAAGAAAGATGTTGTTATTGGAGCTGATACTGTTGTTGTTTTAGATAATGCTATTTTAGGAAAGCCTAAAGATGAGTCTTGTGCAAGAGACATGCTAAGTAGACTATCTGGAAGAGAGCATCAAGTCATAACAGGTATTAGCTTAATAAACTTGTGCAAAGATAAAAAAATAATTGACTATGTAATCAGCAATGTAAAATTTAAAACGTTATCAGAAAAAGATATTGAGGATTATCTGAAAACTAAAGAGTCATTTGACAAAGCAGGAGCTTATGGAATACAAGGATATGGAGCTTTGCTAGTTGAAGAGATTAGAGGCGATTATTTTAATATAGTTGGACTTCCAATTTCAAAGTTAGGTGACTTGTTAAAGGAACATTTTAATATAAATCTTTTTTATGGAGTGTGATTTATCTGAAAAAGTCATTTAATTCAACCATTAAGGTAAAAGAAATGGCACTAGAGGAAAGACCCAGAGAAAAGATGCTTGCTGAAGGAGTAGAAAGCTTATCAAATGCTGAATTGTTGGCTATACTTTTAAGAACTGGTAACAAACATAAAAATGCAATCGAGTTAGCCAACTATATAATAAATAAAGATATTCAGGGTATTAGACATTTAGAGGAAATGACAATAGAGGAGCTGTGTAATATAGATGGAATTGGATTGTCAAAATCAGCCCAAATTAAAGCAGCTTTAGAACTAGGCTTTAGAGTAGCTAGTTTTAAACCTATGAAGTATAAAATAAAAAATCCTTGGGATATACATAAATATTATATGAATAGTCTGAGGTATTTGAAAAAAGAGGTTTTTAAGGCAGTTCTTTTAAATACAAAAAATGAGATAATATCTGATGTAGATATATCTGTAGGGACTTTAAACTCATCATTAGTCCATCCTAGAGAAGTTTTTAAAGAAGCTATAAAGAGAAGTGCAAGTAAAATAATAGTGATGCATAATCACCCCTCAGGAAGTGTAGAACCATCAAAGGAAGATAAAAATATTACATCAAGACTTATTAAATGTGGAGAAATAATTGGGATTGAAATAATTGACCATATAATAATTGGAGATGGATTATACTTTAGCTTTAAAGAAAATATGATAATTTGACTTTATATGTGATAAAATAGTAGGAGAATGTTTTAAACATGATTCTTAATTAGTAGGAAGGAGTAAAATCATGGCTAAGGAAAAAAAGAAAGAAAAAAGAGGTTTTTTTAGTTTTAACAAGATGACAAAGGATATGGGAATAGATTTAGGGACTGCAAATACATTAGTTTACATAAAAGGACAAGGTATTGTTGTTAGAGAACCCTCAGTTGTTGCAATAAGAGATGACAGTAAAGAAGTTTTAGCAGTAGGTGAAGAAGCTAAAAAAATGATAGGTAGAACACCAGGAAATATAGTAGCTATAAGACCAATGAAAGATGGAGTAATAGCTGACTTTGATATAACTCAATCAATGATTAGTTACTTTATACAAAAAGCAGCTGATAAAAAAGGTGTTGTAAGTCCAAGAATAGCTATATGTGTTCCTTTTGGAGTTACAGAAGTTGAAAAGAGAGCTATAGAAGAGGCTGCAAGACAAGCTGGTGCTAAAGATGCATTTCTTATAGAGGAACCAATGGCAGCGGCTATAGGAGCTGGATTAAAGGTTGAAGAGCCAGAAGGTAATATGGTAGTTGATATCGGTGGAGGTACTTCAGAAATAGCTGTAATATCTCTAGGAGGAATTGTTACTGCTAAATCTATAAGAATTGGTGGAGACGAATTTGACGAGTCTATAGTTGCCTATGTAAAAAAAGAATATAATCTTATGATAGGTGAAAGAACTGCTGAAAATGTTAAAATTAGCATAGGTTCTACATTTAAAGATGATGAAGAAATAAATATGCAAATAAGAGGTAGAGATTTAATATCAGGGTTACCTAAAACAATAGAAATATGTTCTACAGAAGTTAGAGAAGCATTAAAAGAGCCTGTGAGTTCAATAGTAGATGCTATAAAATCTACATTAGAAAAGACTCCACCAGAATTAGCATCAGACATAATGGAAAACGGAATAATGCTAACAGGAGGAGGAGCTTTACTTAGAGGTCTTGATAAACTTATTACACAAGAAACAGGAATGTCTGTTCAAATAGCAGAAGCTCCTCTTGATTGTGTTGCACTTGGAACAGGAAAATCTGTTGAAGACCAAGAAATTTTTGAAAAAGTATTAATGATGAATGCTAAAAATTAGAAGTTGGTGATGGCCTTGAGATTTGACAAGAATAAAAATGAGAAAAAAAGGATTAATGTTAAAGTGATAGCAACGGGCGTAGTTGCTATCACTTTAATTGGAATTGTGGGTATATCAATTGGTAAGTTTTCAAGTGGAAGCCCAGTAAACTTAGGTGTAGCATCAGATGCTATTACAAGTGTAGGAAAAGGAATAAATGATGGATTTTCATTTATAAAAAATGGTTTTAAAGATATCTTAAATTATAGAGATAACTCTGAAAAGGTAAAAAAATTAGAATCAGAAAATGAAAAGCTTAAAAAAGATGTTATAGCTTTAAATACCAAATTAGACAAGACAGAATCATTAGAAGAATTAAAGAAGACACTTAGCTTTGTAGAAGAAAAATATAAAGCAACAAGTATTTCTACAAGTGTTGTAGGTAAAAATGATGGAAACTGGTATGAGAGTTTTATAATAGGTGCGGGAAAAAATTCAGGTGTAAAAAAAGAAAGTATAGTTATGAATGGCAGTGGTCTAGTTGGTATAGTTTATGAAGTTTCCAACGATTATAGTAAGGCAATTTCACTATTAGATTCTAAATCATCTGTAAGTTTTAAATTAGCAAAAAATGCTAGTGCTAAAGGAGCAATTACTCAAAATACTACTTTAGACAATAAGGATAGTTATAATAGTAAAGGTTATTTACAAGGTTATATGTTTGACTCATCATATAATGTAATTCAAGGAGATATAATAACAACATCTGGTCTTGGATTTTTCCCAGAAGGCATACCAATTGGTGAGGTTGAAAAGGTAATTGATGATAAAGATAAATCACTAAAATATGTAGTTGTAAAACCTTATGTTGATTTTAAGAATATAGATGACGTTGTAGTCATAGAACCAAGAAATATAGGATAAAGGGGATAAAAAACAATGAAAAAAGTTTTACTTTGTCTATTGGGTATTGTGGTTATGACTATAGAAAATAGTATAACAAATTATATAAATATTTTTGGAATAAGCTTTAACTTAGTTCTTATATATGTAACTATAATTTCTCTTTATTTGGATGAATTAGAAGGTGGGATTATAGCAGCCATAATAGGGCTTATTAAGGACATAACCATTGGTGGAATTCTTGGTGTAAATGCATTAGTTTTGTTTGTTATTGCATATGCGATTGGACACATGAGGGATCAACTATATAAAGGTAGCTATATTATTACTTTCGTTTTGGTTTTAATAGGAAGTTTAATTGATTCAATTGTCAATATAGGTACATCTAGTATAATCTATCAAAGCTATAGCATATCAACACTTTTAGTAAAGGGTCTACTAGTAGCACCAATAGTGAATAGTTTAATTGGTTTAATAATATATCGCTTGTCTAAAAGAGCAGTTTTAAAACTTAAAGAAGATTAGTTGGTGATTTCATGGAAGAAAATAAACAAGTTGATAGATTTAAAATAATGAAAATAGTCATAAGCGTGATATTTTTAGCTATTTTAGTAAAAATAGTCTACATGACTACATTTAAATATGAATACTACAATGAGTTAGCTGAAAATAAAACATATAAAAAATTGGCAATAGAGGCTCCAAGAGGAGAAATAAAAGATAGATATGGAAGATTGCTAGCAGGAAATAAAAATTTATTTACTGTTCAAGTTTCAGGTAACGATATTAATAAAAAAGATGCTAATAAGCGTTCAAGAGCAAATGAAATATCATTGAAGCTTATAAATTTACTTGAGAAAAATGGTGAAGAATATGTAGATGAATTTCCTATATATGTAGAAAATGGAAAGTACTATTATACATATGACAGAGAGATTAGAGAATATAAATCAGAAAATGGAATACCAAGTGATTATAATGCTAAAGAGAGTTTTTATTACTTGGTAGATAAACTTATATCAGCAGGAATCTTGTCTCAAGAAGATAAAAGGTTAGATGCAACAAAATTACAAGCAAAACTAAATGAAAATGGATACTATCCTCCTATTTTAGTTAGTAAATGGATGTTTACAGCAGAGAGAGATAAGAGAGATTGGTTGGCCAGTTATAAAATAAAAGAGACTAATTTAAGTGCTGAAAAAGCGTTTGAAAAAGTAAGAAATAGCGATGCATTTAAGATTGATAAAAGTTTAAGTAATGAAGATGCAAGAAAAATAATGGTTGTAAGAGATTTAATAAAATCAAAAGGATATTCTCAATATAATCCAGTAACAATTGCAAAAGATGTAGGAGAAACTACCATTGCACAGATTGAGGAAAGTGCTATGGACCTTGTTGGTGTTTCAGTAGCAGTTGAACCAGTAAGATATTATCCTAATGGAACTTTAGCTTCACATATGTTAGGATATGTAGGAAAAATGCCATCAACTCAAATAGAATCATATCTACAAAAAGGATATAAAACAGGAGATATGGTAGGTCTTGCAGGAGTAGAAAAAAGTAATGAAAGCAAGCTAAGAGGAACTGATGGTTATAAAATGGTTAAAGTTGATGCATTGGGTAGAATCAGTAAAGAGATTGAATCCAAAAAACCTAAATCAGGAGATACTGTATACCTTACATTAGATAAAGATTTACAAGAAGTTTCAGATAATGCATTAAAACAGATAATAGAAGTTGCTTCAAAAGGAGGTACTTTTAAAAGTAAGTTTGGGGATAAGCCAATTAGTGCATATGCAGGAAAGGCACAATCAGCAGCTCTTATAGCTATTGATGTTAAAAATGGAGAGGTTTTAGCTTCATCAAGTTATCCTGACTATGACCCAAATAAATTTGCAAAGGGTATTTCTACAGAAGACTATAAAGCACTACAACCAAAGAATCCAAATGACTTACTAGCAGGAAGTCCACTATTAAACTTAGTTACACAAGGGGAATTCCAGCCAGGTTCTTCATTTAAGATGGTAACCTCAATGGCAGCTTTAGAAAATGGTCTAAATCCAAATTTCACTATAAATGACCCTGGAGTTATTATGCTAGGGAAAAAATCATTTGGGGACTATGTGTGGAACCATGGTAGAGGAAATCATGGTATGACAAATTTATATAAAGCTATACAAGAGTCTTGTAACATATATATGGCAACTATTGGTACAGGTAAGACATGGCCAGATGGAAAAAGTATTGGTATAGATATGAATGCAAATAAGATACTTGAGTATGCAAAACTATTTGGATTAGATGAAAATACTGGGCTTGAAGACGAAGTAGAAGAAAGAGCAGGTAAGGTGCCTAGCACAGAGGATAAATTAAAATCAACACAAGCATTGTTAAAATCAGCTTTAGATAGAGAAATGGCCAATGACTTTGTTGATATAACTAGAGATAAAAATCCTAAAGAATACGAAAAAAGAATTGATGAAATTGTAAGTTGGGCAGCTGAAAAGAAAACTCCTGGTAGAGTAGAAACGATGAATAGATTGAAAAAATTGGATGTTAAAGAAAATAGAGTGGAAGATGTAGCGGATATGGCGGTATTTAGTTACTTTAACTTTGCAAAATGGAGTACTGCTGATACATTCAACTTAGCTATAGGGCAAGGTGAAAATGCCTATACACCAGCTCAAATATCAAGATACGTAGCTGCTATAGCAAATGGAGGTAATTTAGTAGAATTATCTGTAGTTGATAGAGCTGTTTCAAGTGATTATTCATCAGTAAAAATTAATGACCAAAAGAAAGTGGAAAAAATACCTTTCAAAAATCCAGACAATCTAAAGGAACTAACAAAAGGTATGAAATTGGTTGCTAGACAAGGTACAGCAAAAAGTGCTTTTGCTGATTTCCCAATAGATGTAGCAGCAAAGACTGGTACAGCTGAGAAAAGTGGTAAAATACCTACAGATAATGAATATGAATATTTAAAGAGTCATATGTCATCTTATAATGTTAATCTAAATGATGCAATTAAAATGGCTGATAAGATGAAGGCAGAAAAAGAAAAAGAACTTTCATTAGCTAAAGAAAAAGAAATAAAGAAAAAACTAGAAAATAAAGATTTAAAAGACGAAGAAAGAAAGAAATTAGAAGAAGAATTAGAAGATGGAGTAAAAGTTAAATTAGAGGATACTGATAAAGTGAATTCTTCATATTTAAGAAAAGCTATAAAAGAATTAAATCCAAAAATAACAGATGACCAAATAGATAAGTTTAAAGCAGATTATGGTTCTTTTACATGGACTGTTGCATTTGCACCAGCAGATGACCCAGAAATAGCTGTTGTATGTGTAATTCCTCAAGGTGATTCAAGTGTATTCTCACTTTTACCAACTAGAGAAGTTATTGGAACATATATGGGATTAGAGCCAACTAATGGCAAAAAAGACAACAAGACGGATGATGTTAATAATTCTTCTGACGAAAATATAAATTTCGAGTCACAAATCAATAGATAAGTTAAATCCATTTATAAACTTTAGCTTTATGTAGAAAAAATAAAAGGGTTTAAAGCGCATTTGAAGAATATAAATGATATATCACTCTGGAGGTTGTTATGTCTTTAAGAGAAATTTGTAGTCAAGAACTAGTAGAGTTCAAGGGTAATAAAAGAGGGATAATAGTAAATATAAAAAGAGAAGCTCCATTTGAAGAAATACAAGAAAATATAATAAACAAATTGGAAGCGTATGTTGGTTTTTTTAATGGTGCTAAAATTAGTAAAATTAACAGTGATTATTTAACTGACATGGAGATTCTAGAATTAAAAGAAGGAATTACTTCTAGATTTGATGTGGAATTTGTTGAAGATCAAAAAATTGAAGAAAATAATAATTTTCAAACAAAATATGTCAATACCCTAAGATCTGGCGAAAATATTGAATTTGAAGGCGATGTAGTCATATTAAATGATATGAGACCTGGTTCAAAGGTCATTTCAAAATCAAATACAGTTGTTATGGGAGATATAAATGCTGGCGCTAAGGTTGTAGCAGGAGGAAATGTTTTTGTAATGGGGAAAATAGAAGGTTTTGTGCATGCAGGTTCAGAGGGCAATGAGTTTGCCTATGTTGTTGCTGGAAATCTTAATCCAAAAATATTGCAAATAGCAGATAATATTGCAGAAGCTCCAGATGATGAAGAAAATTATGAAATTGAATCAGAAATTAGCCCAGAAATAGCCTTTGTGAGTAATGGAAGAATTGTAATCGAAAGCTATTTGTCAAAGTTGGACAAATAGAAAGAAAAATAGGGGGTAGTATTATGAGCGAAGTTATAGTTATAACATCCGGTAAAGGTGGAGTTGGAAAAACTACTACCGCAGCAAACTTAGGAACTGCGCTAAGCCTAGAAAATAAAAAAACTGTAGTTGTAGATGCAGATATTGGACTTAGAAATTTAGATGTAGTAATGGGTCTTGAAAATCGAATAGTTTATGACATAGTAGACGTTGTTGAAGGAACTTGTAGGCTTAAGCAAGCTCTAATAAAAGACAAAAGATTTGATAATCTATATTTATTACCAGCAGCACAAACTAGGGATAAAAACGCTGTATCAGTTGAGCAAATGGTTGACCTATGTGAAAAATTGAAAGAATCTTTCGAGTATGTAATAATAGACTGCCCAGCAGGTATTGAACAAGGATTTAAAAATGCAATAGCAGGTGCAGATAGAGCTATTGTGGTTACAAATCCAGAGATATCAGCAGTAAGAGATGCAGATAGAATAATAGGTCTATTAGAAGCAAATGAAATAAAAGAAATAAGATTAGTTATAAATAGAATTAGAAATGATATGGTTAAGCGTGGAGACATGATGGACAAACAAGATATAATAGAGATACTAGCAATAGATTTATTAGGTCTTGTTCCTGATGATGAAAGTATAATTATATCAACAAATAAAGGTGAACCAGCAATACTTGATTCAAAATCTCTTGCTGGTCAAGCATACAAAAATATCGCAAAAAGGATACTAAATGAAGAAGTTCCTCTACTTGAACTTGAAGTTGAAGATGGATTCTTTGGTAGACTAAAAAAAATGTTTAGCATGGCTAAGTAGCAAAGGAGGATACATCTGTGTTAGATTTATTTAGAGTTTTTTCTAACGAAGCTAAAACTAGTAAATCTGTTGCTAAAGAGAGGTTAAAACTAGTTTTAGTTCATGATAGAGTAGATTGTTCACCACAACTTTTAGAGATGATAAAAACAGATATTTTAAAAGTAATAGCCAACTATGCAGAAATAGAAGAAGATGGCCTTGAAATCAAAATGTCTAAATGCAGAGGTGAACATGATGACAAACCTGTATCTGCATTAGTTGCTAATATACCATTAAAGAATATTAAAGATAGATGTATGTAATTAGTGCTTAAAAGGGGGATATCCTTATTGGTATATGCCCCTTTTATTTAATTATATGTTTAAAGATAGAAAGACGGTGATTCTTTGAAAAAAATCAATATTAATTATAAGTCGACAATTAAGTTGATAAAACAGTTAGACTGGAAACTTATAGTTACAGTATTAGCTATCTTTATTTTTGGGCTTGTTATACTTAGTAGTGCAACACATGCTAATTCTACAGGTTCATATAATCAATTAGTTAAGCAAGGACTAGCTTTTGTGCTTGGAATAGGAATGATTATAGTAATACTATTTTTTGATTATAATCTTCTAGGAAGGTACTATAAGGCTCTTTATATAATAAGCCTTGTTTTATTAGCTGTAGTTTTATTACCTGGAATTGGTACTGAAAAAGGCGGTGCGAGGTCTTGGATTAACTTAGGTCCACTTGATTTGCAGACTTCTGAAATAGTAAAATTAACATTTATACTTAGTTATGCAAAGATACTTGAGACAAAGAAGGATAAATTAAATACATTAAAAGAGGTTATACCTGTTGTAGTTTATTCTCTCCCATTCATTGGATTACTACTTGCTCAACCAGACTTAGGAACAGGAATTGTATTTTGTTGTATGGTATTTGCAATGCTGTTTACAGCAGGTCTTAGTTCTAAGCTAATAAAAAGAGGAATAATAATACTCTTGGTATCAATGCCATTGATGTATTTAATGATGGCAGACCATCAAAAAGTAAGAATAGAAGCCTTCCTAAATCCAGAAGATGTAACCTTAAAAGGAAACTATCAGGTTATGCAATCTTTGATAGCAATAGGCTCTGGTGGTATGACTGGAAAAGGTCTGTATAATGGAAGTCAAAACCAAGAAGATTTCTTACCAGTACAAGATAGTGACTTTATATTTGCTGTTGTGGGTGAAGAACTTGGTGTAATAGGAATGACAGTGCTTATAATCTTATTTGCAATATTTTTATTACGGATTTTAGCAATTGCAAGAGATGCTAAGGATTTTTATGGGACCCTCATTGTAGTTGGTGTTATGGGTATGTTTGCTTACCAGATAATTCAAAATATTGCTATGACTGTTGCGTTAATTCCAGTAACAGGAGTAACATTACCTTTTGTAAGTTATGGAGGAAGTTCACTATTAACATCTTTAGCCAATCTAGGATTAGTACTAAATGTGTGTATGAGAAGAAAGAAAATAAATTTCTAAGTGTAAGAGTTCTAAACATAAATTGAGGAGATTGAGTATAATGAATATAGCATTAGTAGCACATGACCAAATGAAAAATACCATAGTAGGATTTTGTATAGGTTATGAATCAATTTTAAAAAAATATGGACTATATGCAACTGGAACTACAGGAAAAAGAATAATGGATGAAACTGAATTAAAGATTACTAGATTGGCATCTGGACCTTTAGGTGGAGACCAGCAAATAGGTTCTTTAATCGTAACACAAGAAATAGATTTAGTTATCTTTTTAAGAGACCCACTTACATCTCAACCTCATGAGACAGATATACAAGCTTTGATAAGACTTTGTGATGTGTACCATGTTCCAATAGCTACAAATCTAGCTTCTGCAGAAATATTTATAAAAGCTCTTGATAGGGGAGAACTATCATGGAGAGAAGTTAGGAAGAGCAAAAGTCAACGTGTTTAATAAAAGTAAATAATATATAAAATTAAGAGGTAGCTAAAATAGCTACCTCATTTTAATTTGTTCTATAAGATAAAAACTCTAATGTGAGTTTTTTTATATAATTTAAATGATGGACTATAGATATATGTCATTTAAATAAAAATAACTATTTAACTAATTTTGCAAATTCTGCACCAAACTCCATACATTCTTTTAATGTTTCCTCACTAGGGAAGAATTTTTTCTTAAGAGATTCTACAGGCATTTTGAATGTCATAGCTTTAAGTAAAGTTTCAGCCATAGTTATACCTTCACCACTCCAACCAAATGAACCAAATACTCCTGCTATCTTACCTTGGTTAGCCATTGGGTCTATAACAGAGAATAAATCCCACATAGGTTTAACCATTGTTTTATTTATAGTTGGAGAACCTAATAGTATTACTTTTGATACTACTAATGTATCATGCATTTCTGTTAATGTCATATTTTCTAAATCATATAATTCAGCTTTTGCACCTTCTTTATCAAGTCCCTCTTTTATCTTTTTAGCCATTTCTAAAGTATTGCTATAAGCTGATAAGTAGAATATAGAAACTTGATTTTGATTAGTTGTATTAATAGCTTCTGTAGACCACTCAACATATCTCTTTACAGCAGCCATTGGGTCTTTAGTAAGCATTGGACCATGAGAAGTTAATATAGTATCAAATTCTAAGTTTAGCCCTACAACCTTGTCTACAGCACTCAACACGTGCTTAGCAAATGGCTTAACTATGCAATCATAGTAATGTTTAGCTGATTTTAGATAATCTTCACTGTTTACTACTTCTGAATCAACACTTGCAAAATGACAACCAAATGCGTCACAAGTTAAAAGAGTCTTGTCCTCTTCAATGTAAGTAAACATTGTATCAACCCAATGTAAGAATGGAGCAGTTATAAATTTAAGATTTCTCTTACCGATATTTAAAACTTCACCATCTTTTATTACATGACAATTAAAAGGTCTATTTATTTGACCATCTAAGTATAATTTAGCAGCTTTAGTACAATAAACTTCTATATTAGGATTTAAATCTAATAAGTATTTTAAACTACCAGCATGGTCTGGCTCTGTGTGATGGACTACAACATAGTCAATTTTAGCTATATCAGTAACTTCTGATAAATTACTTAAAAATTCATCCTTAAAATTTGCTTTTACTGTATCAAATAAAACCGTTTTTTCGTCCTTTATTAAGTAAGAATTATAAGTTGTCCCAAACTCTGTTTCCATTATTATGTCGAATACTTTTAAACCTTCATCTACTACGCCAGTAAAGTAGATATCTTTTTTTACTTCGAAAACTTTACTCATTTTTAACCCTCCTAAAAATTATCATTATATAAATAACATACCCCATTTTGAGGTCAGTGAAACAAAAGATGTCATTATAAGTCATCAAAAACATAGTTTTATGTTTATAATATATCATATTTGGTAAAAAATCTGTATTTTAATAAAAATTTAATAGAAAATATTTTTAGATATACTATTTTGTGAATAATATAGATTTTAAATTCAATATTTTAGTTATATTTTTGATAGAAAATATTTTATCGTGTATAATATTACTTATAAATAAGAATAAAAATAAAGAACTTGTTTGGAGGAATTTTAATAAATGAATAAAGTAGACTTGAAAAAAATCTTAAAAAAAGTAGAAAAGCCTGCTAGATATCTTGGGAATGAAATAAATTCAATTCATAAAGATACTAGCAATAGTGAATTGATAAGATATGCACATTGTTTTCCAGACCTGTATGAAGTTGGGATGAGTCACTTAGGAAGTCATATATTATACGATGTAATAAACAAAGATGAAGATGTATTTTGTGAGAGAGTATATTCTCCTGCTGTTGACATGGAAAATATAATGAGAGAAAAAAATATACCATTATTTGCATTAGAGTCAAGAGAGCCTATAACAAACTTTGATTTTGTTACTTTTACACTTCAATATGAACTTTCATACACTAATATCTTAAATATATTAGATTTAGCCAATATACCAATATTAAAAGAAGAAAGAAAATTGGAAGACCCATTTATAATGGTTGGAGGTCCTTGTGCTTATAATTCGGAACCTTTAGCAGATTTTGTAGATATAGTAATATTAGGTGAAGGTGAAGAAGTTAACTTAGAAGTAGTAAATGAGTATAAAGAGTGGAAGAAAAATAAAACAACTAGAGGTGATTTTTTATACAGAATATCAAGTATAGAAGGAGTATACATACCAAGTTTTTATGATGTTAAATACAATGAAGATGGTACAGTTCAAAGTGTAACTCCTAATAGAGAAGGGGTTACTAAGAGTCCTACTAAGAGGATAATAAAAAATGTTGAAACTGTAGATTATCCAGAAAAATTAATAGTACCTTATATAGATACTGTTCATGATAGAATAGTGTTAGAATTGTTTAGAGGCTGTACAAGAGGATGCAGATTTTGTCAAGCTGGTATGATATACAGACCAATAAGAGAAAAGAGTGTTGAAAGACTTAAAGAGATACTTGACAAATTAGTTAAGAATACTGGATATGATGAAATATCATTATCATCACTTAGTACAAGTGACTATAGTAAGTTGTCTGAGCTTACTGATTATTTAGTAGATGAATATGCATCTAATAATATAGGAATTTCACTTCCATCGCTTAGACTAGACAATTTCTCAATGGAGATTGCTGATAAAATACAACAAGTAAGAAAATCTGGACTTACTTTTGCTCCAGAGGCAGGAACTCAGAGACTTAGAGACGTTATAAATAAAGGTGTTACAGAAGAAGACTTAGAAAATGCAACAAAAAGAGCTTTCGAAATGGGATGGAATAGTGTTAAACTATACTTTATGATTGGTTTGCCAACTGAAACTTATGATGATTTGGATGGAATAGCCAAATTAGCTTATAAAGTTATTGATATTTATAGAAAAGTAAATGGAGGTAAGCTAAAAAGAAGTTTTAGTGTTACAGTAAGTACATCTACATTTGTACCAAAACCATTTACACCGTTCCAATGGCATGGTCAAGATACAACAGAGGAAGTAGTTGATAAGCAAAGACATTTAGTCAATAAATTGAGAAATAACAACATAAAATATAACTATCACGATTCAAAGACTAGCTTGATGGAAGCTGTAGTAGCTAGAGGAGATAGAAAGATAGGAAAAGTTATATATGATGCATTTAAATTAGGTGCAAAATTTGATGGCTGGGCAGAACACTTCAGTTTAGATATATGGAAGGAAGCTATGGAAAAAAACAATCTTTCTATAGACTTCTATGCACATAGAAATAGAGGATATGAAGAGGTATTCCCTTGGGACCATATAGATGTAGGTGTAAGTAAAAAATTCTTGATTAGAGAAGATGAAAATGCTAAAAAAGAAAAAATCACTTCTGATTGCAGACATAATTGTAATGGTTGTGGAATAAATATACATGATATAGGAAGGGGGCTTTGTTAATATGAGTAAAATAATTAGAGTCAAATTTAAAAAAGAAGGTGATATGATATATATATCACATCTTGACCTTCAAAGATTATTACAAAGAGCATTTAGGAGAGCTGAAATAAATTTATCACATTCTCAAGGGTTTAACCCTCATCCTAAGATGAGTTATGGTAATGCTTTAGCATTAGGGACAGAAAGCCAAGGCGAGTATGTGGATATTGAGATAGAAGATGATTTATTGGTAGATGAGTTTTTAGATAAAGTGTCAGTTCAGCTTCCAGAGGGGATAGAATTTATTAAAGCAAAGGAAATTGATAGACAGACATCTTCTCTTTCTTCCGTAATAGATTATGGAGAGTATCTGTTTAATATAGATTTAAAAAGGCCTTTGACTAAAGAGTTTGTAAAAAGAAAAGTAATTGACTTTATGAATAATAAAGAGATAATCATAACAAAAAAGAATAAAAAAGGAAAATTGGTTGAAGTTGATATAAGACCCATGATAAGAACTTTTGATGTTTTAAATTTAGAAGATGAGCATATCACTCTTACTGCTACTATAGCTACAGGTTCAAAAACTAATTTAAATACTAATATACTTATTCCTAAAATGTTAGAGATGTTTGAACTGGATATTGACCCATTAGAAGTTGATATATTGAGAAGAGATTTATATGTATTAGAAGATGGGGAATTAGTGACTCCTATGTAAGTTCGTGAGAGGTGAAGTTGTGAAGAAGATAGTTATTGAGTCCTTAATAGGGTCTCAGAAAACAGCAGTGCTTGAAGAGGGAAAGTTAGTAGAACTTTTTGTTGAAGATAACTTAAATAAAAAAACTGTATCCAATATATATCGTGGAATTGTAAAAAAAGTTATACCAGGAATAGAAGCATGTTTTGTAGATATTGGATTTAAGAAACTTGCTTATTTACAGTTAAAAAAAGAAAGTACCATAAAATCTGGGCAAGAGATTTTGGTTCAAGTAAATAAAGAAGAAATTGGTACTAAGGGTGCAAAATTAAATACTGAAATTAGTATATCTGGAAGGTATATTGTCTATATACCTTCCAACGACAGAACTACTATATCAAATAAGATTACTGATGAAAGAGAAAGATTTAGATTAAAAAAAATCACAAAAGCAGTGAATAAAGAAAACTTGGGATTAATAATAAGAACTGAAGCTCAAGGCTGTACTCATGATGAAATAAAAAAAGATATAGAAGAGTTAAAATTAAAGTATGATAATATTTTAAAAGAATATAAACTTGGTATGGGACCAAAGCTATTATATAAGTCCTTAGATTTTGCAACTAAATATGTAAAAGATAATGTAAATGATGAGATTGAGTCTATAATTATCAATAATTATGATAAATATCATGAATTAAAACCTATTTTGAAGCTTATAAATAATGATTATATTGATAAATTATACCTTGAAGAAAATAAAGATGTATTTGATTTATATAGAATAGAATCTCAAATAGAAAAATTATTAAATGAAAAAGTATGGTTAAAGAGTGGTGGTTATTTAATAATAGAAAAAACAGAAGCTCTTACTGTTATAGATGTAAATACAGGTAAGTTTGTTGGAACTGGTAAACTTGATGAGACTGTTTATAAAACAAATATTGAAGCTGCAAAGGAAATTGTGAGACAGCTTAGAATTAGAGATATAGCTGGAATAATAATAATTGATTTTATTGATATGTATAAAAAGAAATATCAAAATGAGGTATTACACATACTAGAGGAAGAGTTTAGTAAAGATAAGAGAAAAGCTGAAGTGTTAGGAATGACAAAACTTGGCTTAGTAGAAGTTGCAAGACGAAGAGAAAAAGAGTCTATTGATAAGTATTATTTAATGGCTTGCCCATGCTGTGATGGAACGAAAACTATAAAATCTATACATCATATAGTGGATAGTGTCGAAAAAGAAATTATGAGAATAAGTGAGCATACAGTTTATAAAAACGTAATAATAGAATTCAATGATTTTGTTTTTAAACAAATAAAAGAAGATTATATGGATATAATTGATAAAATTGGTGAAAAATATAATATGAAAATTTCTTTAAACGCAAACTGCGCATTAAAACACAACAAAACAAATGTTATTTTTGATAAAATAGTTGACAATAAAATGTAAATATTTTATAATTAATAATTGTAATGCCGCACAGTAAAGGTCTAAATCTTCTAATGAAGTACCTTGTACTGGCGAGTTTGAGACCGAGGAGGTGTATTTAATGTACGCTATAGTAAAGACTGGTGGAAAGCAATATAAAGTTTCTGAAGGTGATGTATTATTCGTTGAAAAGTTAGAAGCTAACGCAGGTGATGTTGTTACTTTAAACGAAGTATTAGCTTGCTCTAAAGATGGAGAATTAAAATTAGGTTCTCCAGTAGTAGAAGGAGCATCTGTTCAAGCAAAAGTTGTTGAACAAGGTAAAGCTAAGAAAGTTATAGTTTTCAAGTATAAAGCAAAAAAAGATTACAGAAGAAAACAAGGACATCGTCAATCATATACTAAGATAGTTGTAGAGAAAATCAACGCTTAATTATTGGACTAGTTATGATAAAGGTTAAATATTATTATAATGATGATTTCTTGTTGCAAGGTTTTTGTTTAAAGGGACATGCTGATTTTGCTGAAATAGGCTATGATATAGTCTGTTCTGCAGTTACGTCTAATGCTATTGCAGTTATAAACTCTTTAGACAAGTTACAAAAGATTGAATTTGAAAAGGTAGTAGGAGAAGAAGGGCATATAGAATGTATAGTTAAAGATGCATATCTAAAAGATGCACAGTTATTACTAAATCACTTTCAATTAGCGGTTGAAGAAATTAAACGGGAATACCCAAAAAATATAAAAATTTTAAAAAAGTAGGGGGTGACTCCATATGTTAAACATGAATTTACAATTATTAGCATCTAAAAAAGGGGTAGGTTCTTCTAAAAATGGTAGAGATTCTATATCTAAAAGATTAGGTGTTAAGAGATTCGATGGGCAATTAGTAACTGCTGGAAGTATAATAGTTAGACAAAGAGGAACTAAAATACATCCAGGAACTAATGTTGGAAAAGGTAGCGATGATACTTTATTTGCATTAGTTGATGGTACTGTTAAATTCGAAAGAAAAGACAAGAAGAGAAAAAAAGTTAGTATATATCCAGTAGCAATAGCTGAGTAATATACATAAAAGGAGTGTTGATGCACTCCTTTTTCTTATAATACTGATGAATTTATAATAGTATTTTTGGTAAAGCTAATTAAAAGTTTTTAATTAAGTAGGTGAAGAATTTGTTTATAGATAAAGCGAGAATATTTGTAAAAGCTGGAAATGGTGGAAATGGTTCGGTAGCATTTAGAAAAGAAAAATATGTTCCAGCTGGTGGGCCAGATGGTGGAGATGGTGGTCGTGGAGCGAGCATCATATTTGAAGTTGATTTAGGTCTTAGAACATTAATGGACTTTAAATACCAGAAAAAATATCAAGCTCAACACGGTGGCGACGGTAGCAAAGGTAAAAGGGCTGGTAAAAATGGAGAAAGCTTAATATTAAAAGTACCAGCAGGTACAGTAATAAGAGATGAAGCTACAGGTCTTGTACTAGCAGATTTAAAGAAAGAAGGAGATACAGCAGTAGTTGCAAAAGGTGGTATAGGTGGTAAAGGTAATCAACACTTTGCAAATGCAGTAAGACAAGCTCCAGCTTTTGCAAAGTCTGGTACAGATGGAGAAGAAAGATGGATAACTCTTGAACTTAAAATGATAGCAGATGTAGGTCTTTTAGGATTTCCAAATGTAGGTAAGTCAACATTTTTATCAGTTGTAACCAAAGCTAAGCCCAAAATTGCAAACTATCATTTTACAACATTGACACCAAATTTAGGTGTTGTTCAAACTAAGTTTGGAGATAGTTTTGTACTTGCTGATATACCTGGAATTATAGAGGGTGCTTCTGAAGGTATAGGATTAGGTCATGAATTCTTAAGACATGTTGAGAGAACTAAGGTATTGATACATATTGTAGATATATCTGGACTGGAAGGTAGAGACCCAATTGAGGATTTTGACAAAATAAATGATGAACTTAAATTATATAATGAGAAGCTTTCAACAAGACCTCAGGTTGTAGTTGCAAATAAATTTGATATATTGGAAGATGAAAGCCAATTTGAAAAATTTAAGGACGAATTAGAAGGTAGAGGATATACAGTATTTAAGATGTCTGCAGCAACTCGTCAAGGAATAGATGATGTAATTGCCTACGTTTCTAAAATGTTAAAAGAAGTAGAAGATGTGGAATTAGTTTCAGAAGAAGAAATGTATAGACCAGAACTTGATATTGGAACAGAAGAAGGATTGAACATAGATGTTGAAGATGGTGTATATGTAGTTACAGGTAAGGCACTTAGAAGAATAATGTATTCTGTAAATTTTGATGATATGGAATCACTTCAATATTTCCAAAAAGCTATGGAAAGTCAAGGTGTATTTGATAGGCTTAGAGAGATGGGAATTGAAGATGGGGATGTAGTTAGAATTTACGAATTGGAATTTGAATTTTACAATTAATTTTGATATAGAATTATAGAGGTGATAATATGTTAAAAGGAAAGCAAAGAGCATATTTAAGATCTTTAGCAAATACTTTAAAGCCTACTACACAAATTGGTAAGGAAGGCGTTACAGAAAGCTTTTTAGAGCAATTAGAGGATATGCTAAGAGTTAGAGAACTAGTAAAGGTTACTATACTAGAAAATGCAGGTCTTGATGCTAAAGAAACTGCTAATGCAGTATGTGAAGCTTTAAGAGCAGAGTTTGTTCAAGCTATTGGTTTTAAGTTTACTATTTACAAGAGAAATATTGATGAGCCCAAGATACTTTTTCCAGGTCATGAACAGGCAAAAGCTAAGGTAAAAAATAACAATGTTACAAAAAAAGGTAAACCAACTAAAAGAGCAGTTAGATAATTAATTAGATTATTTTAGAAGAAATAAGTTAAAAAATATAGTGACAATTGGGAAAAATTGTATTATACTATTAACAATAAATTTAAATTAGCAATCTTATCAAGAGAGGCAGAGGGACTGGCCCTATGAAGCCCGGCAACCAGTATATTTTAATATACATTGGTGCTAAATCCTGCAGCAATTACGCTGAAAGATGAGTATAAACCCGTCATATGGCTTGAGTTTATACTCAAGCTTTTTTAATTGGCATATTTATATATATAAATAAATTAATATAATCAAAAGTGATGGGGGTATGTAACAGTGAAGATAGGAATACTAGGGTATGGAACAGTAGGAAGTGGATTAATAGATTTAATAGAGAATAATACTTTAAAAAGAGAAATAGAAATAGCTGGAATTTTAGTTAAAAATAAAGAGAAACATAAATCAAAGAGATATTTTGATAAGGTAACAACAGATATAGAAGATATATTTAACAAAGATGTTGATATATTAGTTGAAGTAATTGGAGGACTAAATCCAGCTCTTGATTATGTAACAAGAGCTCTAAATAAAAAAATACATGTAGTAACAGCAAATAAAGATTTATTAGCTGAAAGAGGTAGTGACCTTATAGAGCTGGCTAACTTAAATGATGTTAGCATTAAATTTGAAGCATCAGTAGCAGGTGGTATTCCAGTTTTAAAGCCATTAATAGAATCATTAGAAGGTAATAATATAAAAAGTATAAATGCTATTTTAAATGGAACATGCAACTTTATATTATCAAAGATGTATGATGAAAATTTACCATATGATGTAGCTTTAAAACAAGCACAAGAACTAGGATTTGCAGAAGTTAATCCAGATGCAGATGTATTAGGATATGATAGTGCTAGAAAACTATCTATATTATCTACTTTATCTTATGGGAAAATAGTGTATTGGAAAGATTTGTTATTAGAAGGAATAACTTCAATAGATGAAAAGGATATAGAATATGCTAAGAAATTAAATTGTAAGATAAAATTAGTTGCTAGAAGTAAATATGAATTGGGAGAAGTAAGTGGATTTGTTAGACCTGCATTGGTGGATAATGATAATATGCTGTCTAAAATAGATAATGAGTTTAATGTAGTAATTATAGTGGGAGATTCTGTAGGAGAACTTTCTTTTGTAGGTAAGGGTGCTGGAAGAGGTGCAACAGGAAGTGCTGTTTATGCTGATATCATAGATATAATAGATAATAGGAGTTCAAATATAAAGTCTTTTTCAAAAGGTAAATTGGATTTGAGTGGGCTTATAGAAGATGAATGTAGTGCAGTAGTTAGATTTAGTGAATATAATAAAGATGGAATTTTAAAATGTTTAGATAAATATGTAGATAGCTATAATATTATAGATGAAGAAGAATTTGCTATTTTTATAAATGCAAAATCAGAACATGAAATTGATAGGTTCTTAGAAGATGTAAAGAGAAATGAATATAGTAAGTCAGTTAAAAAACTATTAAAAGTAGATTAAAATATCTATGTAATGACTGTAAAAATTTAAAGGTGAAGAAAAACAAAAAGTTTATTTTGTTTTTCTTCACCTTTTTAACAGCTGGTGACTTAATAAGATAATAGAAAAATAGATAGATTATAACATTTTACTTATTCAATAAAAAAATTTTCACTCGCCTCGTTAATAGCTTGCTGAGTTACCCTTATATATCGCTGTGTAGTGGCTACAGAGCTATGGTTTAAGAGTTCCTTAACTAATTCTAAGTTATTGTTACTCTTTTCAAATTGAGTAGTAGCATAGAGCTTTCTAAAGCTATGTGTGCTTATGTTATACAAATTTAAGTATTTACAAATTATTCTCAATTGTTTCTGGATAGCTTTTGTCTTTATATTTACTAAGTAGTCATCTGATTTAAGATTATACTTTCTTGCATGTTCATTTATAGATTCAATTATATTTTTGTTAACAGGTCTATACTGTAGTTTACCTGTCTTTTTTTCATTTATTTCCAACATATTACCTTTAAAATTACCTATTTTTAATCTTAAAATATCTGATATTCTTAGACCTAAATTAGCTTCTAACATTAGTGCTAATGCAACCTTAGGATTCTTTCTAAATCTTTTTTCAACGCCATTTTCACTATAAATAAAGCCCGTATGTAGTAGTTCCATTATCTTTTTATATTCGTCTATTTCTATAGGTCTTGTTGCCATTTTCAACCACTCCTCTTAGTTTGATTTGATAAGTTTAGGTCGGTATTTATTATATAATATAAATGAAATATTATATATTGGAAAAATATACCAATTACTTTATATAAGTGTGCTATATGTGATTAAGGAGAATTTTTGAAAAATATTGTTATAAAAAATTATCAAAATTGTGATGAAATAACTATGCTGATAAAGTAATTAAAAAGGTTATTAAGATTATGACAAATATAATTAGAAAATGGAAGCATTTAGTTAATTTTTATACATTTTATTTTTTTCGAAATAAGTTTTTTATAAAAAAAGTATTTTTATATCTAATTAATTTTCCACTTGTAGATAAATTTCTCATGTGTTTTTTAGCAACAAATAAAGCTGAAATTAAGTAGATTATTATTACAATTTGAAGAATAGTGTCATAATAGCTAAGATAATAGAACCAAATTAAGTTATTATATATAACATTATATGTATCAGCAAAGCTAGAAACTAATACAGTAGAGTTTGCAATAGGATAAAGTATAAAAATAAATAAACCTGCTAAAAGTCCATGTGCAAACTTACTTAATATGTATAATTTTAAGTCTATATCTGTTTTTGATAAAAATGTACAACATTGAGCTAGTATGGACAATCCGCTAAATCCTATCAGAAAACTAGCCAAAGATGCTCTTAGGATTTCTGGGGCACTTGTTATACTAGATACCTTATTACAACCAATTGTGATTTCAAATAGACCGCTTACAAATGCTTGACAGAGCTCCTTATTGACACCTAAAAGTGAAAGTGGTAAATATATAACTGATGCTATTAAAGAGATTACATTAAATAGTGATAGTATTTTAAATACTACCGAAAAAACAATTACAAATCCACCAACTGTAAGTAATGTATTTACTCCATTAAAGACAGCATTTCCAAATAGAACAAAAAAACCATTACCACTAGAACTTCTAATATTAATTATGTTTTTTATGTTTGTTTTTAAATCTAATTTTGTCTTTGGAAGATTTTCATTTCCATAATTTCTGAAAAAAAGACCAACCAATATAGTTCCCAAGTAATGGCATAAAATCATCAAGTAACCTAAATTTGAATTTTGAAACATACCTGTACCAACTGAGCCTATTATAAATAAAGGTCCTGATGTAGAACAAAAAGATACCAGTCTTTGGGCTTCATGCTTAGAAATCTGTTTATTGCTTCTAAATTCAGAAGCTAGACTTGCTCCCACTGGATAACCAGATACTGCTGATATTGCAAAAGCTAAAGCACTTTTTCCTGATACATTAAACACAAGTCTAGTTATGGGATTAATAATAAACCCTATAATATCTACTATTTTTAAATCAACAATTAGGTTTGCACCAATTATAAAAGGGAGTAGCGATGGGACTAGAACATTAGACCATATGGAAAAACCCTCTCTTGCAGATTTTATAGCTTCATTTGGGTATAAGATAATGCCTAAAACTAGAACCCCAACTATGATAGCTGGAGCGAAAAAACCAATAATTTTATTTTTTTTCATAATATCACCTGTAAATTTGAGTTATAAGATATTATATTAAAAGTAACAAAAATATATGAATGTAATGGCTTAAGATATATAATAGATATATATTATAACAACGACTACTACATGGGAGGAAAAAATGTTTAATAGTATAGCTAGTAAAAAAGTTTATGAACAAGTAATTGAGCAAATTCAATATAAAATATTAAATGGAGAGTTAAAAAAGGGTGATAAACTACTATCTGAAAGAGAATTATCTGAACAAATGAATGTAAGTAGAACCTCTATTAGAGAAGCTATCAGGGTTTTAGAAACTATGGGTGTGATAGAAAGTAAACAAGGTGAGGGTAATTTTATATGCACAAATATAGAAAAAACTTTAATAGAACCTTTATCTATGATTTTTAAACTGAATAATGGTACACTTGAAGACATACTAGAGCTTAGAATAATTTTAGAAATTGAGATTGCAAAACTTGCTTCAAAGAGAATAACTTCTTCTGAATCTATAGAATTAAAAAGTATAATAGATGAAATGAGAATAGAAACCAATAAAAAAGATAATAATCAAATTTTGGTTTTATTAGATCAAAAATTTCACAGCAAATTGGCTACAATAAGTAAAAATTATTTAATTCAAAGTCTTTTTATAACAGCCTCAAAATTGTTTGATGGATTTATAGAGGATGCAAGAGAGAAGATAATTGCAGAACCTTTAAATGAAACTATCTTGCTTAAGCAACATGAAGCTATATATAAGGCAGTTATAGAAAACAATACTGAACTTGCACATGAAAAAGCGAAAGAGCATATGAGATTTATAAGTAAAAACTACAGAAAAAATGAAAATTAAAAATTTGTTATAAAATAAATTATTCTTGCAAATAGAAGATAATGGTACTATTATATAAATGTAAAACTGGTATGACCACATACCAATTTTATAGTTTATTATAATGGGAGATTAAAGATGGTAAAGTTAAAAGTACCTTATTCAAAGCAAGGAATGATTTTAGAAATACCTAACAAACGTTTTCTTGGTGTCTTGGAATCAAAATCGGATAATTATGTAGAACATAAGACACAAGAAGAAATAGTTGAAGAATCTATGAATAATCCAATAGGCTCTTTATCATTGGAAGAGTTAGTTAAAGGAAAAAAGAATGTAGTCATAATTACAAGTGACCATACAAGACCTGTTCCAAGTAAAGTAACTATGCCAATTCTTTTAAGAAGAATTAGGAAAGCTAATCCTAAAATTGATGTGAAGATTATAGTAGCAACTGGTTTTCATAGGCCAAGTACAAGAGAAGAATTAGTTTATAAGATGGGAGAAGAAATTGTAGATAATGAAGAAATAATCATGCATATATCTACTGATGATGAAGCTATGTGCAAGGTCGGTGTATTACCTTCAGGTGGGGATTTATATATAAATAAACTTGCATATGATGCAGAACTTTTAATCGCAGAAGGTTTTATAGAACCACACTTTTTTGCAGGTTTCTCAGGAGGAAGAAAAAGTGTACTTCCAGGAATAGCCTCTGCAAAGACTATAATGTATAACCATTGTAGTGATTTTATAGATAGTGACAATTCGAGAACTGGAAAATTAAAAAATAATCCTATTCATGAAGATATGGTATATGCAGCTAAGGTTGCTAAACTAGCATTTATATTGAATGTTGTAATAGATAAAGAGAAAAAAGTAATAGCATCATTTGCTGGTGATGTCGAAAAAGCACATACCCGAGGTTGTGAATTTGTAACAGAACTCTCAAAAGTAAATTCCATAAAGTCAGATATTGTAGTGAGTACAAATGGTGGATACCCATTAGACCAAAATATTTATCAATCAGTTAAGGGGATGACAGCAGCAGAGGCTACCTGTAAAGAAGGTGGAGTAATAATAATGATTGCAGCATGTAATGATGGTCATGGAGGTCAATCCTTTTATGAAAATGTAGCAAATGCAGATTCTCCAAAACAACTTTTAGAAAAAATTAGAAGTGTTGACAGATGTGATACAATTCCAGACCAATGGGAATTTCAAATATTAGCAAGAATACTATCTAAGTATACTGTAATAATGGTAACAGATAAGTGTAGTCCTGAAATGATAAATAAAATGCATATGAAACATGCATTTAATTTTAAGGATGCTTTAGAGATGGCTACTAATATAGTCGGTGAAGATAGTAAAGTTACAGTTATACCTGATGGAGTATCAGTGATAGTTAAATAAAAAAGGGGTGTAGTTTATGGAAATTTTGACATGTATTAAACAAGTACCTGGAACAACCACAGTAGAGGTTGATGAATCCACAGGTGTATTGAAAAGAGATGGAGTAGATTCAAAAATGAATCCTTATGATTTATATGCTTTAGAAACAGCACTTAGAATAAAAAACGACATAAAAGCTAATTTAAAAGTACTTACTATGGGTCCTCCGCAAGCAAAGAAGGTAATAGAAGAGAGTTTTATGATGGGGGCAGATGAAGGAGCTTTAATAAGCGATAGAAGATTTGGAGGGGCAGATGTCTTGGCAACTTCTTACACTATATCGCAAGGTATTAAAAAAATGGGTAGAGTAGACTTAATAATTTGTGGAAAACAAACTACTGATGGTGATACAGCGCAGGTTGGACCTGAAGTAGCCGAGTTTTTAGATATACCTCATGTAACTAATGTTACAAAATTAATTGAAATCAAAGAGAAAAGCATAGTTGTTGAAATAGATATGCCAAATGATTTACAAGTATGTGAAATTGAGTATCCTTGTTTGATAACAGTAGAAAAAGATATTTTTCAACCAAGATTGCCTTCATTTAAGTTAAAGTTAGAAACTAAAGAAAGAAAAATACCTGTGTACAGTTTAGATGATTTTGAAGATAAGGACGAAGATAATTATGGATTAAATGGTTCCCCTACTCAAGTTGTAAGAATATTTCCTCCTAAGCCAAATACAGATAAAAATATTATGAGAGGAAATCCAGAAGAGTTAAGTTCTGTGCTTATAAATAAATTAGAGGAATTAAAATTAGTCTAAGGGGGAAGAAGAAATGTCAAAAATAGTTGTAAATCAAGATAAAATAACTGATTTAAAAAGAGTACTAGAAATTTGTCCTTTTGGTGCTATAGAAGAAAAATCAGGTAAGGTAGAAATAAGTGCTGGCTGTAAGATGTGCAAATTGTGTGTCAAAAGTGGACCCAAAGGTGCATTTGAATTTATAGAAAGTAATAAAGCAAAAATAAATAAGGATGAATGGAAGGGAGTGGCAGTATATGTAGAACATCATAATGGAAATATACATCCTGTAACATATGAACTTATAGGAAAAGCTCGCAAAATGGCATCAAAAATAAAGCAACCTGTATATTGTGTATTTGTAGGAAAAGATATAAAAGATAAATGTAAGAATCTTATCTCCTATGGTATTGATGAAGTATTTGTATACGATGAAGATGAATTTAAAGAATTTAGGATAGAACCATATGCAAAGGCAATAGAAAACTTTATAAATAAAATAAAACCAACAATAATGTTGGTTGGTGGAACTACATTAGGTAGGTCATTAGCTCCAAGGCTTGCTGCTAGATTTAAAACAGGGCTTACAGCAGATTGTACAATACTTGATGTGCAATCAAACACTGATTTAGACCAGATAAGACCAGCATTTGGTGGAAATATAATGGCTCACATAAATACACCCAATAATAGACCTCAATTTGCCACTGTAAGATATAAAATATTTTCAGCTCCAGAAAAGGTAGAAAATGCTACAGGAAAAATAACTTTATGTGAAATAGAAAAAAAAGAATTAAAATCTAAGATTAAAGTACTGAGTGTAAAAGAAAAAAATAAAGAAGTTGGTCTTGAAGAAGCAGAAGTAATAGTAGTTGCAAGTAGAGCAATAAAGAAACAGGAAGATATGGATATGATATATAAATTAGCTGACAAGTTAAATGCTCAAGTAGCAGGAACAAGACCGATTATAGAAGCGGGTTGGATAGATGCTAAAAAACAAATAGGTCTTAGTGGTAGAACTGTCAAGCCTAAATTAATAATAACTTGTGGTGTATCTGGAGCTGTTCAATTTGTTGCAGGAATGCAAGGAGCTGATTATATAGTAGCTATAAATAAAGATGATAAGGCACCTATACTTGATGTAGCACACTTAGCTTTAATAGGAGATATTTATGATATTATTCCTAAATTGATAAAAAAAATAGAAAATAAAAAAAATGATAAGCAAATATATGTGGCATCAGCAGCTGAATAGGGGGATAGAGATGTATAAATCAATTGATAAAAAAGATATAGATTTTTTAATAGATATTTGTGGAGATGAAAATGTAGTAGTTGGAAGTGATATAAATGAAGATTTTTCACATGATGAACTTGGAGGAATAGAAAAATATCCTGAGGTTTTAGTAAATGTGATTGAAACCGAGCAAGTATCTAAAATAATGAAATATGCATATGAAAACAATATACCAGTTACGCCAAGAGGACAAGGAACTGGTCTTGTAGGAGCTGCTGTTGCCATAAATGGTGGAATAATGATTAATCTATGTAAAATGAATAAAATACTTGAGGTTGATTATGAAAATCTAACATTGACAGTAGAACCAGGAGTTTTGCTTATGACAATAGGTCAATATGTTCAAGAGAGAGACTTATTTTATCCACCTGACCCAGGTGAGAAGAGTGCTACAATAGCAGGTAATATAAATACTAATGCAGGTGGAATGAGAGCAGTAAAATATGGTGTTACAAGAGATTATGTTAGAGGTCTTGAAGTAGTATTACCAAATGGAGAAGTTATAAATATAGGGGGAAAAGTAGTTAAAAATAGTTCTGGATATAGTATAAAAGATTTATTAATAGGTTCAGAAGGAACTTTAGGAATAGTTACAAAAGCGATATTAAAATTGCTTCCTTTACCAAAGAAAAGTGTAAGTTTACTTATACCTTTTCCTAATTTATCAATGGCAATAGAGACTGTTCCTAAAATAATAAAATCGAAATCAATACCAACAGCCATAGAATTTATGGAGAGAGATGTAATATTGGCTGCGGAAGAATTTTTAGGTAAAAAGTTTCCAGATAATACATCAGATGCTTATCTTCTACTTACGTTTGATGGAAATAGTATTGAAGAAATTGAAAAAGAATATGAAAAAGTTGCTAATCTGTGTTTAGAAAATGGAGCATTAGATGTATTTATATCAGATACGCAAGAAAGAAATGATTCCATATGGTCAGCCAGAGGTGCTTTCTTAGAAGCTATAAAGGCATCTACAACAGAAATGGATGAATGTGATGTCGTTGTACCAAGAGACAAGGTAGCAGAGTTTATAAGATATACTCATGAGCTTCAAGATGAGTTAAAAATAAGAATAAAAAGTTTTGGTCATGCAGGTGATGGAAATCTACACATATATATATTAAAAGATAGTATGGATGAACATACCTGGAAAGTAAGATTAAAAGAAGCTTTTGAGTGTATGTATAAAAAATCTAGAGAACTTAATGGTCAAGTCTCAGGTGAACATGGTATAGGATATGCAAAAAAAGAGTATTTACATGAATCAAAATCAGATGCCTATATGATGTTAATTAAAAATATAAAAATAGCTTTTGACCCTAAAAATATTTTAAATCCAGGAAAAATATATTAAATATATAAATGTTATTTTTAAACATAAAAGTTATAAAAAACAGGTTTAAATTTAATAACTTAAATTTACTTTTTAATGTTAATAGTATTTGTAAATATTAATATTATTTATAAAGATTTTAGGATGGCAATGTTTATTTAACTTTAGAAATATGAAATATTATTTAAGTTAAGTTGGTGTTACCATCCTAAAAATATGAATACACATGTGAAGCGTATTTTATCTATAAAAAATATTTGTAATTATAAATACATCTTATTAATTTAATGAGGTTATTTAAAATTGATAAGGTTATTTAAAAAACTTATTTTACATATATTGGACGAGTGTAAAAGTCCATAGGACCTTTTACTAAACCTTGATTATTTCTATAATATACTGAGTTGTATATATTTGTAGATTTTATATCATAACTTATAAGTGTTTTAAAAATAGCATCATCTAATGAAAATGATATATTTGAAAATTTATTTATTATGTCTATGTTAGATTTATTTTTTATCTCTTTTAGAACTTCTCTACCTTTGTCATTAAAAGCAAGTATTCTTATATAAGGAACAATATCTATATCTTTTACAAGGTGAATATCGCTTTTTTTTATGCCTAACAATATATTATTTAAAGTTCTCTTGATTTTAGTTAAAGTATATCTCTTAGATTTAATTGATAATTGTAATTCGTATAAAGAATTAGATGTAAAAATATCTTTGTAAATTTTATTTTCTATACCTTCATTTACTTCAAAATAATCCTTTAAATTGGATATGTCCCTAAGTATGATTGTCTTTAAAGTATCAAAAAATAATTCATCAAACATAGGAAAAAATTTATTATCTATTTTTTCGTTTAATATACTATAAGTTTTTTCTGGAATAACTTTTTTTAATTGAGAGATATTACAATTTTCCTTAAGTGAAGTTCTTATAGCAGTAGCAGAGCAAATACTATTATTAATTTCTTTAGAGTTGTACTCTGACTGAACTCTGGAAATAGTAAATGGCTTTATATTGCTGTTTAAATTGATAAGATTTTTTATATATTCTATACCAAGTATATTATTTGATGAATTTAATATTTTTAATAATTGTTCTTTTGTAGTTTTTTGAGATAAGTCGTTGTTTTCATATTGGTGTATATAATCAAAAAGTGAATTAGCTCTAGCCACTGGAAATAACATACCATCATCTAAATATTTTTTTAAAAGTAATTTAAATTCTTTTGGCTCATTTGCTAAAATCTCTGCAATACTATAAAGAATATCTGTGTTTCCCTCTTCACTACCAAAACATACAGAACTTATGCAGTTTAGAGAATTTAAAATTGTGATGGCACCATGAGAAAAAATTTCGGCACTTTGGCAAGCAAACATAGTTGGTAATTCTATAACTAAGTCTACACCATTTTCGACAGCAATTTTTGCTCTAGTATATTTATCAAATAAAGCGGGCTCACCTCTTTGAAGAAAGTTTCCACTCATGATTGCCACTGTATGTGTTGCATTTGTTTTTTCTATAGATTTAGATAAATGATAGATATGTCCATTATGAAATGGGTTATATTCAACTATTAATCCAAGTATATTCATAAAATGCTCCTTTTTCCTTTGTTTATTTTATCTATATTGTAATTTATTATAATATGTATAAAATTTAAATTTTTAATTACCTAGCTAAAAAACATAAAAAAATTTGTTAAAATGTAGAAATACTACATAATAAGAAATCAGTTAAGTGTTATTAAAATAACTTTATTAAGCCTTTATATTATATTATTATAGCAAATGGGAAAGAATAATCTACATTAAGTTAATTTGTTAATAAATTGTTATTAAAACACACAATTTGCCGTAGTAGAAATATGATATAATATAAAAAAAAGTATATACTTTTATATTAAAAGGTGATATATTATTTATGAAAATCGTTTAATGTATACAATAATATATCTATGACAAAATAATAAAATATAAGTTTTTAGACATTTATTATGAATCAAAATTGATTACATATCATTTATAAAAATCTAAGGAGGAAATAATAATGAAAATATTAGTATTAAACTGTGGGAGTTCTTCATTAAAATATCAATTAATAGATATGAGTAATGAAGAAGTTTTATGTATAGGATTAGTTGAAAGAATAGGAATCGAAGGTTCTATACTTAAACATGAAAAAGCAGGAAGAGATGATAAATACATTGTTGAACAACCAATGAAAGACCATAAAGATGCAATAGCATTAGTATTAGAAGCTGTTGCTCACCCAGAATTTGGTGCAGTTAAAGAAATGAAAGAAATAGATGCAGTAGGGCATAGAGTTGTTCATGCTGGAGAAAAATTTGCAACTTCAGTAGTAATAACTCCAGAAGTAGAAGAAGCTTTAAAAGAATGTATAGATTTAGCTCCACTTCATAATCCAGCAAACATAATGGGAATTGATGCTTGTAAGGCTATACTTCCAGGTGTACCAATGGTAGGAGTATTTGATACTGCTTTCCATCAAACAATGCCTAAATCTTCATACTTATATGGTTTACCTCATGAATTATATACTAAATATGGAGTAAGAAGATATGGGTTCCATGGAACTTCTCATAACTATGTATCTCAAAAAGCAGCAGAGATGTTAGGAAAAGATATAAAAGACTTAAAAATAGTAACTTGTCACTTAGGAAATGGTGCTTCTATAGCTGCTGTTGATGGTGGAAGATGTATAGATACATCTATGGGATTCACTCCATTAGAAGGATTAATAATGGGAACTAGATGTGGAGATATAGACCCTGCTATACTACCTTTCTTAATGAGAAAAGAAGGTTTAGATGCTGATGGATTAGATAAATTAATGAACAAGGAATCTGGAGTATATGGAATGACTGGAATTTCTAGTGATTTCAGAGATATAGAAGATGCAGCTAAAAATGGAGATGAAAGAGCTCAAGCAACATTAGAAGCTTATGTTAAAAAAGTACAAAAGTATATAGGTGCTTATGCTGCTGAAATGAATGGATTAGATGTTGTAGTATTTACTGCTGGTGTAGGTGAAAATGGAAAGGCTATAAGAGCAGACATAGCTTCTAATATGGAGTTCTTAGGAATGAAACTAGATAAGGAAGCTAATGATGTTAGAGGAAAAGAAACAGTAATATCTACTGATGACTCTAAAGTAAAAATGCTTTTAATACCAACTAACGAAGAATTAATGATAGCTAGAGATACATTAAGATTAGTAAAATAATTTAATTAAACTTATGCCTATCAAGTAAAAATACTTGACAAACAAATGCTAGATTTGTATAATAAATTTGGTGATATGTTGAGGTGAACTTAATGAAAGTTAGCATAGAAAAAATAAATAGAAAAGAAACTGACAAAATAGACTTGAATTTTTGTGAAAAAATTGATACTATTAGTTATTGTGATGAGATTTACAAATTAGTATCACCTGTAAATTTAAAAGGTAAAGTATCAAAGACTAATAAAGGTTTGTATCTAGATATAGATGTTAATTTTACAATTGTTGACAATTGTTCAAGATGTCTTAAAGAAGTAGAAATACCATTAGAGTATTCTATACAAGGTTTTTTAGTAAAAGAAGAAGATTATGATGAAGATGAATTTGAGGAGTTTGATCCTTTTATATTCGATGGTGAAGAAATCGACCTTATTGATATAATAGAACAGACATTAGATTTTAATGTGCCTCATAAAGTTCTTTGTAGTGAAAACTGTAAAGGTCTTTGTCAAGGATGCGGAGCAAACTTAAATAAAGAAGAATGTTCTTGCAGTGAAATTACAAACGATGAGGAATACATAGATCCTCGTTTTGCTAAATTAAAAGATTTATTTAATTAAATTTTGACTAAGGAGGTGGCGTAAATGGCAGTACCAAAGCGTAAAACGTCTAAATCAAACACAAAAATGAGAAGAGCAGCTAACTCAAAGATGGAAGCAACAGGATTTGTAAGTTGCCCACAATGTCATGAGCCAAAATTACCACATAGAGTGTGTCCAGACTGTGGATATTATAAAGGTAAAGAAGTTGTATCTAAGTAATAGCTTCTAAAAAACATGTAGAGTGTACTCTACATGTTTTTTTGTACATATAAAAAAGATGATTTACTAGAGAAATAAATGGATTTTATGCATATTAAAAATTAGAAAAATAATAATATAAGTATTGAAAATTTTTGTGTGTTACTATATACTACTATTAGTAGCTGGTACTAATTACAGCTATAAAATTTGGAGGGAACATGAAAAAGAAGAGTAAAGCCCAAAGACAACAAGAGCTTATAGATATGCTAAAGACTGATCCTTTTTATACTGATGAAGAATTATCAAGTTTGTTTAATGTTAGTATACAGACAATAAGATTAGATAGAATGAGTCTAAACATACCAGAGCTAAGAGAAAGAGTCAAATCAATAGCAGAAACTCAGAGTTCAAAAGTAAAGACTTTAGGAGTAAAGGAAATTACAGGCGAAATCATTGATTTATCTGTAGGGCAATTAGGTATATCTATGTTAGAAGTTACAGAGGACATGATTTACTCTAAAACTAATACTTTGAAAGATACGTATATATTTTCTCTAGCAGATTCATTAGCAATGGCTATAATAGATGCACCTAAAGTTATTATGAGAGTTGCAAATGTAAAATGTTTTAAGTTGATAGAACAACAAGACAGACTTATAGCAAAAGCAGAAGTGTATAGAAATATAGACAAAAAGCATTATGTAAAAGTTGTTATCAACAATAAAGCCCAAGAGCAAATATTTAGAGGGAAGTTTATCTTTGAAGAGTTAGATTAGGAGGAAAATCATGAAAATAGTAATAGATGGAATGGGTGGAGATAATGCACCAAAATCTAATGTAGAAGGCGCAGTAAATGCTATAAAAGAATATCAAGTAGATTTAATAATCACAGGAGATAAAGATTTATTAGAAAAGGAATTTTCAAATTATGAATTTGATAAAAATAAACTAGAAATAGTTCATACTACTGAGATTATAGGAAATGAAGATAAACCAGTTAAGGCTATAAGAAGCAAAAAAGATTCATCTATGGTAGTAGCATTAAACCTCGTAAAAGAAGGTAAGGCAGATGCTATAATATCAGCTGGAAACACAGGAGCTTTACTTGCTGGTGGATTATTTGTAGTCGGTAGAATAAAAGGAATTGATAGACCTTGCTTATGCTCAGCAATACCAAATGTAAAGCGAGGAATGACACTTATAGCAGACTGTGGTGCGAATGCAGATTGTAAATCTAAGAATCTAGTTGAATTTGCAGCTATGAGTAATATTTACTCAAGAAAAGTGTTGGGACTTGAAAATCCTAAAGTGGCACTAGCAAATGTTGGACTAGAAGAAGGTAAAGGCAATGATTTAGTTAAAAAATCATATGAGGAAATTAAAAAATTAGATTTAAATTTTATAGGGAATGTAGAAGCTAGAGAGGTTATAAATGCATATACAGATATAATTATTTGTGATGGATTTACAGGTAATATATTACTTAAATCTGCTGAAGGGGTAGCCCTTTCAGTTATGAGTCTTATAAAGGAAACTTTTATGGCTAGTACAAAAAGCAAAATAGGAGCATTACTTATAAAAGATGATTTAAAAAAATTAAAGAGTTTTATAGATTATTCTGAGTATGGTGGAGCTCCACTTCTAGGATTAAATGGAGGAGTTATAAAGGCTCATGGTAGCTCTGATGCTAAAGCTATAAAAAATGCTATAAATCAAGGTATAAAATTTACAAAAGGAAAAGTTGTTGAGGATATCAATCAATTTATAAGTAAATATAATGAAGAAAATAAAAATAACGAAGATGAATAAACTCGTTTTGGAGGTTTAATATATAATGAATACAAAGGCTGGAATATTAGGTGTGGGAAGTTATCTACCTGAGAAATCATATGATAATTTTCACTTCGAAAAAATAATGGATACATCAGATGAGTGGATAAGCACTAGAACTGGTATTAAGGAAAGAAGATTTGTAGAAGATAATGAAGCGACTTCTGACCTAGCATCTAAGGCTGCTTTAAAAGCTATAGAGTGTGCAAAGTTAAATGTAGAGGACATAGAGTTGATTATTTTGGCAACAATTACTCCTGATATGTCTTTGCCTTCAACTGCATGTATAGTACAAGAAGCAATAGGAGCAGTGAATGCTACTGCATTTGATATATCAGCAGCTTGTTCTGGATTTGTATATGGAGTAACTATTGCAAAGCAATTTGTGGAAACTGGTTGTTATAAAAATGTACTTGTAATAGGAGCAGAAACTTGCTCAAAGTTTCTAAACTACAATGATAGGTCAACAGCAGTATTATTTGGAGATGGTGCTGGAGCAGCTGTTATTGGACCTGTAAGTGAAGGCGGAATCCTATCTACACATATGGGTTCTGATGGTAGGGGAAAAGATTGTTTAAAGATACCTGCTGGAGGTTCAAGACTTAGAGCAAGTAAAGATACTGTAGAAGCTAATCTACATACAATAGAGATGGCAGGTAGCGATGTATTTAAGTTTGCAGTTAGAAAGATGGCAGAAACATCTTTAACAGCTCTTGAAAAAGCAAATTTAAATACAACTGATATAGACTATCTAATACCACATCAAGCTAATATAAGAATAATACAAGCTTCTTCTAAGAGATTAGGGCTTGATATGAATAAGGTTTATGTAAATATAAATAAGTATGGAAATATGTCTGCTGCATCTATACCTGTTGCGCTAGATGAAGCATATAAAGAAGGAAAAATCAAAAAAGGTGATAATGTAGTTTTAGTTGGCTTTGGTGGAGGTTTAACTTGGGGAGCTTCAGTTGTTAAGTGGACTTTATAGTACAAAACATCTAAAATTCTTTAATTAACAAAATTAGCTTTATCTAAAAATTAAAGTTAATTTACAATAAAAAGTTTACTTTTGATTTTAAGTGAAGGAGAATGATATGAATAAAATTTGCAAACTGTTAAATATAAAATACCCAGTTATCCAAGGGGGAATGGCATGGGTAGCTACTGCATCATTAGCAAGTGCTGTATCTAATGCAGGTGGACTTGGAATAATAGCAGCAGGAAATGCACCAAAAGAAGCTATAAAGGAAGAAATTGTTAAATGTAAAGAATTAACAGATAAACCTTTTGGTGTAAATGTAATGCTTATGTCACCATTTGTAGATGATATAATAGATTTAATTATAGAAGAGAAGGTTCAAGTTATTACTACTGGTGCTGGAAATCCTGCAAAGTATATGGACAGATTAAAAGAAGCTGGAACAAAAGTTATACCTGTAGTACCAACAATAGCTTTAGCGCAAAGAATGGAAAAGTTAGGAGCTACAGCAGTAATTGCTGAAGGGACAGAAGGTGGAGGACACATAGGAGAACTTACTACTATGGTTTTAGTTCCACAAGTTGCTGATGCTGTTAATATACCTGTAATAGCAGCAGGAGGTATTGTAGATGGTAGAGGTATTGTTGCTTCATTTGCACTGGGTGCGAATGCAGTTCAAGTAGGAACTAGATTTATTTGTAGTGAAGAGTGTTCTGTACATTTAAACTACAAAGAATTAGTGTTAAAAGCAAAAGATAGAGATGCAATTGTTACAGGAAGAAGCACAGGTCATCCAGTAAGAACATTAAAAAATAAATTATCAAAAGAATTCTTAAAGATGGAACAAAATGGAGCTACTCCTGAAGAATTAGACCAAAAAGGTACAGGTGCTTTAAGATTTGCAACAGTAGATGGAGATATAGAAAAAGGTTCATTTATGGCAGGTCAAAGTGCTGCTATGGTAAAAAAAATAACACCTTGTAAAGAAATTATAGAAACTATGGTAAATCAAGCAAAAGAGATTATGCCAGGCATAGAACTGTAAATCAGGAGGAGCATGATGGGAAAAGTTGCACTAGTATTTCCTGGTCAAGGAGCCCAGTATGTAGGGATGGCTAAGGATTTATATGAAAATAACGAGGTTGCCAAAAATGTGATAGACGAGGCTTGTAGTGCCTTAAATATAGATTTAAAAAAGCTTATGTTTGAGGGTAGTGAAGAAGAACTTTCTAAAACTGAAAATACTCAACCAGCTATGGTTACACATAGTGTAGCTGTACTAAAAGCGATACAATCAAAAATAGATTTAAAATATGATGCATGTTTAGGTTTATCTTTAGGAGAATATAGTGCATTAGTTGCAGCAGATGCAATTGATTTTAAAGATGCTGTATGCCTAGTTAAAAAAAGAGGTAAATTTATGCAGGAAACAGTCCCAACAGGGGTTGGAGCCATGGCAGCGATTTTAGGTTTAGATAGAGAAATATTAGGAAGTGTTGTAAAAGACATACAAGGAGGGATTGTAGAAGTAGCAAATTACAATTCTCCTGGTCAGATAGTTATATCTGGTGAAAATGAAAAGATAGAAGAAGCAATGGTAAAATGTAAAGAGGCAGGAGCAAAAAGAGCTGTTAAATTAAATGTAAGTGGGCCTTTCCACTCATCAATGTTAAGAGAAGCTGGAGTAAAACTAGCTAGTGAATTAGACAAAGTTAATATAACTAAGCCTAAAGTTGATGTAGTAGCAAATGTAAATGCAGATTACTATGAAAATGAAGGTAAAGACTTGCTTATAAAACAAGTAAGTTCTTCTGTACTTTGGGAAGATTCTATAGAAAGATTATTAAATGATGGGTATGATACTTTTATAGAAATGGGACCAGGAAAAACTTTAAAAGCATTTATTAAGAAGATAGCCTCTAATAAAAAAGCAAGTGTGAATATTTACAATATAGATGGTATAGATTCTTTAAATGAATTTGTACAAGATTATGGAAATGGAGAGATATAATGATAAATCTTACAGGACAAGTAGCAATTGTTACTGGTGGCTCTAGAGGTATAGGGAGAGAAATAGCAAAGAAACTAGCATCTCTTGGAGCTGATATAGTAATCAATTATACTTCTAAAGAGGATGAAGCCCTAAAAACTAAAAGTGAAATAGAAGGTATGGGTGTAAAATGTACTTCTATAAAATGTGATGTATCTAAATCTGATGAAGTAAATCAAATGATGGACTCTATTATAAAAGAGTTTGGAAAAATTGATATATTAGTTAATAATGCAGGTATAACTAAAGATGCATTACTTATGAGAATGAAAGAAGAAGATTTTGATAGAGTTATAGATATAAATTTAAAAGGTGTATTTAATTGTACAAAAGCAGTTATTAAACCTATGATGAAAAAGAAATATGGTAGAATAATAAATATGACTTCAGTAGTTGGAATCATGGGAAATGCAGGTCAAACTAATTACTGTGCATCAAAAGCTGGCGTGATTGGATTTACAAAATCTTCTGCAAGAGAATTAGCATCAAGAAATATAAATATAAATGCAGTGGCACCAGGATTTATAGAAACAGATATGACTAAAGTACTAAGTGATGAGGTAAAAGAATCAACACTATCAAATATACCAAAAAAATCTTATGGTAAACCAGAAGATGTAGCCAATGCTGTAGCATTTTTAGTTAGTGATATGTCAAGTTATATAACAGGACAAGTGTTAAATGTAGATGGTGGAATGGTAATGCAATAATAAAAAATAATACTTTAAAAAGTAGAGAAATCTATTTAAAATAAAAATTAAAATAAAAAATCTTAGGAGGAACACAATGTTTAATAAAGTTGTAGAAATAATAATAGAACAATTAGGAGTAGAAGATAAAGAAATAACTATGGAAACATCATTAATGAAAGATTTAGAAGCAGATTCATTAGATGCAGTAGAAATAATAATGGCACTTGAAGATGAATTTGGTATAGAAATACCAGATACAGAAGCAGAAAACTTCAAATCTATAGGGGACATAGTTAACTATATAGAAGCTAACAAATAGTCGAGCTTTAAAAAAGTGGAGGTATCAGATGAATAAAAGAGTAGTAATAACGGGACTTGGATGTGTTACACCATTGGGAACAGGAAAAGAAGAGTTCTGGAACAATATAAAATCTGGAGTATCTGGTATAGATAAAATAACTAATTTTGATGCTAGCACATATCAAACTCAAATAGCAGGAGAAGTTAAGAATTTTCATCCAGAGGAATATATAAGCAAAAAAGAATTAAAGAGATTAGATAAATTTGCTCAATTTGCAATAGTTTCTGCAAAATTAGCAGTTGAAGATGCAAATCTTGATTTAGATAAAGTTGATAGAGAACGTGTTGGAGTTATAATAGGCTCTGGTATAGGTGGGGTTGAAGCAATAGAAACTCAACATAAAATTCTTTTAGAAAAAGGAAACAAAAGAGTAAGTTCACTATTTGTACCTATGATGATAGGAAACATGGCAGCAGGTCAAGTTTCAATATTTTTAGGAGCAAAAGGACCTAATACTAATGTATGTACAGCTTGTGCATCAGGAACTCATTCAATAGGTGATGCCTTTAAGGTTATACAAAGAGGAGATGCAGATATTATGGTAGCAGGAGGCTCTGAAGCTGCTGTAACAGGACTTGCATTTGCTGGATTCTGTAATATGAAGGCTATGTCAACTAGAAATGATGACCCTAAAACTGCATCACGCCCATTTGACAAGGACAGAGATGGATTTGTAATGGGAGAAGGAGCAGGTATTGTTATATTAGAAGACTTAGAACATGCTTTAGCAAGGGGTGCAAAAATATATGCAGAAGTAGTAGGATATGGTTTAACTGCTGATGCATATCATATGACAACTCCAGCTGAAAATGGAGAAGGAGCAGCTAGGTCTATGAATATGGCTTTAAAAGATGGAAATGTTCCACTAGAAGAAGTAGATTATATAAATGCTCATGGAACTTCAACTTATTATAATGACCTATATGAAACTATGGCTATAAAAACTGTATTTGGAGAAAATGCATATAATTTATGTGTATCATCGACAAAATCTATGACTGGTCATTTATTAGGAGCATCAGGTGCAATAGAAGCAGTTGTTTGTGCAATGAGTATAGAAGATAATTTTGTACCTCCAACTATAAATATACAAGAAGTTGGCGAAGATTTAGATTTAGATTATGTTCCAAATAAAGGTAAAGAAAAAGATATTAGATATGCACTATCAAATTCTTTAGGTTTTGGTGGGCATAATGCTACAATTGTACTAAAAAAATATGTATAAATAAATGACAAATATTAAAAATAACATTAAAAAACAAGCACTTGTTTTTGACCTTATAAATTTATATTAACTAAATTAAAAGTCCCCTAAATTAGAATAAATGTCTAATTTAGGGGACTTTTTTATTAAATTTTAATTCTAGCACATGTTGTAAATCATTTTGATATATTGTATCATAAATTATTGAGAGGTTATATATATGCAATTTTTCATTCTACAATATACAGAAGGAGGGCTAAAATTTTGAATTTTAGACTACCAAAGAAAAGTTTACCCAAAAAGATAATTTTTATAGCTATAATACTTATTAGTATTATTTTGTTTATAGGGTATGATCAAAATGGACTTAAAGAAAGAGAAATTATAAATAAGGGAAAATATATGTCTGAAAGTCTTGTGTCGGATAAGAAGTATGATGAAGCAAAAAAAATGGTCAAAACTTCTTTTGAATCTATCCCAGAAAAAAAATACAATAAAGTATATAATGAAGTTTGGGATATGTTAAAGACTATTTCATATGTCCCAGATGGAACGAAGATAATTATTGATTCGTTAGAAAAGATGAGAACATCAGATGTAAAATTATCTGATGAATGTAGATTTGGTATAGAGAAAAGACTAGCATCAGTGTACATAATGGATAATAATTATTCTAGCGCAGTAGATTTAACTGTAAAGTCTATAAAATTAGCTGAGAAATTAGGGGATAATTATGAAAAAGCAAGACTAGATGTTGATTTGGCGAGCATACTTTTAAAGGTAGGTGGATATGAAACAGGAGAAAAATTAATAAAGGATTCTTTTAAGATAGATGTTGATGAAGATGAAAAAAATGGAATGGTTAGATTATATGCTCTTATAAATTTAGCAGAAATATATGTAGAGTTGGGAGAATATGATAAAGCCATTGAAACATGTAGCAATGTAAAAGACTATAAAAAGTTTGTAAACATAGATGATTACAATGATTTTGAAATAATGGCTTCTATAATGCAGGCAAATGCACATGTAGGAAAAAATGAGATATCAAAGGCAAAGACTCTTTTAGAAAGAGCTGATTATCTTATAAAATATGATAAATCAATTCATATATTAGATAAAGGTATGTATTACTATATGGCAATGGGAAATTTGGAATATAAAAGTAAAAACTATGATTCTGCAATAGATAACTATAAAAAAAGCCTAGAGATATCTACTAAAAGAAAGTTAACTCAAGAGAAAATAAAAACCTTAAATGAAATATTGAATATATATGAGAAACAAGGGAATGTAAACTCTGTAAATAAGTACCAGAAGATATTAATAAATGAATATAAAGAGAGCAAAAGTATAAGAGATTCGGAAATTAGTTTTTATATAATTGATAAGGTATCACGTGAAAGTGAGTTTTTTGAAAAAAGTAAAAAAGAAATTAAGTCTTATAAAATATTATTTAGTGTAATTTTAATTATTACATTAGGTTCTACTTTTTTATATAATAGATTGAAGTACTTTAAAGCACAAAATTTACATGATGGACTTACAAATGTTTATAATAGGAAAAGTTTTGATATTATGTATAATAAGTACAGAGAAAAAGATGATAACTTTGCACTTGTAATGATAGATATAGATAATTTTAAACTTATAAATGATAATTATGGACATAAATTTGGAGACGTTGTCATAAAGGGTATAGTAAATACTATTTGTGTTATGCTTGAGCAAGAAGATAAAGTATTTAGATATGGTGGAGAAGAGTTTTCTGTATTGATAAGAGATAAATCTGGTGAAGAAGTGTTTGATATAATTGACAATATAAGAAATGCAATTGAAAATAAAAAATGGGGTGAAGATGTGACTGTAACTATAAGTGCAGGTATAGCCCATGTCTCTGATAGTAAAAATATATTAGAAGAAGCTGATAAAAATCTATATAAAGCAAAACAGCTTGGAAGAAATAAAGTAGTGTACAAATAATTGTATATTATATAGATATGAGGTATAAATATGAAGCAGTCAATAGCTATAGTAACAGATAAGATAACTAAACTATCATCTTTCTTGGAAGAAAATATACGATTAGTTTTAGAAAATTATCTTGATATAAATCATTATTATTTAGAAAATTTAAAAGATGATGATAAAATACAAGGTGATTTTGTTTTAGTAATGAATGATGACAGATTAAATAGCATGAGAAAGCATTTAGTACAAGATAGTAAAATTATAGTTGTGAGAAGAACTCTTAAAGAAAAAGAAATATATGGATTGTTTTCAATACCATATGGAACAGAAGTATTAGTTGTAAATGACACAAAAGAAACTACTTTAGAAACAATAAGTCTGTTTTATAAGATAGGAGTAAAAAATTTAAAGCTTACTCCATATATTGAAGGACAAACCTATGAAAATATAGATATAGCCATAACACCTGGAGTAACCCAAAAAGTACCAAATTATATAAATAAGGTAATTGATTTAGGAAATAGATACATTGATATATCTACTTTTATAGAGATAATAAATGGGCTTAAAATTGATGTGAAGGAAATAAGAAAAAATCTGATGGTATATTCTGAACGTCTAATAAGCTTAGATAATGGTGTCAAAGACAATTATAGACAATTATTTCTAAAAATAGAAGAACAAGATGTTATATTAAATTTGTCAAAGGATGGAATAATATTTACTTCAATAGATGGTGTTGTAAATACATTTAATAAAGAAGTATTAAAAATTTTAGGTATAGACAGAAATATACGAGGAAAAAACATAAAAGATATTATCTCTAAAGATTTGGATATTTTACTTGAAGATAAAGAAATTGCTGATGAAGTTGTATTTACAAATAAGAAATATATAAATGTAAATAAAAAAAATATATTTTCTATGGGTAATAAAGCTGGTATATACTACAATTTACAAGAAATAACCTATATAAAAAAATTAGAACAAAATCTTACCAATAAATTAAGAGAGCAAGGTCAAATAGCAAAGTACACATTCAAAGATATAAAAACTAAGAATAAGAGGATGACAAAGTGTATAGAGTTAGCTAAAAAAATATCTAAATCAGACCTTTCTGTTTTAATAATAGGAGAGAGTGGAACTGGTAAAGAATTATTATCCCAATCAATTCACAATAACTCTAATAGAAGTAATCAGCCTTTTATAGCAGTTAATTGCGCTGCAGTTCCAGATAGCTTATTAGAAAGTCAGTTATTTGGCTATGAAAAAGGCTCTTTTACAGGAGCATTAAGAGAAGGGAAAAAAGGTCTATTTGAACTTGCAAACAATGGAACTATATTTTTAGATGAGATTGGAGATATGCCTCCATTATTACAGACAAAATTACTTAGAGTACTTCAAGAAAAACAAGTTATGCCTATAGGCTCCCACAATGTTATAAATATAGATGTTAGAATTATAGCTGCGACAAATAAAAATTTACCTAAAATGATTAGAGAAGGTAAATTTAGAGAAGATTTGTATTATAGATTGAATGTACTACCAATAGACATACCATCATTGAGGGAGAGAAAAGAAGATATAATAACTCTCATGAATTTCTTTTTGGAAAAGGACATAAAAATTTCTCCTGAAGTTGAGGTTATTTTAGAAAAATACAATTGGCCAGGAAATATAAGAGAGTTGCAAAATGTTGCTTCTTATGTAAGTTTAATGTGTGAAAGTATGGTTTTTAAAGATGACCTTCCACCTTATATAAAGACAGAATATATTAGTAGCTTTGATGATGGGGTTAGTTATACAAAAAAAGAATTTGAGTATATACTTAGAATACTATATGAAAGAAAAGATTTAACTTCTGGAGTTGGAAGAGGTTTTATAATAGAAAAACTTACAGAGGAGGGTATTGAAATATCTGAAAGTAAAGTAAGAAAAGTATTGTCTTATTTGAGTGAGTGTGGATACATATCATCTAAATCTGGAAGATGTGGAAGTCAAATAACACAAGAAGGTATAAAGTTTTACAATAATATGAATTAGGTATATTAAAGTAAAAGATTCTAAATAGAAATATCTTAGAACTTGGAAAGATATATATAAAAGTTAAACCATCTTATGCTCAAATTAACATTTAATACTATATATTAAAAGCATATAAAAATAAATTAAATATAAATAGGTTTAGACAATAGGTTTAGATAGGTAATAGGTTATAAGTAAATAACCCATTACCTATTTTTATTTGCAAAAAAATTTGTATTTATATCTAAAAATAAAAAAATATTTGATGGAAGCATTGTGAATACTTGATAAATAATAAATAAACGTAAAGTATAAATTTTGGCATATATATTGCTAACTATATAGATAAGACAACAAAATAATTGGGAGGTTTAATTATGAAATACAAAACAACAGGGACTTGTGCTACAGAAATTGAATTTGAGGTAAAAGATGACAAAGTTACAAATGTAAATTTTGTTGGTGGATGTGATGGAAATTTAAAAGGATTAAAAGTATTGGTTGAAGGTATGAATATAGAAAATGTAATTCAAAAACTAAAAGGAATAGAGTGTAAAACAAAACCAACATCTTGTCCAGACCAACTTTCTCTAGCATTAGAGAATTATATAAATAAAAAATAAGTACATAAAACAATCAACTAGTTAGGAGTTTAATTATGAAACCAATAATAGGTATTTTAGGAAATCTGATAATAATGGAAAATGGAATGTTTCCTGGGCTTGAAAGATCCTATGTAAATAATGATTATATAAACGCAGTATTGAAGGGAGGAGGTAGCCCAGTTATTATTCCAGTAAATACAGATAGAGAAGTTATAAAGAGACAGATTGAGATGGTTGATGGAGTTTTAATATCTGGAGGATGGGATGTTAATCCTCAATTATATGGTGAAGAAACAAGAGAAGAAACAACGTTTATATATCCCGAAGTAGATGAATTTGATTTAATTGCTATAAGTATAGCTTTAGAACTTAAAAAGCCAATACTAGGTATATGCAGAGGGCTACAAATATTAAATGTAAGCCTAGGTGGAACTTTATATCAAGATAATAGTCTTGTTAAAGGAAGTTACATAAAACATACACAATCTTCTAAAAGACATGTAGCTACTCATAAGGTAGATGTTCAAGACGGGAGTATTTTAGAAGGTATTTTAGGAAAACAATTACTTACAAATAGTTATCATCATCAAAGTATTAAACAACTTGGTGAAGGATTAAAAGCCATAGCATACTCAAAAGATGGTATAATAGAAGCTATTGAAAAAGAGGATGAAAATTTTGTAGTAGGAATACAGTGGCATCCAGAAATGATGGTAGATTATTGTAATAAAATGGAAAAGTTATTTAAATATTTCGTAAATATTTGTTCAACTTTATAATATACCTTGGGGGGATTAAACATGAACGAAAAAAATAAAATGGGATTAATAAGTATTATACTTTTAGGTATTAATGCGGTTGTAGGAGCAGGAGTTTTCCTATTACCAGGAAACGCAATGAAGGCATTTGGTGTTGCGAGTATATTTGTATATATGTTTGATATGCTATTAGTTTTATCTATGGCGTTTTGTTTTGCTGAAGTGGCAGGTAAATTTAATAAAAATGGTGCTGCATATGTGTACACCAAAGAAGCATTTGGAGATTTTTTTGGATTTGAAGTAGGTCTTATGAAATGGGTAATAGGATGTATTTCTTGGGGAGCGTTAATAGTAGGTTTTCCTACATCTTTATCAGCAGTATGGGCTCCTGCAGGTGACCCACATATACAAAAAATTATAATAGTAGCTATGATAGTTGGACTTACAATTATAAATTTATTAGGAGTATCTTTATCAAAAATTGTACAAAATGTTATAACAGTAGGTAAGCTAATTCCATTAGTATTATTTATAGTAATAGGTGTATTTTTTATAAAAGGAGCTAATTTTACTAATTCAACGATGGTACCACCAGGAGCAGGAGTTACAGAATTTGGAGCAGCAGCACTTTTAATGTTTTATTCATTTACAGGGTTTGAATCTATAGCAGTAGCAGCAGAAGATATGGAGAATCCTCAAAAAAATATACCTATAGCAATTATAAGTGTAATAGTAATTGCATCAATAATATATATATTAAATCAAGTTGTGTGTGTTGGTATTTTAGGAGATAAATTATCCAGTACAGCTACTCCTGTTGCAGATGCGGCGAGAATATGTTTTGGAAATATGGGTGCAGGATTAGTTACTTTTGGGACATTAGTTTCTGTTGGTGGAATTTGTATGTGTGGTGCTTTTGTAAATCCAAGAAGCTGTGTAGCTTTAGCTGATGACAAAATGTTACCAAGAATGTTTGCAAGGAAAGATAAAAATGGTACACCATATGTAGCAATAATAGCAACTATGATAATTACTATACCAATAGCTTTGTCTGGAAGTTTTGCTGAATTAGCAGCAATAAGTGCAGTTGCTAGATTTATACAATATATACCTACTTCTCTATCAGTGTTAGTATTTAGAAAGAAAAGACCAGAATTAGTAGGGACTTTTAGAACTCCATTTGGAGCAGTAATTCCTTTAATTGCAGTGTGTGTTGGTACATGGTTATTATTCCAGGCGTCTATGCACCAATTAGTTATGGGATTAGGAGCATTAGCAGTTGGAGTACCACTATACTTTATAATGAAGTCTTATAACAGAAAAGTTTATGGAGAAGATTTAAAGAAAGTTGTTTAAATTATATTGTAAATACTATTTAACTAGCAGAGGAATATTATCAAAAAATTGAATATAAATAAATATATATAAGGTTATATTAAAATATTATTAAATTTTTATTTTAGTATAACCTTATATTGTTATTAATACATGAAAAATATTGTAATAGATGTAAAATAATAGTATTATGTTTATTAGATAAAAAACTTGTTAGGAGGTAAATTTATGTCAGAAATAACTTTAAAGAATGGTATAGAAGTATCTATTAGAGAAGGCGTAAAAGAAGATGCCCAAGCTATTATAGATTTTTATAATGAAGTAGGTGGGGAAACTCATTTTCTTTCATTTGGGAAAGATGAATATAAAATATCTTTAGAAGACCAAGAAAATTCTATAGAGTCAGCAAAAGCATCTGATAACTCAATAAAATTAATTGCATTTATAGATAGAGAGATAGCTGGTATTGCTACAATTGATTCCAATCAAAAAGCAAAAGGAAAGCATGTTGGAGTTTTAGGAATTGTTGTTAAAGAAAAATACTGGGGAGCTGGATTAGGTAAAAGACTTATGTTAGACCTTATAGAATGGTGTAAATCAAATGGAATAACTAAGAAAATAACTCTTGTTACTAATGAAGAAAATCATAATGCTATAGAATTATACAAAAGAGTCGGATTTGAAGTAGAAAGTATATTAAAGAAAGAATGTTATTACAATGGTGTTTATACTGATTTGATAGGGATGTCACTTTTATTAGGAATATAATTAGTGTACATTTTATCTCGAAAAAATCATATTAAGTATGGTATAATTAAAAAAAGAATATAACTTAATATAATTTTGGAGGACGAATTATGAAAAATCTGTGTAAAATATCAGATGAATATTTAAATAGTAAACTTAAATATTTAAAGTTATTATCAAAACAATATCCAAGCATATCGAAAGCAAGTACAGAAATAATAAATTTAGAGGCTATATTAAATCTTCCAAAGGGAACTGAACATTTTATAACAGATGTACATGGCGAATATGAGCCATTTGTACATGTTTTAAAAAATGGTTCTGGTGTAATAAAGAGAAAAATAGAAGAATTATTTTCAAATACAATAAGAGATAGTGAAAAAAAGATGCTAGCAACTCTTGTATACTATCCTGAACAAAAACTAGACTTAATAATTAAACAAGAGGAAAATATAGATGATTTTTATAGAATAAATATCTATAGACTTATAGAACTTTGTAAGTATGCTTCCAGCAAATACACTAGGTCAAAAGTTAGAAAACTTTTACCAGAAAATTTTAAATACATAATAGAAGAACTTTTACATGAACATATTAAAAGTGAACATAAAGAAGAATACTATAAAAGTATAGTTGAGACAATAGTTGATATAGGTATAGCTAAAGAGTTTATAATTGCAATTTCCACGGTTATACAAAAGTTAGTTGTTGACAGACTACATGTAATAGGTGATATTTATGATAGAGGTCCAAGACCAGATATAATTGTAGATAAGCTTATTGAACATCATTGTGTAGATATTCAATGGGGAAATCATGACATACTATGGATGGGTGCAGCATCAGGTGAAAAAACTTGTATAGCAAATGCACTTAGAATTTCGGCTAGATATGCAAACCTAGATATCGTAGAAGATATATATGGGATAAATCTATTACCTTTAGCTACTTTTGCAATAGAAATGTATAAAGATGACCCATGTAAAGAATTTATTCCTAAGATTAATGACCAAAGTGTGACAACAACAGAAAAGTCTTTAATGGCAAAAATGCATAAGGCAATAAGTATAATTCAATTTAAACTTGAAGGTGAAGTGATAAAGAGAAGACCTGAGTTTGAAATGGAGCATAGGCTTTTGCTTAACATGATAAATTATGAAGAAGGAATAATTACTTTAAAAGGAAAAACATATAAACTAAAAGATACTTATTTGCCTACAATAGACAAAAAAGACCCATATAAATTGAGTATTGAAGAAAAAAATGTTATTGAAAAATTAGTGTCTTCATTTAGAGGTAGCGAAAAATTACAAAAGCATGTTTCATTTTTATTTTCTAAAGGAAGTATATATTTAAAGGCAAACTCAAATTTATTAATTCATGGATGTGTCCCATTGAATGAAGATGGAAGCTTTATGTCTATGAATATAATGGGAAAAGAGTATAAAGGTAAAATCCTTATGGATAAGATGGAATCTCTAGCAAGAGAAGGTTTTTTCTTTAAAGATAAAGCAGAAGAAAAATTATATGGTATGGATATTATGTGGTATTTGTGGACTGGAAAATGTTCATCATTATTTGGAAAAGACGATATGACTACATTTGAAAGATATTTTATAGCAGAAAAAGAGACTCATAAAGAAAATAAGAATCCATATTTTAAGCTTAGAGAAAGTGATGTTGCTTGTGAAAGAATATTTGAAGAATTTGATTTAGAACTTGATGAATCACATATAATAAATGGGCATGTTCCTGTAGAAAGTAAAAATGGAGAGAGTCCAATAAAAGCTAATGGAAAAATTCTTGTTATAGATGGTGGTTTTTCTAGAGCCTATCAAAAAACTACTGGTATAGCTGGATACACTTTGATATATAATTCAAGAACTTTACAACTAGTATCACATGAACCCTTTAATTCTGCTGAAGAGGCTATTGCAAATGAAAGCGATATCTTATCGACAACTGTTGTAGTAGAGCATAAGGCAAAGAGAAAAATGGTGAGAGATACTGATGAGGGTGTAAAAATACAAGAAGAAATAGAAGACTTAAAATTGCTTTTAATGGCCTATAAAAAAGGGCTAATAAAAGAAATGTAGATAATAAAAAACTAAGATAACTCTATACTTGAGAGTGGTCTTAGTTTTTATTTTTATAATAATTTACTTATTAAGTGAATCCTAAACAATAGGATTCATTTTTTTATAGATAAATATTATTAAAAAAATTATATAGGTTTTGGTAATATTCCTTGTCCTTTATAAATAGAATTATATAAACAAAGGAGGAGGACAAGAAATGAATAAACTTTCAGATGAAATAATAAACTCTCTTTCTACAAACATAAGAGAGAAGGTAGAAAAAATCTCAGACAATAATCTAAACATAGAAGAAATTAGATTACGTTCACAAAAACCATTGATACTAAATGCAAACTCTAAAGATTATTTTTATAATCAAAAAACTATGGAACTTGATTTAAATCAGCACAATTCATATATAGTGACAAGGGAAGATATAGAGCAAACTTTTCAAATAATATGTAAATACTCAATACATTCATTTATGGATGATATAAAAAAAGGGTTTATAACTTTGAGAGGAGGCCATAGAGTAGGGTTAGTTGGAAAAGTAATAGTAGAAGATGGACAAGTCAAAAATATAAAACACATATCATCTTTAAATATAAGAGTATCAAGAGAAGTCATAGGATGTTCAAATAAGATTTTAAGTCATATCATAAAAGGTAAAAATCAAATTAATAATACTTTGATAATATCGCCACCTCAATGTGGAAAGACAACTTTAATTAGAGATATAGTAAGAAATTTAAGTAATGGTAATGAAGAATATGGATTTAAAGGATTGAAGGTAGCACTAGTAGATGAACGTAATGAGATAGCAGGAGCTTACTTAGGTGCTCCACAGATGGATGTTGGAATAAGGACTGATATAATAGAAACTTGCCCAAAAGAGTTGGGTATTACAATGCTTTTAAGGTCAATGTCGCCAAATGTTATTGTGACAGATGAAATTGGAAGTGAGAAAGAAATAAAGGCATTATATACAGCATTAAATGGAGGTATTGGATTAATAACTACTGTACATGGAGATTCAATGGAAGATATACAAAATAGAAAAGAGTTAAACAGACTCTTAGACAAAGAATTGTTTAAAAAAGTTATAATTCTTTCTGCTAAGAAAGGTGCAGGGACAATTGAAAAAATTTATGATTTAGAAGAAAAGAGATGGTACTTTGCAAATTAAGATAATTATTATAGCACTCCTAATAGGAAGTAGTTATTTGATAGGTGAACATATATACAAAACCTATACACGAAGACACAAACAACTAAATGATTTAATAAGAGTTTTAGAAATATTAAGGATGGATTTATCTTTTGGGCTTTATACATTAGAAGAAATTTTTAGAAGGATAGGATGCAATAAAGACTTTTGTTTTTGGAATTTTTTCTATCAAATTTCAGAAGAACTTCACAATGAACAAAGCAAAACTTTAGAAGAAATAATATCAGAGAATACTGAAATTTTAGTTAAAGAAACTTATCTTGGAAGTAAAGAAATTGAGGAATTAAAAAATCTAATTCTTACATTGGGAAAAAGTGATATAGAGTCCCAACAAAGAATGATAGATTTATCTATAGAAAATCTGAAAAAACAAACCTATGAAACAAAAGAAGACATAAGTAAAAAAGGGTTGCTATATAAAAAATTAGTAACCTTTATAGGCATAGGTATATGTATTATATTGATTTAATATGGGGAGGTTTATTATGGAGATATCATTGATATTAAAGGTTGCAGGTGTAGGTATTCTAATATCAGTATTAAATATGATATTGGAAAAAACAGACAGAAAAGATTGGGCAGGGCTTACTACTTTGGCAGGTGTAATAATCGTGTTGGGGATGGTAATAACAGAAATAAGTGATTTATTCAATACTGTAAGAACAATGTTTCAACTTTACTAAAGAGGAGGGAGTAATTTGGAAATAATGCAATTAATAGGAATTGCAATCATTTCAACTACACTCTGTTTAGTAATAAAAAAAGATAGACCAGAAATAGCAAATTTCATAGCAATAATAACTGGAGTAACAATATTATTATCAGTTATGTTTAAGCTAAATTTTATAATAGATAGTATACAAGATTTAGCTAATAAAGCTAATATTCCAACTATGTATATATCTTTAATAATAAAATTAATAGGAATAGCATATTTAATGGAATTTGCAATACAACTTTGTAAAGATTGTGGGGAAGGAAACATTGCTTCAAAACTAGAGTTTGGAGGAAAAATAATAGTTATGTCAATGTCTTTCCCTATACTTTTATCCATTGTAGAAATGGTGGTGAATATAATTCCATAGTTATTTATATTAAGGTAGATAGCTATAGATATATTAGTTGTTATTTAAAGGATATTTTGTTGTATTGAGGTTTATAGAGTGAAGAGAGGCATGGTTGCTTATGAAAAAAAGATTTTTACCAATGATTATGGGATTTGTATTGACTTTCTTTTTTGTAAATATCTTTGCCATTATAATATTTGCTAATGAGGTTCCAAGTAGCGAAGATAAAGAATATGGTGAAGCTAAGAGTAGCATAGATAAATATATTGATGGTCAGTTAGACAAGTTAGATATAAATGAAATTCAAGATTATATAAATAAAGAAATAGTTATTAATGATGTTAATTTAAAATCGTTTGTAAAAGACCTAATTAGTGGAGAAAAAAATATTTTAGATTTATTTAATAAAGATGGACTGAAGATATTGATGTTTGATGAGTTTAAAGCAAGTTTAAAGGTAGTAGCAGTAATTTTAGTATTAGCTTTATTGTCATCTATTTTAAAAAGTTTAGAGAATTCTTTTTCATCAGGTGCAGTTAGTCAAATAGCAACGTATATAATATTTATTACAATGGTATCGCTCACTTTAATTGGATTTAAAGATGTACTACAAATTTGTTATGATGCAATAGACCATACTGTAGGTCTTATGCAAGTTATAATGCCAATACTAATAACATTTTTACTTTTAATTGGATTTCCAATAACATCTACTACTTTGAATCCTATTTTTATAGGAGGAGTGACATTTATAAATGTATTTTTCAAGAAATTTTTATTTGTATCAGTAACTGTTGCATTTGGAATTCTAATAATAAACAATTTATCAAAAAACATAAGGCTAAAAAGATTTTTTTCTTTTGTCAAACAAATAAATTATGTTTCTATTGGGGCTATGTTTACTGTATATTTAGGACTTGTATCTATACAAGGCTTATATGTAACTAGTTTTGATAAATTCAGTGTAAAAACTGCGAAGTTTGCTATAGGTAACTTTATACCAGTTGTTGGTGGATTTGTATCAGATTCTGTGGATATTTTACTATCTTCATCTCAACTTATAAAAAATATATTTGGTGGAATAGGGCTTATCTTACTCATTGGGATTTGTTTGCTTCCAGTGATAAAAATTTTATCCGTCATAGTGGTATATAAATTGGCAGCAATAATTGTAGAGCCTGTTGGAGAAGATGGAATATCAAATTTTTTAAATGAAGTTGCAAATCTAATGATAATAATGTTAGCATCAGTAATTGCTATAACAATAATGTTCTTTGTGACTGTAGCTATTTTGACCTCGATAAGTGTTGTAAGTCAAGGATAATGTATAGATTAATAAAGAGTAATTACTTTTAATCTAAATATTTTAGAGAGGAGGATGCTATGTTAGAGGGCATAAAGGCATGGATAGTTAGTATTTTAATAGGAGCATTTATAGTAAATATAGTTGATATGATTTTACCTAGTTCCAAGATAAAGCCGTATGTGAACTTGGTGTTAAATTTTATATTCGTATTTATTGTAATAACTCCAGTGGTAGGATTTTTTTCAAAAGACATGAGCTTAGAAGATAGAATTTTAAAATCTATGGGAAATTACAATAAGGAATATGTAGATAGTACAAATGCTTTAGCAGAAGAGACTGGAAATACTAGCTTATCTAAGGGCTATGAAGATGGTTTGAAAGAAGTGCTTAAGCTAAAGCTTGATGAATATGGTTATGATTTAGAAGATATAGAGCTTAATGGTGCAAATATAAATAATATAAAAATAAAAGAAAAAAATAATATGTCAAAGAGCAATAGTGATGAAGAAAATGAAAATAATAGTACTAAAGGAGATGAAGATAGCATAAACTCTAATGACAAAGAAAATTCTAAACAAGTTTTTAAAAAAGGTACAGAGTATGGACTGAATCTAAATGAAGACAAACTAAAAAATGACCTAATAAAAGTGCTTGATGTTTCTATAGAAACTATACAAATTGATAAATAGGAGTTGGAAGAATGTTTAAAAACTTAAACGACAAAGATAAGAGAAAGGTATATTCACTAATAACTATAGCTGGAATATGTGTGGTATCATTAGTACTATTATCTTGTTTTCCAAGTAGCAAAACTGATGAAAAAGTTGGAAAAACAGATGCTGACAAAAAGACTGAAAAACAAGTTGCTAAGGAACATGAAAAAGACGATTTAGAATCAAAATTAACAACAATACTATCTAAAATTGATGGAGCAGGAGATGTTGATGTAATGATTACATTTGAGTCAAGTGAAGAAATACAACCTGCTTTTAACTCAAACCAAACAACAGAAACAACAGAGGAGAAAGATGCACAAGGTGGAGAAAGAACAGTTACAACTTCAAGTGAAAATAAAACAATGATAACTTCAAATTCAAGTGACCCTGTAGTTATAAAAACTACAGAGCCAAAGATAAAAGGAGTGATAGTAGTAGCAAGTGGAGCTAGTAATCCAAATGTCAAAGAAACACTTTATAGTGCAGTTCAAACATCATTACAAGTAGCAGGTCATCAAGTAGAAATATATTCTAAATAAATACATATAACCGGGGGGATAAATGAATGAAGTTTAATTATAAGGGAAGAGGATTTGTAATAATAACTTTAACTGCAATGTTAGTAATAGTAGGAACAGTAAATTATCAACTTAGTAAGAAATCTTTACTAGAAACATCAAAAGAATTTAAAGCATATGAAGAAGCTCAATTACAGAAGAATACTACTGATGATAGTGATAGTAGCAATAAAGAAGACTCAGATGCTACAGATAAACAAAATAGCAAAGAGAGTGCTGACATTGATATAGTTGATAGTAAGGCTAGTAAGGTTAAGGAAAAAGTAACTGAAACAAGTAAAGAAATAAAAGCTCAATTATCATCTGAAAAGAATATGAAAAAAGCATCTTATATTTTAGATATGAAAATGAACAGAGAAAAACAAAGAAATGAATTAGTTCAGGATTTAAATGAAATGATAAATAATCCATCTACAACAGAGGAATCTAGAAAAGAAGCTTCTAATATGAAATTAAATATAGTTAAAACTCAAGAAAAGGAGCTTCAAATAGAAAATCTTTTGAGTACAAAGGGATATGAAGAAGCATTAGTTTATATAAGTGATAGCAAAGTCAATGTTGTTGTAAATGAAGCTAAATTAGATAAGAAAGATGCAGCAAAAATATTTGATTTGGTTGCAGAACAGGCTAATGTAAAGTATGAAAATATTAAACTTACAAATAATAATACTAAGTAAAATATAAACCTCAGAATTAACTGAGGTTATTTTCTTGCAAAGTAGAGTTGTATTTGGTATTATTATACTTATAAAAATAGTTCCTTAAAATCAGGAGGTAAGTTTTAATATGGAAGATAATAAATTTGGACAAGTAAAAATATCTAATGATGTAATAGCTACAATAGCTGGTTTAGCAGCATTAGAAGTTGAGGGCATAGAAACTACAGCAACATTAACAGATAAGTTGTTAAAAAATAATGGAGTAAAGATACAAATAGAAGAAGAGGATGTTAATTTAGACGTAATGGTTATGATAAAATATGGCATGTCAATACCAGATACAGCTTTTAAAGTTCAAGAAAATGTAAAAAATACTGTTGAGACAATGACAGGACTGAAGGTTTCTCAAGTAAATATACACATTCAAGGAATCAGCTTTAAGAAAGATAAAGTTGATAAAGAAGAAGTAAAAGCAACTAAGAAAAATTAATATTAGCCCTCTGAAAAGTCAGAGGGTTTTTTGTTGGCATTTGATTTTATATAGATAATTAAACTTAAAGGAGAATTTTAATTGATGAAAAAAGATAGGGCACAAAAAAGTACAACAAGGGAATATATAATGAAACTTATATACCAAATAAATATTAATAAAGAGGAGTTTGAAGGTTTAGACTATAAAGTGGATTCTTTCTTAAAAGATAATTCAGAACATATTATAAATAGATATGAAGAACTTACACTTAAGTACTCAAATAATGCAAAATTAAAATTAGAAGATACTAAACTTGAAGATATAGTAGATAGAGAATATATAAATACAGTATGTAAAGCACTAAGAGAGAATCATGATGAGATAGATGAATTAATAAATAAGCATGCTAAAAATTGGACAGTAGATAGAATGCCAAAGGTAGATGTGTCTATACTTAGATTATCCGTGTGTGAAATAGTTTATTTAGAGACTCCTAATAAAGTATCAATAAATGAAGCTGTGGAACTTGCAAAGATATATTGTGATGATAAATCTCCTAAATTTATAAATGGAATATTAGGAAGTGTTGTTGATGAAATTGAACAATAATATAATAATTGGAATTGATACTAGCTGCTATACTACTTCTATAGCAGCTATCTCTTTAGATAAAAAAGTTATTTTTAATGAAAAAATAATGCTAGAAGTAAAGGAAAATTCAAAAGGATTGAGACAAAGTGAAGCTGTGTTTCAACACATAAATAATTTAGGATTACTTAGTGATAGGATAAAATCATTTGGGGACAAATTTGTCATAGAGGGAGTTTGTTCATCTATTAAGCCTAGACCAGTTGAAAATTCATACATGCCTGTATTTAATGTTGGGTACAATTTTGGAAAGTTATTATCAAGTATACATGGATGTAAATTTTATGAAACGACTCATCAGGAAAATCATATTGAGGCTAGTTTATTAAATAGTAAATTAAAAAATAATAACAAATTTATTTCTGTTCATATGTCAGGTGGCACTACAGAGATACTTTTAATAACTAAGCATGATAATAATTATGATGCAAATAACAAAGATTTAGATGTAATAACTAAAATAAGCAATAAAAAAAACTTAGATGCAATAGCTAAAATAAATACTAAAAAAGATGATAAAAGTAAGTTATACAATAATTTTGGATATAATATAGATATAATTGGAGGAAGTAAAGATATTAGCTTTGGGCAACTTATAGATAGAATAGGTGTCAAGCTAGGATATAAATTTCCTTCAGGAAAATATCTAGATGAAAATGCTTTAAATTGTAATCTTAAAATAGAAAGTGGTCTAAAAACTTCTGTAAGAGAGGGATATATGAATTTATCTGGATTAGAAAATCAGGTGAATAAAATTATAGATGACAATAGAGATAATATTAGTAAAAATAAAAAAGAATATATATCTAAATTAGTACTGGATTCAGTAGTTAGAAACATGTTTAAATCTTTAATATATTTATGTGAAGCTTACAATGTAGAAGAAGTAGTTTTTGCAGGTGGAGTTTCTGCAAGTAAGTATATCCTCAAAGAATTAAGTTTAAAACTAAGTAAAAATTGTATAAAAGCTCATTTTACAGAGCCACAATATTCAACTGATAATGCTGTTGGGTGTGCTATAATAGGATTGAATAACTTTTTAGGAGAAAAAATATGAAACTAAGAGCTTTAGATATAAGTGAAGCAAATTCATATATTAAAAGAATTTTAATAAATGACCCAATACTTTCTAATCTTAAAGTTAAGGGAGAAATTTCTAATTTTAAAATACATAGCAGTGGAAATGTTTATTTATCGTTAAAGGATGAAACTTCAAAGCTAAACTGTGTAATTTTTAAAAGTAATTTTAATCGTAATCTAAAATTAGACAATGGAGTAAAGGTTGTAGCTAGTGGATATATATCAGTTTATGAAAGAGATGGTGCATATCAATTATATATTAATGAAATTGAAATAGAGGGAATTGGGAATTTACACATAGAATTTAACAAATTAAAAGAAAAACTTAATAAAGAAGGTTTGTTTGATTCCAAATACAAAATATCTATCCCTAGAATGCCAAATTCAATTGGAGTTATAACATCTCCAACAGGAGCTGTTATAAGAGATATAATAAATGTAATAAAAAGAAGATATCCAAAGGTCAATATAAAGCTTTATCCAGTAACTGTTCAAGGAGATAGGTCAGCAGAAGAAATATGTGAAGCAATTAGATTTTTTAATCATATGAAGAATGTGGATACAATTATAGTTGGTAGAGGTGGGGGTTCAATAGAAGAACTTTGGTCTTTTAATGATGAAATGGTAGCAAGAGAAGTTTTTAACTCTCAAATTCCAATAATATCAGCAGTTGGTCATGAAACTGATTTTACTATTTGTGATTTTGTGTCTGATATGAGAGCACCAACACCATCAGCAGCAGCTGAGATTGCAACTCCATCATTAGATGACATAAAATATAAACTTGGGAATATAAAAAGCAGACTTAACAAGTCTCTTATAAACCAAGTTGAATTAGACCAATACAAGTTAGAATCAGTGTTTAATAAAATAAATAACTATTTAGATTCTTACATAATAAAAGATAAAGTTATACAATTGGATAAAATATATGATAAAATAATTTTTGGAATAGAAAATAATTTAAAATTAGAAGATGAAAAATTAATAAAGGTTGGAGCATTACTTCATAACCTAAGTCCATTAGCCACTATGGACAGAGGTTATAGTATAGTTCAAAAAAACGGAAAAGTAATAAATAGTATAAAAAGATTGAAAACTGAAGATAACATAGATATAGTATTAAAAGATGGAAATTTAGAATGTATAATAGATAAAATTGAAAATAAAGAGGTATAATATGAACTTAACCTATGAAGAAGCTTACAAAAGATTGGAGAGCATTTTAAATGAGTTAGAATCTAAAAATGCTAGCTTAGATGAATCTTTAAGCTTATATGAAGAAGGAATTAGTCTTTATAAACATTGTAATAAGCTTTTGGATGATGCAAAATTAAAAATAAGTAAATTTAATCAATTAGGAATAGAAGAGGATTTTAGAATAGAGGAGGAATAAAAGTGGAATTTAAACAACATTTAAAAGAAAAAGCAAGTTTTATAGAAGATATACTTAAAGAATATATGCCAAAAGAAGAAGGTTATCAAAAAACTGTTATTGAGGCTATGAACTACAGCTTGAGCGCTGGAGGTAAGAGATTAAGACCAATACTTACACTAGAAGCCTGTAAGGTAGTTGGAGGAAATGAAGAAGAAGCTATACCTTTTGCTATTGCAATTGAAATGATACATACATACTCACTTATACATGATGACTTACCAGCTCTTGACAATGATGATTTAAGAAGAGGAAGACCAACAAACCATAAAGTATATGGAGAGGCAATGGGAATTTTAGCAGGAGATGCTTTACTGAACTATGCTTTTGAAGTTATGCTTGCAGGTTCAATAAATAAAGAAAATCCAGAAAAATATCTAAAAGCTATAAATGAAATTGCTAAAGGTGCTGGAATATATGGAATGATAGGTGGGCAAGTGGTAGATGTAGAAAGTGAAAATAAACAAATTGAAAAAGAAAAATTAGATTATATACATATGAATAAAACTGCTGCAATGATGGTTGGATGTATGAGAGCAGGAGCAACTATAGGTGGAGCAAATTCAGAACAAATGGAAGAAATAACTAAATATGCAAAAAATATCGGATTATCATTCCAGATAGTAGATGATATACTAGATATAGTGGGAGATGAAATAAAATTAGGGAAAAAAGTTGGCAGTGATATAGAGAATCATAAATCAACATATCCATCTCTTTTAGGATTAGATAAATCTAAAGAAATTGCACATAATTTAATAGATGAGGCAAAGAAGAGTATAGAAAAATTATCTGACAATGTAGATTTTTTAAAGGGATTGGCTGAATATATAATAGATAGAGAATATTAAAATATACAGCTAAAATCGAGGAGGGAAAAATGAACTTTTTTTCGGAGATTTTTAACAATGGGGCTTTGGGAATAAGTCTTATTGCTTGTTTCTTAGCACAATTTATAAAGATATTTACTGGGAAGGGAAAGAGAATTGAGTTTTCAAGAATACTCATTTCAGGAGGTATGCCTAGTTCTCATAGTTCTTTTGTTACAAGTTTAGCTACAGTGGTAGGCATTGAAAAAGGGTTTAATTCTACTGATTTTGCTATAATTACTGTGCTTGCACTGATTATAATGTATGATGCAGCAGGTGTTAGACGTGCTGTTGGGAAACAAGCTACTATATTGAATCAGATGGTAGCAGACCTTCAACATGGAAAGCATATAGAGCAGAAGAAATTAAAAGAATTAATAGGTCACACACCACTAGAGGTTTGGTTTGGAGCTTTACTTGGTATAGTAACAGCTTTAATATTGATGTAAATTTAAAATTTACAAAATAAAAGGTGAGGATAATATGTATAAATATTTAGATAAAGTAAATTCTCCAAAAGATATAAAAAATATGAGCATAGAAGAAATGGATTTACTTGCAAAGGATATAAGAAAGTTTTTAGTAAAATCTGTTTCCAAGACAGGAGGACACTTAGCTTCTAACTTAGGTGTAGTTGAGTTAACATTAGCACTTCATAAAGTGTTTGACAGCCCTAAAGATAAATTTGTATGGGATGTAGGACATCAGTCTTATGTTCACAAAATGGTTACTGGAAGAAAAGATTGTTTTGTATCTTTAAGACAATTCAACGGACTAAGTGGTTTTCCAAAGGAGAGTGAAAGTCCTCATGATATTTTCGACACAGGACATAGCAGTACATCTATTTCTGTGGCAACAGGTATTGCCTGTGCTAGAGATATAAAAAAAGAAAGCTATAGTGTTATATCTGTAATTGGAGATGGTTCTATAACTGGAGGTATGGCACTTGAAGCTTTAAATCAATTGGGATATATAAATACTAATATGATAGTAATTCTTAATGATAATGAGATGTCTATAGATAAAAATGTTGGCGGAATGTCTAAATATCTATCAAGTATTATAAGAAATTCAACAGTTGTTAAAATGACAGATGAAGTTGATAAGATTTTAAATGTTACATCAACAGGTGAAATTTTATCTAAGACTGCACATAGATTTAAGGACAAATTAATATATAGTTTTTCTCCTCAAGATTGTTCATTTTTTGATTCATTAGGTATAAAATATTATGGTCCTATAGATGGTCATAATACTAAAGAATTAATAGAAACACTTAGAAAAGCTAAACATAAAAAAGGCCCTGTGCTTTTACATGTTATTACAAAAAAAGGAAAAGGATATAAATTTGCAGAGGAACAACCTGATAAATATCATGGAGTATCAAAGTTTGATATAAAGACAGGTGTAACATCTTCTAAAGTTAAGTCTATGTCGGTTAGTGTTGGTGAAAAATTGGTTGAGATGGCTAGCAAAAACGAAGAAATAGTAGCTATAACAGCTGCAATGCCATCTGGAACAGGATTAAACTTATTTGAAAGTGCTTACCCAAAAAGATATTATGATGTTGGTATAGCTGAACAACATGCAACAGGGTTTGCGGCAGGTCTTGCAAAAAATGGTATGAAGCCTTATTTTGCTGTATATTCATCATTTTTACAAAGAGCATATGACCAAGTTATTCATGATGTATGTATAACAAAAAAACCAGTTACTTTTCTTATAGATAGAGCTGGTCTAGTTGGAAATGATGGTGAAACTCATCATGGTATGTTTGATTTAAGTTACTTAAATTCTATTCCAAATATTGTAGTGATGGCTCCAAAAGATACAAGAGAAATGGAACTTATGATGGATTTATCATTAAAATTGGATTCTCCATTGGCAATTAGATATCCAAGAGGAAATAGTTATTACCTAAATAAAGGAGAATACAAAGAAATTAAGTTAGGAAAATATGAGATATTAGATGATGGACAAGATACAGTCATACTTTCTATTGGGAATATGGTGAAACATGCTCTAGAAGCTAAAGAAATATTGTTAGAAGAAGGTATAAATCCAACAATAGTTAATGCTAGATTTTTAAAGCCTATGGATGAAGATATGTTGCATACTTTATTTAAGAATCATAAAAATGTAGTTACAGTAGAAGATAATGTTATTACTGGCGGATTTGGAAGTAGAATAAGTAAATTTATTATAGATAATGGATATAAAGTAAATATACTTAATATAGCAATACCAGAAGAGTTTATAAAACATGGCAATGCAGATGAACTATATAATTTTGTAGGATTATCGCCAAAGTGCATTGCTGATAAAGTAAGAGAGTTAATATAAATAATATGGATTAGATTTAATATAAAATTTAAAATTTGTCACTTAGAATAAATATCGAGTGTGTTACTTCAAGCTACTTTAGTCAATATTAAAGTAGCTTTTAACAGAAAGGTAATTTTATGAAGAAAAGAATAGATTTATTGTTAGTAGAGCAAGGGCATTTTGAAAGTAGAGAAAGAGCTAAAAAAGCAATAATGGCTGGATTAGTTTTTGTTGATAATCAAAGATGTGATAAGGCAGGTACAGAAGTAAAAGAGGATTGTGCTATAGAAGTAAAAGGAAACCCAATACCATATGTTAGTAGGGGTGGATTAAAGCTTGAAAAAGCAATGAAGAACTTCGACTTAACTATTGATGGAAAAGTATGTATGGATATAGGAGCATCTACGGGTGGTTTTACAGACTGTATGCTAAAAAATGGAGCTATAAAAGTATTTTCCATAGATGTTGGTTATGGTCAGCTTGCGTGGAAATTGAGACAAGATGATAGAGTTGTGTGTATGGAAAGAACAAACATAAGGAATGTAACAATAGAAGATACAAAGCAATTTGCAGATTTTGCATCAATTGATGTATCTTTTATATCATTGAAACTAGTACTTCCAAAAGCAAAAGAATTAGTTATTAATAATGGAGAAATTGTAGCCTTGATAAAACCTCAATTTGAAGCAGGAAGAGAAAAGGTAGGTAAAAAAGGTGTAGTTAGAGAAAAATCTACACATATAGAAGTTATAAAAATGATTTCTGATTTTTCAGTGCAAAATGGATTTGAAATTTTAGGATTAGATTTTTCTCCAATTAAGGGTCCAGAAGGAAATATAGAATATCTAATTCATTTAAAGAATGGAAATGAAGGATATGAATTTGATAGTGATATGTATGACAAAAAAATAGTGGAAGTCGTTGAGGCTTCTCATAATTTAGATAAATAGAATAAAAGGGGGCTTAGACTTGATCCTCGAATTATATATGAAAAATTGTGCCTTAGTTGAAGAACTAAGGCTGGGTATTGATAAAAACTTAAATATACTTACGGGAGAAACTGGTTCAGGAAAATCTATAATAATAGATGCGCTTGGACTTTGTCTAGGTGAGAAATATGACAGGTCTTTTCTAAGAAAAGGTACAGATAAGGGACTTGTTGAAGCTATATTTTTCTCAGATAACGTGTATCTAAAAAAGATATTAGATGAAAATGATATAAGTATAGAAGATGATAATTTATTGGTTATAACTAGATTGATATATTCAGATGGGAAAAGTACTGCTAGAGTAAATGGAAGGACTGTTAAAGTATCTTTTCTAAAGGAAATTGCATCTACACTTATAGATATACATGGTCAACATCAAAATCAAGCTTTATTCAATAAGGATACACACTTAAAATTTTTAGACTTATTTGGAGAAAATGAACTAGATAAGTTTAAAGATGATTATAGAAAAATTTATTACAAATACAGCGAAGTAAAGAGAGCTTTGAACTCTTTAACAGAAAATAAAGATGATATGCAGATTCAACGAGAAATAGATTTATTAAGGTTTCAAATAAATGAAATTGAGGCTGCAAATTTAAATAAAAATGAATATGAAGATTTATTAAAACAAAGAGATGTCTATAGAAATAGTGAAAAGATATATAATAATTTAAACTTAAGTTACAGTAAATTACATAATGGTGAATATAATGTTATTGACTTGATAGGTATTGCATCTAAAGAGCTTAATGATATATCTAAATATGACAGTGTTTTAAGTGAATATAGTGAAACTATAGAAAGAATAATGTATGAACTACAAGATATATCTAGTGATATAAGAAATTACAAAGATAATATAGATTTTGAACCTTATGAATTAGAACAGATTGAACTTAGAATTGATGAGATTAATAACTTAAGAAGAAAATATGGAGATAGTATAGAAGCTATATTTGAATATTATGAAAAGACAAAAGATAGACTAGATGAGATATTAAATAGAGATGAAAGAGTTGAACAATTAAAAAATCAATTAATAAAAATAGAAGAAGAGCTAAAAGTAAAAGCTAGCAAACTGACTAAAGCAAGAAATAAAGTGGCAATTCAATTAGAGGAAGTACTTCTTGATGAATTAAAGAGTCTAAATATGAAAAATGTAATGTTCAAAGTCAATTTTGAAGAAAGTTCATTTACTTTAAATGGAATAGATGATATTGAATTTATGATATCTTTTAATTTAGGAGAAGATATCAAACCTATATATAAAGTTGCATCAGGTGGTGAAATGTCTAGATTTATGTTGGCATTTAAGACTATATTAGCTGATATAGATGATATAGATACTTTAGTATTTGATGAAATAGATACAGGGATAAGTGGCATAGCTGCACAAATTGTTGGTGAGAAATTGAGTGATATAGCAAAGAAAAAACAAATAATATGTATAACTCATTTACCTCAAATTGCTGCAAATGCAGATACCCATTATTGTATAGAAAAAGATACTTCAAATAATAGAACATTTACAAATGTTAAGAAATTAAACCAATCTCAAAGAAAAAATGAAATTGCAAGACTTATAGCAGGTAATAATATAACAGAAAAAACTATAGAACATGCAAGCGAAATTATTGAAATGGCTAAAAAGTGTTAGTGAAAGAGCTTATTTTAAATAGATGTAGAGAATATTTAATCTAGATACTTTACATCTATTTTTTATGATGAAAATATTTTAAAATATTTTATCTGGATATCAAAAATAAATAAAAATTATAATTTAAATAAATCTTGTATAGACTTGTAACTGTAAAAAATTTAAGTTTTTGAGTATAATATTATGTATTAAAGTAGTAGTGGGGGGGTATTAAATGAATAAAAAAAATACTATGCACTTAATTTTTATAATCATAGTTATTATAGTATTAGGGTATATTTTATTAACTATTAATAGTATCAAGAATAATCTTGACACTTCTAATGATAAATTAGATTATTTATCACAAGAAATTATGAATACTAAGTCAGATATTAGCAATATAATTAATGAAGAAATGTCAAAAAGTTATATAACAAAAAGTATTGATTTAAAAGTTAAAAAATTAGAAAAAGACGAATGTGTAATTGATGTAGATACACAATTGAGCAAACTTGGCAAGGATGGAAAAGTAATCTTTATGTATAAAGCAGATAGTGATAAATGGAATGAGACTGAGATGACAAAGCATGGGGAATTATCATATACTTGTGAAATAAAAATAACTACAGGTAGTGAATATGATTATAAAGTAGTTACAAGTGGTACAATATCTGAAAGTTCAGATGTTCAAAAATTGACTAAGTCTGATTATATGCCTGAACCACCTGTATTTAATTATGGAATAAGGGACAATAAGGAATACTTTATTGAAATATTGGAAAACAGCAATTTATTTAATCATGAAAGTGAAAAATCAAAAAATAAAGTTTATGATGATATAAAGTTAGAAAATGTAGATATTATTGTAAATGAAGGTAAAGGTGATACTGTATATAAAGCTAAGTCTGCTAAATTATCAAATGGTAGTAAAGATGATAATATAGATAGAGAGCAAGTAAATTATGAGGCTAATTTTCCTAAAAAGGATATTAATGATATAATTTATATCAAAGCAAAGCTTACATACAATAATGGAATAGAATATATAAAAGATATAACTGAAGATATAAGTGTTGGTTTGGAAGATTTAGAGAAATAAATATATTTAAAATAATTTAATCAATAAAATAGAGTATAAATAAAACATCTATAATTTTATTTATACTCTATTTTTTTATTTATAATTTTAGCTCCATATATCTAGCCCCTTCAATTGGATTATAAGTATAAGGATTTATATCATAAAAACCAATTTTTTCGTATAAACCTTGAGCGCTTTTCATGCTTGGAAGAGTATCTAGTCTCATATATGTATATCCAATCTTTTTGGCTTCTTTTACGATTTCTTCTAATAATATTTTTCCTATTTTAAGTCCTCTAAATTTATCTCTTACATATAACCTTTTTAATTCACATACATCATCTTCAAGTTTTTTTAATGCAACACAACCTGCTAAATTTTCATCAACAAATGCTAGTATTAATGAGCCTGAAGGTTTTTTATACTTTCCTGGAAGTGTTTTTAATTCATTATTAAAGTCCTGGAAACATAAATCTATATTCAATGAATTTGAGTATTCAGTGAATAAAATCTTTACATTTTCAAGATTTTCTAAATCATTTGCTTCAACAAATTTTAAAATTACATTTTGAGTCATTTTATTTATCATTATATAAATATATTTATATAATGATTTCACCTCCTTGATAGATATATATTTTTATTAATATCAATTAGATTTTAATACCATGACCTTTTCTCCACCATAGTCAAGTTCTCCATTAAACTCAAATCCAAAGCTTTTGTAAAGTCCAATAGCCATTTTGTTGTTATCGAATATACTAAGGTATAACTCATTGCAATTATATTCATTTTTAAGATGATTTATAAGGAAATCTAAGGATGCTTTTCCATATCCTTTACCTTGATACTTTGAGTCAATCATGAATCTATCAAGCCAAACTCTGTCATCTTCTAGGCGACCGTACATAGCAAATCCTATCAGTATATTGTCATCATATATTCCAACAGGTATCCAAGCTGTTATAAACTTAGACTCAGCAATAGAAAGTGCATTGCTTTCTATATAATCTAATTGATTTTTATCTACAGACAAATTAACTAAATCATGCCAATTATTTATATCTGCAATTCTTACATTTAATTTCAAAATATTACCGCCCTTCAAACTTTTTACCACAATATAATACTACCATATTATAGGATAAAAAGCACTTAGTAAGATATACAACGAGGTTTTTAAATGAATAAATTTTTACGAAAAAGGAATTATAAATACATAATAATACAGCATAGGAGTAGATGAATATATGAACAAAATAAATAAGAATTTCAAAAATATTTGGATAATATTAGGAGCTGTATCGATTTTTATGATGGTTATAATTTTTCAAAATAAAAATTGTAATATGAATAAGGAGACCCCAATAGAAACTTTTACAATTAAGAATCATGATAAAAAATATGTATATCCACTTGGAAATATAATTGGAGTGAAAGCAAATACAGATGGTGTATTGGTTTTAGGATATGAGGAAGAGGATGTAGATTATATTGGAGGCATACAGATTGGCGACAATATAGTAAAAATAGATAATAAAAAAATAAAAGATAGTCAGGATGTATCAAAAATTTTAAATGAAGCTAAAAAAAGTAAAGTAGAAGTGACTTTTGAAAGAAAAAATAAATATAAAACAGAGACAATAGAAACTAAAAAAGAAAATGGTAATTATAAACTTGGATTATGGGTGAGAGATAAGATATCTGGAATTGGAACTATGACTTTTTATGACCCTAATATGGAAAAATTTAAAGCAATTGGTCATGCTATAAAAGATTCGGACACTAATGAACTATTAAAGATTAAGCAAGGGTATATATATAAACCAGAAAAACTAAAAATATTAAAAGCTAGTAATGAAAAAGTAGGCAGAATAAAAGGTGATTTTAATGATAGTAATCTGATGGGAAATTTTTCGAATAACTCAAAATTAGGTATAAGTGGTAATATTACAGAAAAACAAAATAAAGAATTTAATTTAGCAAATAAAGAATTACAATTAATCGAAGTTGGAAGACCTCAAGATGTAAAAATAGGGGATGCAATAATTCTTTTTGAAGACAAAAACAAAAATATAACAAGCTATGATATAAAAATAGAAAGTATAGTATATGATAAAGGAAATTATAGAGATATGGTAATAAAAGTTGTAGATGATAAGTTATTGGAATACACAGGGGGGATTGTACAAGGGATGAGTGGGGCTCCAATAATACAAAATAATAAAATTATTGGTGCAATAACTCATGTTTTTAGAGATAATCCGAAAAAAGGATATGGTATTTTTATAGATGAAATGATAAAATTGTAGGTGAGGCATTAAAAAAATTTATTATTTTATCACTTATCTAGGAGGAATATAATTTTGAAGTGTCGAATATGCTTTAGAGTAGATAATTAGGAACAATTTGTGTAAAAAGTTTAGTTTTCTGTAATAAGAAGATGTTTTTTAATGGGGGGATTTTTAGTGGAAAAAATCAAAATAGTTTTAGCAGATGACAATAAGGATTTTTGTCAGGTATTAAAAGAGTATTTGTCTAATGAGGATGATATCGATATATTAGGCATAGCTAAAGATGGGATTGAAGCATTAGATTTAGTAAAAAAGACACAACCAGATTTATTAATATTAGACGTAATAATGCCACATCTGGATGGATTAGGTGTAATTGAAAAATTAAATACTATGGATATACCTAAAATGCCAAAAATAATAGTACTATCAGCAGTAGGTCAAGATAAGATAACTCAAAGCGCAATAAATCTAGGAGCAGATTACTACATAGTAAAGCCGTTTGATTTTGTTGTGTTTATAAACAGAATTAGAGAACTAGTTTCTAATAGAGTTACTCAAGTAGAGCCAAAGCCTAGACCAGTTCAAGAAACTCAAATGACAAGAAGTGATTTCGTTAAAAATGTAGGTAATATAGAAACAGAAATCACAAATATAATACACGAAATAGGAGTACCAGCTCATATAAAAGGGTATTTATATCTAAGAGAAGCTATAAAAATGGTCATTGATAATGTTGAACTTTTAGGTGCAGTAACAAAAGAGTTATATCCAAGTATAGCTAAAAAATTCAATACAACACCAAGTAGAGTTGAGAGAGCAATAAGACATGCCATAGAAGTTGCATGGAGTAGAGGCAAAGTTGACACAATAAATCAATTATTTGGATATACGGTACACAATACTAAAGGAAAACCAACTAATTCAGAATTTATAGCAATGATTGCTGATAAATTAAGATTAGAACATAGTATGGTTAAATAAATAGACAGAAAAAGTAAGACCTTTTAATGAAGGTATTGGCAATAAATATGCATTACAAACAGCAAAACGGTATAACCAATAGGGTTATACCGTTTTGCTGTTTTAATATATAATAAAAGCTTTATTTTTTCTTTATTATTTATTTAATATAATTTTATTATAATATGGCCATATTATGTACCTTTGTCAGTTGTAGATTAATGTTGATTTGTTTTTTAATATAAAAATATACTTTAACAAGTCGAAACATTAATTTTTAAAGTATATTACAAAAAGTATTAAATAAAAAAATCATAAAATATAGTGTTATAATGATTAAAGATGTAAGACCAACTTAAAACATTTATTTTATTCTTAAGTAATGCTATAATATAATGTGATTTTAATAATGATAGTGGAGGTTTAAAAATGAGAGTCGAGGCCCCTATAAAAGTAGATCGAAAAACTAAAAAGCTTGCTAAAAGAGTTGAAAGTGGGGAAATAGCAGTTATAAATCATATAGACATAGATGAAGTTGCTGCAAACTCTTTGGTAGAAGCCAAAATAAAACTTGTCATAAATGCGGCTCCTTCTATAAGTGGTAGATATCCTAATAAAGGTCCAGGAATATTGACTGAGAATAATATCTTGATAATTGATAATATTGGAGAAGAATTATTTGAAGAATTAAAAGAAGGACAGACTATAGAAGTTATAGATGGAAAGATATATAGAGAAGGAGAATTTTTAGGTGCAGGTGAAGTTTTAGATAAGTATGAAGTTTCATATCAAATAAAGGCTGCTTATGAAAACTTAGCCGTAGAATTAGATAGATTTATAGACAATACTATAGATTATGCTAAAAAAGAAAAAGGATTTATACTTGGTGAAGTAGAAATTCCAAAAGTACAAACTAATTATGCAAATAAGCATGTATTAATAGTTGTAAGAGGTCAGGACTATAAAGAGGATTTAAGTACAATGCTTTCATACATAGAAGAGGTAAAACCTGTTCTAGTTGGTGTTGATGGAGGCGCAGATGCTTTAATTGAGTTTGGATATACTCCAGATGTAATTGTGGGAGATATGGATAGTGTAAGCGATGAAGCTTTAAAAAAAGCTAGTGAAATAGTAGTACATGCTTATACAGATGGTAGAGCACCAGGTCTTAAGAGAGTTCAAGAACTAGGTTTGGATGCAGTTGTATTTCCTGCACCAGGAACTAGTGAAGATATAGCTATGCTTATTGCGTATGAGTATAAAGCAGAGTTAATAGTAGCAGTGGGGACACATTCAAATATGATTGATTTCCTTGAAAAAGGAAGAAAGGGAATGGCAAGTACTTTTTTAGTTAGACTAAAGATAGGTTCTAAGCTTATAGATGCTAAAGGAGTTAACTTGTTATATAGAAGTAAGCTAAAGATAAAGTACATATGGGCGTTAATAGCAACAGCATTATTTCCTGTGTTGGTAGTTGCATCATTGTCACCAGGAGTTCAACAATTTATACAGTTAATGCAATTGAAATTTAAGGTATTATTACAGATGTAAATTTTAGGAGGATAAATATGCATATTAATATGAAATATTATATAGTCACTATTGGGGCTATATTTATAGCTTTGGGTATAGGCATGTTAGTAGGATTTAATTTAAATAATAATCAACAATTAAGCGAGCAGCAAGCAAATATAATAAATGACTTGGATGATAAATTTAATATTTTAAAAGAAAAAAATGATAAACTTGATGTAGATTTAGCAAAGGTAAATAAAGATTATGAAGAAGCAATTAATTTTATAAATAAAAATGTGGACAAGGTTTTAATTGGTTCATTAAGTGGAAAAAGTATAGGAATAATATCAGCTAATGAAAATGATGATTATACAAAAAATATAGAAGATATAATAAACAAATCTAATGGTAGTGTTGCATTTAACATAGTGTTAAAAGAAAATATAACAAATCCAGAAAAATTAAAAGAAATCTCAAGTAAATTAGGTACAGAAATTAAAAATACAAATGATGCAGTTAATTATATAATTGATACCTTGAAAAAGGAAGATGCAAGTGACATTTTGACATATCTTCAAGAACTAGATGTAATAAAATTTAACTCTATTGGTGACACATATCTAAAATATGAATCTGTTGTAATAGCTGGTGGAAATGATGCAAAAGATAATACAAAACAATTTGACAAAATAGAAAAATTTGTAGTTTCAAAAATAAAATCAGAAAATAAATATTTAGTAGAAGTTCAAAATACAGGAGTTAAAACTTCTTATGTAGAATTATATTCTAAAAATAAAGTTGCAACTATAGATAATATTGATGAAGGTGTAGGAAGTGTATCTCTAGCTATGCTTTTACAACAAGGTAATATAGTTGGTAATTTTGGTAGATTAGATACTGCAACTTCATTGTTGCCATCTATAAAATAGAAATAATTTTAAGGAGAGAAAAAATGGATTCTTATATAAGTATAATAATACCAGCTTATAATGAAGAAAGTAGAATAAACTATACATTAGAAAGTATAGTTGGAATTAAAGAAATAAATGAAATAGTAGTTGTAGATGATGGTTCAACAGATAATACTGCTAAGGTTGTATCTGAATTAAAGAATGAAAAAATTAAATTTTTTAAGTTAGATAAAAACAGAGGTAAAGGATATGCTTTAAACTATGGGCTTAAAGTATCAATGAAAAGCGCAAATATTATAGGATTTTTGGATGGAGATCTAGGTAGTTCGGCTAAAGAAATTGAAAAATTAATTGTACCAATATTAAATGGTGAAGCTGATGTTACTATAGCAAAGTTTCCTCCTGCAAAGAAAAAAGGAGGTCTGGGATTTGTAAAAGGTTTAGCTAAAAATTCTGTTTTTGAGATGACAGGAGTTGAACTAGATGCAACTCTGTCAGGTCAAAGAATATTTAAAAGAGAAGTTTTAGAAAAATTTGATGAAATACCTTTTGGATATGGTGTTGAAGTTGGAATGACGATTGATATACTAAAGTATGGTTTTAAAATTAAAGAAGTATTAGTAAACATGACTCATAATGAAACTGGCAGAAATTTAAAAGGATTTATTCATAGAGGCAAGCAGTATTATCATATAAAAAAGGTTTTAGGACAAAAAAAGAAAGAATGGAGGTAGTATCTTAGTGAAAGATTATATACTTTATACCATTTTATTATTAACAGGATTATTTGGAACCTATGCTGCAATACCACTATTTAAAAATTTATTGATAAATGGAAATATACTTAGACCAAACTACAAAAAAGATATGATACCAGTAAGTATGGGAATTGTATTTTTACCTATGCTTGTGATTAATGGAATAATACTTGCATTTTTTACTACAGAATATAGAGATTTAGCATATATATTTATGTTTATGTTTGGTATGATATCCATGTTTTTTGCAGGAATACTAGACGATATTATTGGAAATAGAAATGTAAGTGGTCTAAAAGGTCACTTTAAAAGTTTATTTAAAGGAAGTCTTACAACTGGAGGCTTTAAGGCGTTGTTTGGTGGATTTGTAGGACTTATAGTTTCTGTGTCTATATCAAAAGACATAATAGATATAATAGTAAATACATTAATAATAGCTCTATCAACCAATTTAATGAATCTTTTAGATTTAAGACCAGGAAGAGCAATAAAAGCATATTTATTTATAATGGTGATTGTATTTTTAACATTGACAGGATTTGTTCAAGTTCTTCCACTGCTTATAGTTCCAAATGTACTTGCATACTTTAATTATGATTTAAAGGCAAGAGCAATGATGGGAGATACTGGTTCAAATGTTCTTGGAATGTCTATTGGAATTCTAATTTCTTTTGGATATCCATTTAATATCAGACTGGGATGGTTAATATTTGTAGTTATTATGCATATATTTACCGAAAAATACTCATTGACTAAAATAATAGAAAAAAATAAATTATTAAATTTTATAGATAAGTTGGGAAGGTAGCATTATGATAAGCAAAAGAGTGGGGATTGTTGAGTCAATTGTAAGTCAAACTGAAACGTTGGATGATATAAGAGTAAATATAAATGGAGAAATACAAAGAGCATACAATTATCCAAAACTGTCTGGAGTAGTAGATATAGGGGATGAAGTAGTTTTAAATACAACAGCAGTAGAACTAAGTCTAGGAACTGGTGGATACCATTTTGTAATAACTAATTTAAATAATTTGGAATCTAGTTTAATTGAAGGTGGTCATATAATGAAACTTAGATATACACCACTTCAAATAAAGGTAGACGCTGTTGAGGAACAAGAAAGCATTTATCATGATAAATTTGATGATTTTACAGAGTTAGAAGGCCTTCCTGTTGTAGTAGGAACTCTTCATAGTATGTTAACTCCATTTGTAGCTTCATTTAAAAGAAATAACCCTAATAAGAAACTAGTATATATAATGACTGATGGAGCATCTCTTCCAATTTATTTAAGTAAAAATGTAGATACTTTAAAAGAAAAAAAATTAATAGATAGTACAATAACTATAGGAAATGCATTTGGGGGAGACTATGAGTGTATAAATATATACACTGCATTGATTACAGCAAAAGAAATATTAAAAGCCGATGTAGTATTTGTAAGTATGGGACCAGGAATTGCTGGTACAGGTACTAAATATGGATTTACAGGAATTGAACAAGGTCCAATTCTTGATGCTGTAATAAAGCTTGGAGGACAAGCAATAGCAATTCCAAGAATTAGTTTTGCTGACAAACGAGAAAGGCATCAAGGTATTTCACATCACAGTATGACTGTATTTGAAGAAATTGTAAATGTAAATATAGATATACCAATAACTATATATGATGATGAAAAATTAAAATTTATAAAAGAACAAGTTAAAACTAGTGGTTTAGATAAAAAGCATAATATAATTTATATAGATAATAATAAAACGAAAGAGGATTTAGACTATTTTAATCTAAAAGTAAAAAGTATGGGAAGAAATTATGAGCAAGATGAGGCATTTTTCAAAGCTGCAAGTACAGCAGCATATTACTTAATGGAGGTTTAAGATGGTATTAGAAGAAAAAACTATTAGTAGTGATAGAGTTTATACAGGTAAGGTAATTACTTTAAAGGTCGATACTGTTGAAATTCCAGGACAAGGATATCAAAAGAGGGAATTAGTAGAAGTTGGTGGTGCAGTAGGAATAGTTGCAATTACAGATGATAATAAAGTTGTATTAGTGAAGCAATTTAGAAAACCTATAGAAAAACCAATTTTTGAAATTCCAGCTGGTAAGCTAGAAAAAAATGAAAGTCCTAAAGAATGTGCTGAGAGGGAGCTAAAAGAAGAAACTGGTTATAGTGCAAAAAATATTAAGCTAATACATAAATTTTTCACTTCAGCAGGTTTTTCTAATGAGATAATGTTTGTATATTTGGCAACAGGTCTTACTCCAGGAGAAAATAATCTAGATGCAGATGAATTTTTAGATGTTTACGAAGTTGAACTTGAAGAAGCCTATAATATGGTATTAAAAAATGATGTTGAAGATGCAAAAACTTCTATTGGATTATTATTAGTAAAAGATATGTTTAAAAATTAATATTTATAAAAATGAATAACCCCTTGTCCTACAGCATATTATTTTATAAAGGACAAGGGGGAATAAAATTGAGAAAAACATATAGAAAAAATGATTTTAGAGAATTAAATAGACAAATAATTATTATAGGATTGTTGTTTATGATGTCTATTGTTATTGGGTCCTATATAAATAAAATATTACCAGGTTCTAATGATAATATATTAAACAATATAAATCCTGCTGTAGAGTATTATAATCTGAATATAAATGTAAAAGATACCGTTCTACAAAATTTAAAGTCAGATACAATCTTTATGGGCTCGATAGCTCTATTAAGTCTATTTGTAGTAACAATTCCAGCAGTATTAGTAATTTTTGTATTAAAGGGAATGTCAATTGGATATACAATAAATAGTTTTATATTGGCATTAAAATTTAAGAGTGCAAAAATGATTTTGATAATATTATTTAAAAATTTGATTATTATTCCATGTGCAATCATATTAACATTAATTAGTTTAAGCTATTTTAAAGAGATGGTTTATGAATTTAAAAAGAAAAATAGAAGAAATATGCAGTTTTTAATTAAGAGGTACATACTAAATATTATAATTATAATAGCACTATCATTGGGGTTGCAATTAATATTAAATACTGTAAGTATTGGTATTATTAAGTTCCTAGTTAAATAAAGGAGTTTATAATGGATATTATAGAGGGATATATAGATTACATAAAAGATAAAAAAAAATTATCAGAGAACACAGTGGCATCATACTTTATGGATATAAAAAAATATATGGAATATATAAATCAAAAAAGCATTAAACTAGTAGATATAGTAGAAAATGATATTATAAGTTATTTAATAAAGTTGGAAAAAGATAATGTATCAATAGCTACAATAGCAAGGATGATATCATCTATAAAATCTTTTCATGATTATTTATTTTTAAATCATGTATGTACAAATAATCCTGCAAAGGATATAAAAAAACCTAAGGTAAAAAAAGAAAATATAAATATACTTACAGAAGAAGAAATTGAAAGATTATTAAATTTTCCTAAGTTAACAACACCTAAATTAATTAGGGACAAGGCTATTTTTGAAGTATTATATGGTACAGGTATAAAAGTATCAGAGCTAGTAGATATGAATGTAGACGATGTTGACTTGGATATTGACTATATATATTGTAGTTCATGCTGTAAAAGCCAAAGAGTGATACCTCTTTGTGATATTACAAAACTTTATTTAGAGAAATATTTAAAAGAAGCAAGACCTAAAATAGCTGTAGAAGGTGAAAAGTCATTATTTGTAAGTTCATTAGGACAAAGATTCACACGACAAGGTCTTTGGAAAGTTATAAAAAAATATTCTAATTTAGCTAATATAGATAAAAACATAAATCCTACAATGCTTAGACATTCATTTGCTATTCATCTTTTGAATGAAGGTGCTAACATTGCTGTTGTAAGTAAAATCTTAGGAAATGTTAATTTGTCTAGTTTACAAGTATATTTAAACCACATAGATAAAAACGTGAGAAGAGAAATAAAAGAAAAACATCCTAGAAATGATATTGATATAGAGTTACAAAAAGTAGAAGCTAAATAGACTATATAGCAAATTTTATAATTTAAAAGGAGCATATTTATATGAGCAGAGTAATTTGGATTGTAATTGATAGTGTTGGAATAGGAGCATTACCTGATGCTGAAAATTTTGGAGACAGTAAGGATGTAAGTACTCTTGGAAATATATTTAAAGAATATCCAGAAATACAAATTCCTAATATGAGAAAATTAGGTATAGGAAATATAGATGGTGTAGATTTTTTTGAAGATGAAAAAGAGCCAATAGGATGCTTTGGAAAATGTAAAGAAATGTCTCAAGGAAAAGATACTACTACTGGTCACTGGGAAATGACTGGGATAATAGTTGATAAACCTTTTAAAACATTTGAACATGGATTTTCAAAAGAAATTATAGAAGAGTTTGAGAAAAAAACTGGAAGAAAAGTAGTAGGAAATAAGCCAGCTTCAGGGACTGTGATAATTGATGAATATGGAGAACATCAAATAAAAACTGGAGATGTAATAGTATATACTTCAGCTGATAGTGTATTTCAAATAGCAGCTAATGAAGAGGTGATTCCACTAGAAGAGTTGTATAGTATGTGTAAAATAGCTAGAGAAATAATGATGGGTGATAATGCAGTGGCTAGAGTAATTGCCAGACCATTTATAGGTAAAAAAACAGGTGAATTTGTTAGAACTTCAAATAGAAGAGATTATTCACTGGACCCATTTGAACCAACTGTACTTGATAATATAAAAGAATCAGGTCTTGAAGTATTAGCTGTTGGAAAAATAGAAGATATTTTTAATGGTAAAGGAATTACAGAAGCTATTCATACTAAAAGTAATATGGATGGAGTAGATGAAACTTTAAAATATATGAAACAAGATAATAAAGGCTTGATATATTCAAACCTTGTTGATTTTGATTCAAAATATGGTCATAGAAGAGACCCAGAAGGATATAAGAAAGCACTTGAAGAGTTTGATAATAGGCTTCCTGAGATAATGAGCAATATGAGGGAAGATGATATTCTTATAATTAATGCAGACCATGGAAATGACCCAACATATAAAGGTACAGACCATACAAGAGAATATATTCCAGTAATGATTTATGGTAGTAAGATTAAAAAAGGATTTAATTTAGGAATAAAAGATACTTTTGCTGATATTGGAGCAACTGTTGCAGATATATTGGATGTAAAACTGCCTAAACATGGAACGAGTTTTAAAAAAGATTTATTTTAAATATTAAATAGAAGATAAATATATAAGCTAATAAAAATTATCTTAATAGAATGAATGGAGGGATTGGAATGTTTGAAAAGATAGAACAAAGTAGTAAATTTATAAATTCTAAAATTAATATAAAGCCTAAAGTTGGTCTAATATTAGGTTCTGGGCTTGGTGATTTAGCAAATGATATAGAAGATTCTGTCATAATTAAATATAGCGAAATTCCAAATTTCCCTGTTTCAACAGTAGAAGGACATGCTGGGCAACTTGTTATTGGAAAGCTTGCAGGAAAAGAAGTAATTGCTATGCAAGGAAGATTTCATTACTATGAAGGTTATTCTCAAAAAGAAGCCACTTTTCCAGTTAGAGTTATGAAAGCTCTTGGAGTCGAAATTATTGTAGTAACTAATGCTGCTGGTGGTGTAAATAAGCAATTTAAACCAGGGGATTTGATGATTATAAGAGACCATATAAATTTTAGTGGTAGTAATCCATTAGTAGGAAAAAATGATGATAGACTTGGAGATAGATTTCCAGATATGTCAGATGCATATTCATGTAAATATATAGATATAGTTAAAGAGTGTGCTAAAGAATACAATATAGATGTAAAAGAAGGTGTATATATGTTCTTTAGTGGACCCAATTATGAAACACCAGCAGAAGTAAGAATGGCTCAAATATTGGGGGCTGATGCAGTTGGAATGTCAACAGTTCCAGAAGTTATAGTAGCAGCACATTCTAATATTGATGTTATTGGTATATCTTGTATAACTAATATGGCTGCTGGTATCTTAAATCAACCATTAAGTCATGAAGAAGTTATACAAACTACTCAAAAAGTCAAATCAGAGTTTTTGAACTTAGTTAAGAGTACAGTTAAGAATTTATAGAGGATTTAAGTAAATTTATTATAAAATAGATAATGTACAATTTGAAAATAATTAATAAGGAGCTGTCTTGATATAGAAAAGTATTTCTAATAAGAGACAGTTTTTTATAATATTATAATATATAAATATGTTTATAAATTTATTTACATTATTACAGGTTAGAATGGAGATTTCAAGTATGAGAATGTATGATATTATAAAAAAAAAGAGAGATAATTTAGAACTTAGCAAAGAAGAGATAAATTACTTTATAGAAAACTATTCTAAAGGAGATATACCTGACTATCAAGCTTCTGCACTATTAATGTCTATTTATTTAAATAAGATGAATAGACAAGAAACTGTATATCTTACAGAGGCAATGATGCACTCTGGTGATATGATAGAGCTTTCAGATATCGAGGGTATAAAAGTAGATAAACACAGTACAGGTGGTGTCGGAGATAAGACTACAATAGCTCTTATTCCTTTAGTTGCTTCATGTGGAGCACCAGTTGCAAAAATGTCTGGAAGAGGTCTCGGACATACTGGAGGAACTATTGATAAATTGGAAGCTATACCAGGTTTTTCTACAGAAATGGATATAAATAAATTTATTGATTCTGTAAACAAGCATAAAATAGCAGTTTGTGGTCAAAGTGCAAAGGTAGCAATTGCAGATAAAAAAATCTATGCTCTTAGGGATGTTACAGCAACTGTAGACAATATATCATTGATAGCATCTAGTGTAATGTCTAAAAAGCTAGCTTCCGGAGCTGATGCAATCGTATTAGATGTGAAAACTGGAAATGGGGCATTTATGAAGACTTTAGAGGAGTCTTTTGAATTGGCAAAAGCTATGGTTGATATAGGTGTTGGTATGAATAAAGATACCATAGGAATTGTGACAGATATGGATGAACCTCTAGGCTTTGCTGTTGGGAACTCTTTAGAGGTTATAGAAGCAATTGAAACCTTAAAAGGAAATGGACCAAAAGACCTTGTTGAATTATGTGAAGTTTTAGGAGCATATATGCTGGTTTTAGCAAAAGTTGCATGTAACTTTAATGATGGTATTGAAAAGATACAAGAATCAATAAAATCTGGTAGAGCTATAGATAAACTTAAAGAGTTCATAGAAAATCAAGGTGGAAATAAAGATATAGTTGATGATTATTCTCTATTTAAAGAATCAAAGTATAAGTATCCAATCAAATCAGATAAATCTGGGTATATAAGTAAGATTAAGGCAGAAGATATAGGCATATCAGCTATGATTCTTGGAGCTGGTAGAGAAACTAAAGATGATATTTTAGATTTATCAGCAGGAATAATTTTAGAAAAAAAAGTTGGAGATTATGTAAAAAAGGGTGAAGTTTTAGCACATATGCACTATGATGATGAGAAAAAACTTACATTAGCAAAGGATAGATTCGTCAATTCATATTCTATTGTAGATGAAGAAATAGAAAAAAATAAATTAGTATATGGTATTGTAACTAAAGATGAAATTAAAAAATTTTAGAAAAAGTGATTATAAAAAGCCTAACATGTTAAAAATAGTGTTAGGTTTTTTATTTTTTTGAAAAGTTTGAGAAGTATTAAATATATAATAATAAAAATATATTTTAAAGTATTTTTTTATAATATAAATAAGTTTATTCGACAAGATGATTGAAAATTACAGTGCTTAGTTTTATAATAGAAAATGGACAAATATACATAAGGAGTAGATTATATTATGAATTTTAAAAAAAATAGATTGAAAATAGTAGCATTAATAGTTGTTATTTTAATTGTTGTGGTAGGTATATTTGTGTCTATGCAAATAGGTCCTTATGACAAAAATAACAAAGAAGATGTAATTATTGACATTCCAAGTGGAGCATCAGTTGGAAAAATATCTGACACACTATATGAAAATAAATTAATAAAAAATGAATTATTGTTTAAATTGATAGTAAAAATAAGTAATAAGGCACCATCTATAAAATCAGGAACATATTTACTTAATCAATCGTATTCAAATAATGATATAATAAGCCTTTTAGCTTCAGGAAAAATATATCATGATGGTGTAAAAGTAACTATTCCAGAAGGGTCTACATCTAAAGAAATTATATCAATATTAGTAAATAAAAACTTAGGAGATAAAACTACCTTTGAAAATCTAATAAAAAAACCTCAAGAGTTTTATGACAAGTTTACATTCTTAAAAGAAGATGGAATAACTTCTTTAGAGGGATTTTTGTATCCAGAAACATATTATTTTAATTCAAAGAAACAATCAGAGGAAGATATTTTAAATGAAATGTTAAACGTATTTGATAGTAAATATACAGACAAATTTAAAAAGAAACAAAAAGAATCAAAGATGACTCTTCAAGAAGTAATGGAGATGGCTTCAATAATTGAAAAAGAAGCTGTACTTGATAAAGATAGACCAATAATTGCAAGTGTATTTTACAATAGACTTAAAGTAGGTATGCCTCTTCAATCAGATGCAACAATACAATATATATTTGAAGAAAGAAAGAAAATTGTAACTTATAATGATTTAAAAATTGATTCACCATATAATAGTTACAAAAATAAAGGATTACCTCCTACACCAATATCAAATCCTGGTATAAAATCTATTGAGGCAGCACTTTATCCAGATAAAACAGATTACTTGTATTTTGTAGCAAAGATTGATGGAGGAAATAACTATAGTACAAACTATCAAGACCATTTAAAATATGTTAAAGAGTACAAGGAAGCGAGAGATAAACAAGGTAAAGATACAAAAACAACAAATAATGAAAATACCACAAAATAAACAATGATTATAAAAAGTCTAACAGGGTAAGAATAATGTTGGGCTTTTTTATTGAAAATTGTTATTCTTAGATTTATAATAAAGAAAGTGTAAATATACAGAGCAATATGAATTTAAAAAATAATAAATTAAGACAAAATTTTGATGTTTATTATTTTAGGGAGTGTTTTTATGAGTAATATAGTTAATGACTTGGTTGAAGATTATATAAGAGTAACATTAAAAGAAAAAGAAGGACTTTTAAAAGATTTGGAAATTTATGCTGAAGAAAATAGTGTTCCTATAATACACAAAGAAGTTTCAGACTTGTTAAAAGTTTTATTAAAGATTCAAAAGCCGAAAAGAGTTTTAGAAGTAGGATGTGCAATTGGTTATTCTTCTATTTTCTTTGCAACAATCATAGGAAAAGGTGCAGATATAATAACTGTTGAAAGAAGCGAAAAAATGATAGAAAAAGCAAAAGAAAATATAAAATTAGCTGGATTTGAAAATAACATAACTATACTAGAAGGAGATGCAGAAGAAAAATTGAGTCAAATCCAAGGTGAATTTGACCTTATATTTATAGATGCAGCAAAAGGTCAATACAAGCTATTTTTTGATTTAGTTATAGATAAGCTAAAAGATGGTGGACTATTAGTTTCTGATAATATTTTATATAAAGGAATGGTTGCACATGATGATTTTGTTGTAAGAAGAAAGAAAACCATAGTAAAAAGAATGAGAAATTATTTAGATTATATATGTAATTGTGATTATTTGAGTACATCATTGATACCAATCGGAGATGGTGTGGCATTAAGTTATAAAGAAAGTAAAAGAGGTGACGTAGATGGAATTAAATAAAGTTGAACTTTTAGCTCCAGCAGGTGATTTGGAGAGATTAAAAATAGCTATAACATATGGAGCAGACGCTGTCTATATAGGTGGAGAAATCTTTGGAATGAGGTCTGCTGCAAAAAACTTTAGTAAAGAAGATATGGCAGAAGGTGTAGCTTTTGCACATGAGAGAGGGAAGAAAGTCTTTGTAACAGTAAATATAATACCTCACAATGAAGATTTCCTACAATTAGAAGCTTATTTATTGGAGTTAGAAGAGATAGGAATAGATGCAGTTATAATAGCTGACCCAGGTGTTCTTAGTGTAATTAAAAAAGTAATTCCAAATATGGAAATACATTTAAGTACACAAGCAAATACAACTAATTATCTTAGTGCCAATTTTTGGTATGAACATGGAATAAAAAGAGTTGTAGTGGCAAGAGAATTATCATTTGATGAAATATCTGAAATAAGAGCTAAAACACCTTTAGATATGGATATAGAAGCTTTTATGCATGGAGCTATGTGTATCTCTTACTCAGGAAGATGTTTGATAAGTAATTATATGACTGGAAGAGATGCAAACAAAGGTTCTTGTGCTCAATCTTGCAGATGGCAATATCATTTAGTTGAAGAAAAAAGACCTGGTGAATATTTCCCTATATATGAGGATGAAAGAGGTACATTCTTTTTTAACTCAAAAGATTTGTGTATGATAGAATACATACCAGAATTAATTAAATCTGGTATAACAAGCTTAAAAATAGAAGGAAGAATGAAGACATCGTATTACGTAGCAACAGTTGTAAGAGCATATAGAATGGCAATAGATGAATTTTATAAGGACCCTGAGAACTGGAAATTTAATCCTATGTGGATGGAAGAGTTGAAGAAAGGGAGTCATAGACATTTCACATCAGGTTTTTACTTGAATAAGCCAACAACAGAAGACCAAAATTATCAATCAGCATCATATGTTAGAAACTATGATTTTATAGGTATAGTTAGAGAGACAGAGGATGAAAATGGGCTTATTGTAGTTGAACAGAGAAATAAAATGTGTGTTGGTGATGAAATAGAAGTTATGGGACCTTATAAAGAAACTATGTTTACTAAAATAGAAAAAATGTACAACGAAGAAGGAGAGCCTATAGAATCAGCTCCTCACCCTAGACAGATAGTTAAGTTAAAACTATCTGTAAAAGTTGAGAAAGATTATATGCTTAGAAAAGTTATAGAAGAAAAAGTTGAAGAGTAATAAAATTTAATAAAAATAGTATTAGCCCCTTAGAAATTGTCAATAATGAAATTATCTAAGGGGTGATTTCATGTCAAAAAAAAAGACTCCATTTTTTAAAAAAGTGGGAAAGAGAAGCTGGTATATATTTACTATAATTTTAATAATTTATAGTGGTTTAATATATAGGCTAGTTGATATACAGGTATTAAAAGGTGATAAGTACAAAAAAAATGTTGAATCTCAGAGTGTTGAGAAAGTAGAGTTAAATAGTGGACGAGGCATAATTTATGATAGAAATAATAAGAAACTTACAGATACAAGTAAAGTTCAGATTTTAGTTGTTGAGAAAGAAAAATTAAATAACAACTATAAAATACTGGAACTTGTTAAGAAGGCTACGAAGATGGATGATTTGGAAATATATAAAATTATACAAGAACAATTGGCACATCCTATAATACAAATTCAGACCGAAAATATTGATAAGAGCATGAAAAAACAACTTGAGAAGAATGGTATAATGTTAGAAGAAAAGACTATGCGATATTCACAGGATGGTTTATTATCACATACAATAGGTTATATAAAAGATGATGATAAATCAGGTCAATTGGGGATAGAAAAAAGTATGGATAGTGTGCTTAGAAACTCAAATGAAAAATATATAAGTGCCTTTAAAGCAGGAGATGCGGGAAACGAAAAATCTCTAAATATTTTAAAGGGAAGTGTAAAAACAATTGATGAAAAAGATAAAGATAAACATTTAAAAACTACTATTGATTATGATATTCAAAAAAATTTAGAGCAAATACTAAATAAAGAAGAAAATCCAACAGCAGCAGTGATTTCAGACGTATCTACAGGTGAAATTCTTGCTATGTGTTCTAGACCTAATTTTGACCAAAATAACATAGCAAAGAGTTTAAAGAGTAAAAATGGAGAATTTGAGAATAGAGTCATAAAATCGACATATCCGCCAGGTTCTGTGTTTAAGATGGTAGTGCTATTTTCTGCGCTTGAAAATGGAGTTGTAGATGAGAATTATACCTATAATTGCAAAGGTAAAACTAAAGTTGGAAATAGTAATGAAATATTGCGATGCAATAAACTAGATGGACATGGTCTTCAATCCTTACAGCAAACTTTTTCTAATTCATGTAATCCAGCATTTTTAGATATAGCAATGAAAGTTGGTAAAGAGAAGATATTAAAATCTGCTGAAAAATTACATTTATTTGAAAAGGTTGATATTGGTCTTGATGAAGAACGAATTAGAGAAGCTCCAAAAAATATATCAATACGTAATTTAGCTATAGGTCAAGAAAATATAGAATTTACACCACTCCAAATAAATCAAATGACCCAGATAATAGCTAATAATGGAACATTTGAACCATTATATTTATATAAAAGTCTTGTAAATAATGATATGGAGACAGTAAAAACCTATAAGTCTTCAAAAAAAGAAGAAATTATTTCTCCTTATGTATGCACACAAGTAAAAGAAATTATGAAATCTGTTTCTAAAGTTGGAACAGCTAAAGTCCTAAAGGATTTAGAAGGAGGATGTGGGGTAAAAACTGGTACAGCTCAAAGTAGTCTGAATAAAAAGCCAATAGATCATGGTTGGATAACTGGATTTTATCCAGAGAAAAGACCTAAGTATGTAATAACTGTGCTAGTAGAAGGAACTCAAAAGGAAAGTAAATCAGCAATACCTATATTTAAAGAAATATGTGAAAGTATAAAATAAAGTCATGTATTATAAAATTTAAGGATATATCGTAATTTTAATTTTTAGGCAAGTTGTTTTGTCTAATGTTATACGATATATCCTTCTAAAAATATAATATTAATTTTCTTGAACAAGCTCTTTTTCTAGTTTTTTAAGAGCTTTTTTTTCGATTCTGGACACATATGATCTAGAGATATCAAGTCTTTGTGCTATTTCTCTTTGAGTTTTATACCCATAAGGAGTTAACCCGTATCTTAACTGGACAATTTCTCTTTCTCTAGGAGTAAGGATTTTGTTAAGTTGTTCATATAGTTTTCCAACTTGAACTTTTAACTCAACTTCGTCAAGAACATAGTTGACATCTGTACCAAGTATATCCAAAAGACTTATTTCATTACCTTCTTTATCTGTTCCGATAGGGTCTTGTAGAGATACTTGTGATTTGTTTTTTTTGTTAGATCTGATATTCATTAAAATTTCATTTTCAATACATCTAGAAGCGTATGTTGCCAATCGAGTTCCTTTATCTATATTATAAGTTTCTATAGCTTTTATTAATCCTATTGTACCTATAGATATTAAATCATCTTGATCCTCTGTCGAATTGTTATATTTTTTTGCGATATAAGCTACTAATCTCATGTTTCTTTCAATCAATATATCTTTTGCACTTTTATCATTTTCTATTTTAAATTTAGTTAAATACTCAATCTCTTCTTCAGGGGTTAAGGGTTTTTCAAAAGATTTAAGCGCTGCCAATAAGTCACCCCCCTTTTTAACGGTCACTTTAAATTATATGAAGGAGACTTATCCAAGTTGACTGTTATTCAATAAAATAATATGTATACTGTTAGAATTTAAAACATATATTTACAAACTTTTGGCTGTAATATAACATTAAAAAGAAGAATTTAAGTTTGATTTTTTGTTGAATATATAAAAAATAAGACGGATAAATTATTAGTTTATTTGGTATAAATTGAATTTTAGATGTCAATAAATAAAAGGGAGAAAGATATGATTATAAATAGCGAAACAAAGCTTATATGTCTTTTAGGACATCCAGTGAAACAAAGTTTTTCACCAATCATGCATAATTACTTATTTGAAAAATACAAACAAAATAATGTTTATGTATGCTTTGATGTAGAGTCAAAAGACTTATGGAAAACAGTAGAGTCCATAAAAAGTATGGGTGTAGAGGGTTGTAATGTGACAATACCTCATAAGGTAAATATAATTAAATACTTGGATTATATTGATTACAAAGCAAAATTAGTTGGAGCAGTTAATACGATTAAGAATGAAGGAGGTAGATTAAAAGGATATAATACTGATGGAGTTGGATTTGTAAAAGCTGTAATTGAAAATGGGTTTGACCTAAAAGACAAAAAGGTCATGATATTAGGTTGTGGAGGTTCGTGTAGAAGTATTGCTATTGAACTTGCATTTAACAATGTAAAATCTATAGAAATAAGAAATAGAAGTATAGATAAAGCAAGGGAAATATCAAATATAATAAAATCCAGTTTTAAATTAGATGTAGTCTATAGCACTAAAGAAGTTGATAAAAATGATTTAAGCAAAATTGATATACTTATAAATACTACACCAATAGGTATGGGGAATAACTTATGTCCAATAGATGAATCATTGATTCCAAGCAAAAAAATACTAGTATGTGATATAGTATACAAGCCTCATGAAACAAGCCTTATAAAATGGGCGAGAAAATACAATTTAGATGTTATATTTGGAATTGATATGTTAATAAATCAAGGTCTAAGTGCATTTTGTATATGGACTGGAATAAAGTTAGATAGTAATGAAAATAGTTGTATAAAAGAGCTTTATGAAAAGAATTTATAACTAAATCCTTAAGATTTAATCTATAGAATAAAAATATTAATGAGAGGTTTTTTATTATTGAAAACGAAAAAGAATGGTTTTATATCAATTGAATGTATAATGAGTATCGCCATATTATATGTAGCTGTGTATTTGGTATCTACATCTTTATATAACTGCTATAGTTTTATTAGTAAAAATGTATCCAATAGAGAAATGTTAAATATTGCAAAGAAATACTTGGAAGATGAGAAATATAAAATAAAAAATAATGAATATCAATTGACTGAGGATGAAATAAATAAAAACTACATAAAAGGTTATGAGATAAATAGCACAGTGAAACAAATTTTAAACTATTATCAATGTTATGAGATAAATATGGAAATTAAGAGTGATTTAAAACAATTAAGATTTAAGAGTTATGTTACGAAATAATAAAGGTTCTATATTAATAATAACATTGATAATATTTTCTATTATAAGCACTGTATGTATTATGTGTATAGGTTTAATTTATAGTAATGATAACTTATTTGAATTAGAATATAAAGATGCTAAGTTAAGGGAAGTTTCTTTAAGTGGTATAGAAATATCAATAAGTAATGTTCTTTGCTGTGTGGAAGAAGCTATTAATATATCTAATAATGAAGAAGAATTTAGAGACTATTTCTTAGGAAATAATATGATTGATTGTATAAAAAAAATAAAAGATATATCTTATAGTAATTTAGAAGAAGTTCATTTAAAAATAGAAAACAATACTATATATGACAAAGGAGATTTTTTTGAATTTGACATAACAAGTACAGCTAGAGAGAAAGACTTTTTAAAAGTAATAAAAGTGAGCGTGAAAATTAAAAATCCATGGGTAGGAGTTGATATTAAAGATTATACAGAGGCTGATTATAGTGATAAAGATTTTATTGAAACATCTGATGAGTCTAAATCGTTTGACCAAATAGAACTTTCAACTATATTTGAGACTGACAGTAAAGATTTTGATAATCAAAACACTAATGGAGAAGAAGAAATCGACCAAGAGATAATAGAAAATATAAAAAAGAACTTTGATGAAAAAAACTTAGTATATATATATAAGTATAGGGGTGTATAACTTTGAAAAAAGAAGGAATGTGACTGTAATAGAATTAGTAGTATCCATAAGTATAATACTATTGATAACTACAATATGTTTTCCAAAAGATAATCTTGAAAATCATAAAATAAATTTATTTGCACGTCAACTTTGTTCAGATATAAGGTATGTTAGACGAATTAATATGTTTAGCAACTACAATACATATATATACTATATAAAACAAAAGGAACAAGAAGGATATGTATTGAGAAAAGATGGCAAAGATGTTAAATCCATAGTACTGCCTAGAAATGTAAGAATCGCAAGAAGTATTGAAACTATAAAATTTAAATCTGATGGCTCACCTCAAAGAGCAACTACAATAGAGATATATAATGGTAGATTAAATAAAACTATAACAATAACACCTGTAAGTGGAAGAGTACTTTTGAAAGAGGGAAAATATGAAACGTAAATGTGGATATTTACTTTTAGAAAGTGCAGTATCTTTAACTGTAATTGTAGTACTGGTGATAACTTTATATTCTATATTTATACTTACAATGAATTTAAAAGTTAAAATAGAAGATAAAATGGAGTTACAACAACAAAGTATTGAAATTACAAAATCTATAGAAGGAATCATTGGTAATTCTAAGGGTATAATAAACTTATCTTCTAATGATGAAGGTTTAAAAAAAATGACATCCATAAAATGTAGATATATAGATGAAAATACAACTTATAATGAAGCATATACAAGCAACAAAGAAATTATATTAAATGAGAGACGAAATAAGTTGTTTGTAAATTCTTTAAATGGTGAAAGTAGTCAAGCTGGTGGATATGAAATTGGTGATTATGTAGATGAAATGTATGTCTCAATGTCTAATAATGGAGAATATATTAATATAATCTTGAAATTATCAAAACGTAATCAAAGATATGAAACTGAGTTTAAAGTAAAAATATGGAATTTTATTAAAAATGTATAATTTTAAGTAACAGTATAATTTTTAGGTAACAGTATTATTAATGAAGAAAAATGTTTTAAATTTTCATAAAAGTTATTCTGTAAAAATCTAAAAAATTATGTTTATCCATTGTTTTTAAATAAAAAGTAATGAGTAATAGTGGAAAGTATAGTTGTAGAGATAAATAATATCAACATATAAAATGTATAAAGTGTGATTATAGATGTAAATAATAAAAATATAGGATAAGTAATCTGCCAAATACTTGTTTATATTGTATAACTTATGATATTATGATATTAGTAAAAATTTGTAATCCTGACTTGACAGAATTCAAGTAAGAGATATAATTTTAAAGGCATAGTAATGTAAAATTTACTAAAAAATAAGAAATTTATTTTAATATGGAGGAACAAAAAATGGTATCAGCAGGTGATTTTAGAAAAGGTGTTACATTTGAAAAAGATGGACAACCATGTTTAGTAGTTGATTTTCAACACGTTAAGCCAGGTAAAGGAGCTGCTTTCGTTAGAACTAAATACAGAAATTTAAAAACAGGAGCTATAAGAGAAGAAAGTTTTAATCCAAGTGAAAAATTCCCTAAAGCTGTAATAGATACAAGACAAATGCAATATCTATACAATGATGGTGAGTTATATTATTTTATGGACCAAGAAAATTTTGAACAAATACCATTAAACTATGATCAAGTTGAAGATGCAATTAAATTCTTAAAAGAAAATGAAGTTGCTACAATAAGATTTTATCAAGGACAACCATTCCAAGTGGAAGCTCCGAACTTTGCAGAGTTAGAAGTTGTAGATACAGAGCCAGGAATAAAGGGTGATACAGCAAGTAATGTAACTAAAGCAGCTACAGTTGAAACTGGTGCAGTTGTTCAAGTTCCATTATTTATAAATACTGGAGATAAAGTAAAGATAGATACTAGAACAGGTGAATATTTATCAAGAGTATAAAAATTTATGTATATAAAAGCTTATATGTCTTAATAATATAAGATATATGAGCTTTTAGTTTATATATTAAAAAGAAAGCGAGGGGTGTTACATGAAACATTTATATGAAGAAGTTGCATACTTAAAAGGTTTAGCAGAAGGTTTAGAAATAAGCACTGAAAGTAAAGAAGGGAAAATGATACATAAAATAGTTGATGCATTAGAAGTATTTGCAGAAGCTATTGTAACATTGGATGAAGAACAGGAAGAACTTCAAGATTTTGTTGAATCTATAGACGAAGATTTAGCAGATTTAGAAGAAGATATTGCTGACATGGAAGATGACCTTTACGAAGAAGATGAAGAAAATGATGACGATGAGGACTTCAGCTATATAGAAATGGAATGCCCAAATTGTGGAGAATTAGTAGAAATAGACGAAGATTTATTATATGATGATGACGTAGATGTTGTTTGTCCTGATTGTAAGGCTGTAATATTATCATCAGAAGATGATTATGATGATGATGATTGTACATGTGGTGGTTGTTCGAATTGTGATGATAGAGAATAAAAATTCATAAGAAATAAAACTGCCTATGATGCCTATGAGATATTTTGTTTCATAGGTAGTTTTATTTTTATGAGGACAAGTATTTTAGATTTTGGTTTTGCAATAGTTGCACAAAAATAGTACACTAGAATTTATAGAATAGGATTTTGGAGGGATGTAATAATGAAGATAAGTAAAAAATTACTAGATAATATACAAAGATTTGAAGATGTTATAAATTATAAATTTAAAAATAAAGAATATATACTAGAAGCTCTTACACATAGTTCATATTCTAATGAAAATAAGAGATATAATTTTAATGAAAGATTAGAATTTTTAGGAGATTCAGTTTTAGGCATAGTGATAAGTGATTATTTATTTAATGAAGAATCTAATCTGCCCGAAGGGGAATTGACTAAGCTTAGAGCAAATATAGTTTGTGAGGATTCATTAAGTGAAGTTGCAAATGATATAAATTTAGGGGTTCATATGTTACTGGGTAGAGGTGAAGAAGCTACTGGAGGTAGACATAGAACTTCAATATTAGCAGATGCATTTGAGGCTGTAATAGCAGCAATATATCTTGATGGAGGATTTGAAAGTGCAAGACAATTTATATTACACCATATGGAAAATATAATTTACGATTCAAGAAAGGGAAATATATTTAGAGACTATAAAACACATCTTCAAGAAGTATTACAAGGAAATGGAGAAAATAATATTTGGTATAGGCTTATAGAAGAAAAAGGACCAGACCATAATAAAAGGTTTGTTATGGAAGTGGGAATTAATGAAGGTGTTTTGGGGATAGGAGAAGGTAAAAGTAAAAAAGAAGCAGAACAATTGGCTGCTAAAGTAGCTTTAAAGAAAAAATTATGGGAAAAATAAATATAATATGTAAAAATATAAAAAGAAATATTTAGATTAGAAGGATGTTGTAGATGAAAAAGAGAATTATACCTATATTTGTTCCTCACAAAGGTTGTCCTCATGATTGTATATTTTGTAATCAAAAAAAAATAACAGGTGTGAGTACTGATGTTACTAGTGAAGATGCAAGAAATATAATTGAAGAATGTCTAAAGACTATAGATAAGGATGCTGATGTAGAAATAGCATTTTTTGGTGGAAGTTTTACTGCTATAGATGTAGATATACAAAAAAGTTTATTAGCTGTTGCCAAAGAATATGTAGAAAAAGGTTTTATAAAAGATATTAGAATGTCCACAAGGCCAGATTGTATTAGTGAAGAAATATTGGAAATGTTAAAAGAATATAAGACAAGTATAATAGAGCTTGGAGTACAATCCTTAGATGAAAAAGTATTGTTAGATAGTATTAGAGGTCATCAGTCAGAAATTGTATATAAGAGTTCAAAGTTGATAAAAAATAGTGGAATTAAACTTGGTTTACAAATGATGGTTGGGCTTCCAGCTGATACAGAAGAAAAATGCATATTTACAGCCAAAAAATTTGTAGAGCTTAGACCAGATTGTGTAAGAATTTATCCAACTTTAGTGGTAAAAGAGACTGGTCTGGAAAAATTGATGGAGCAAAACGAATATAAGCCATTTACACTTGACGAGAGTATAAGAATAGTAAAAAAAGTACTTGTATTATTTTATGTTAATGATATAAATGTAATAAGAGTCGGGCTTCAAGCTACTGATGATATACAAATGGGAAAAGCTGTCTTAGCGGGTCCATATCACCCTGCTTTTAGAGAATTAGTAGAAGCTGAGATGATAAAAGATTATTTAGAATTTCTTATTTTACAAAATAAAAATATAAATAACGTGTTGGTGAAGTCTAATAAAAAGAATATTTCTAAAATAATAGGAAATAAAAAAACAAATATTAAATATATGAAAGAAAATTTTGGTGTGATTTTAAAAACACAAGAATCAGATTTAGATATAAATCAATTAGAAATTGTGTTAGATGGGAAAAGTTTAATTATTGCTAATATGAGAGACATCCATAGAAAATTGTATGACATTTATAACCTTTAGTTTTAACAATGAAGGGAGAGAAACGATTTGTATTTAAAGAGACTAGAGTTAAAGGGATTTAAATCCTTTCCAGTAAAGACAGATATTATTTTTAAAGAAGGAATAACAGCGATAGTAGGACCAAATGGAAGTGGAAAAAGTAACATATCTGATGCCGTAAGATGGGTATTAGGAGAACAAAGTATCAAAAGTCTTAGAGGAGACAAACTTGAAGATGTAATATTTGCAGGTACAGATACAAAAAAACCCATGAATTACTGTGAAGTAGCTCTTACTATTGACAATTCTGAGAATCAATTAGAATTAGACTTTACAGAAGTGACTATAAGAAGAAGAGCTTATAGAAATGGAGAAAGTGAATTTTTTCTAAATAATAAGAGTTGCAGATTAAAGGATATAAAAGAAGTCTTTTTAGATACTGGTATTGGAAAAGATGGTTATTCAATCATAGAGCAAGGAAAAGTAGATGAAATATTGAGTAATAATCCTTTAAGTAGAAGAAAAGTTTTTGATGAAGCTTGTGGTATATCAAAATATAGATATAAAAAACAGGAAGCAGAAAGAAATTTAAGTAATACAAAAGAAAATTTAGAAAGAATAGATGATATATATATAGAAATTGAAAATCAATTAAAACCTCTTTTTAATCAACAAACAAAAGCAAAAAAGTATTTAGAAATAAGTGAAAAATTAAAAATATTAGAAGTCAATAATTTTATAAGAGAAATTGAAGGAATAGAAAAAGAACTGAGTGAAGTTGATGAGCATAGTAAAGTTCTTGAAAAAGAACTTAAAGAAAAAGAAGAACAAAAAAATGTTGTAGAGAAAAAACAAGAAGATGTTGATAAGGAGATAGAGGTACTACAAGATGTAATTGAAAAATCTGTAGATTATATAAATTCAATTAAAGGTGTTATATCAAAAAAAGAGTCACAGATAAATTTAATTAAAGAAAGAATAAAAAACTTTACAAATGAAATTCATAGAAAAAATTCTGAAATAAACAATATAAAAGAAAAGCTAAATGAAAATAAGGTATACATAAAAGAATTAGAAAGTAATAAGTCTTCAAATAGCGAAGAGTTATCGATATTACAAGAGAATATAAAAAAGTTAGAATCTAGTAAAGAAAATCAAAGGATGAAGTTGGAATCTTTAAATAATGATATAGAATTATTTAAAGAAAATATAATAGATATATTAAATAAGAAGCAAGAATTTAGTAATAAGTTATCTGCTTTAAATGCAAATAAAGAAAATATGAATATCAGAGATGAAAACATAAACTCAGAAATAGCAGAGTTAAACCAAAATGTCCAAACAAAATCTTCTGAATTAGATAGTATAAATAAAGAATTTAATATGAAAAAAGAAAATTTAAACAATGTGAATAACAGAAATAAAAAATTAACTGCTGATTTACAATATTCTATTAATGAACTCAATAAGGTAGAAGATGAAATACAGAAAAGTAAATACAATCTAAATGGATATAACTCAAAGTTAAATGTTTATATAGATATGGAAAATCATTATGAGGGATTTAATAGAGGTGTAAAAGAAGTATTAAAAAATAAGGATTTAAGAGGTATTCATGGAGCGCTAGGACAGATTATAAATGTTCCTGAAAAATATGAGAAATCCGTAGAAGCAGCACTTGGTGCTTATATGCAAAATATAATAACTGATGATGAGTTTAGTGCTAAATCTGCAATAAACTATTTAAAGAAGAATAATTTAGGAAGAGTAACATTTCTGCCATTAAATATAATTAAATCAAATAAAATAAGTTTGGGAAATTTAAAAGCAAATACTAAATTTATAGGAATAGCAAGTGATTTAATTACGTTTGATGAAAAATATAGAAATATAATTGAAAATATACTTGGAAGAACGATATTTATAAATAATATAGATGAGGGGATAAAATTTGCAAAAGAAACTGGTCATAGATTTAAAATAGTAACTTTAGATGGTGAAATCTTAAATCCAGGAGGTTCTTTAACAGGAGGTAGTTTAAAAACTAACGGAAATATATTATCAAGAAAAAGATTTATTAACGAATATACAGAAAAAATAAATGATGTTAAGGTTGAGATTTCAGGTCTAGAAATTACAAAAGAATCTCTAAATAAAAATATAAAAAATATAAAAAGTGAAATTGACTTAGTTGAAAATGAAGTAAAAGATTTAGAAAAAAGTATTATAATAAAGAGTACAAGTATAGAAAATATCGAATCTGAGATTGAATCTTTAAAATCTAGCATTACTAGATTAAATAATGAGAAAAGTGATTTGGGTTCTAACTTGAATTATACTCTCGAAAAAAGTGACATTGTTAAAAAAGAGATGGAAGCACTAGAAAATACATACAATCAAAATAAAGAAAAAATTGATATATTAAGTGATGAAATAAAAAAATATAATGATTTGTATGATAAAGAAAAATCTGAATTTGATGAATTAAACCTAACTTTAGTAAAGAAAACAGAAGCTTATAATAGTATAGTTAGAGATATAAAAAGAATATCTGGTGAAAATTGTGAGTTAGAAGAAAAAACCAAACAATTAGATGAATCATTAAATTATGAAGAACAAGAAATAGTTAAGTTACAAGACTCTATAGCTATTGAAGAAAAAGAAAAAGAAAACTTAATTAAGCAATTAGGGGACAGCAATAGAAATCTTGAAACTAGAAAAATAGCTAAAGATGACTTGAAAAATAACTTTGATGAAATTGGTAAAGAGTTAAAAATTATAGATAGACAACATATAGAACTTAAAGAAAGTTTATTTAAGGTTGGTGGAAGATTAGAAAGATTAAAAACTAGTCAAGACACATATATAAATAAGTTATTTGAACAATATGAAATGACTTTAGTACAAGCATTGGAAATCAAAGATGAAAATCTAGAGATAGATAGAAAATTCTTAGAAAATTTAAAGAGAGAAATAAGAAGTCTTGGGAATATAAATATAGATTCTATCAAAGAATATGAAGAAATAAAAGAAAGATATGATTTTTATAGTGAACAAAAACAAGATTTAGAAGAATCTATGGAGGAAATAGAAAAACTTATACATACATTAGAAGAAAATATGAAATCTGAATTTGAGGTTAAATTTGAAGAAATAAGTAAAAACTTTAAGTATGTGTACAAAAGACTATTTGGTGGTGGATGTGGAGAATTAACTATTTTAGATAAAGAAAATTTATTAGAAAGTGATATACTAATAACAGCTCAACCACCTGGTAAAAAAATGAAAAATTTAAATCTACTGTCTGGTGGAGAAAAAGCTCTAACTGCAATAAGCATATTATTTGCAATATTAATTACAAAACCAACACCATTTTGCATATTAGATGAAATTGAGGCTCCACTTGATGATGCAAATATATTCAGATTTGGAGAATTTTTAAAAGATTTATCTAAAGAGACACAATTTATATCAGTAACTCATAGGAGAGGAACTATGGAAGCTGCTGATTATATATATGGGGTTACAATGCAAGAAAAAGCTATTTCAAAAGTTATTAGTTTAAAACTAAAAGAAGCTCAAGAGATAACTGATATTATATAACTTAGATTGACATGGGAGGAAGAATAGTGTTAAAAAAATTATTTGGTTTTGGCAAAGACAAGGATAAGGAATTAGAAAAAAAAGATGTTGGCTCAGAAGAAGAAATAGAAACTGGTGCTGACAACTTAGAAAATGTAGAAGAAACAATTTTTTCAGGGTTTGAGGAGGAAGTTGTAGATAAAGTAGAAGATATTCCAGAAAAAACTGAAGAAGAAGTTGTTGATGAAAGTGCTGAAGAAGATAGAGAGATAGAAGATAAGATAGATACTAATGAACAAGATGTAGAAGAGATAATAAATAATGATTCTCTAGATAGTGAAATAGAAGCATTAAACAATGATAATAATGATGAAGAAACTGAACATGAAGATTATGAAAATAAAGAAGAGAAATATGAAGAAAAGAAAGTTAATTTGTTTGAAAGATTAAAACAAGGATTAACAAAGGCAAAACAAGGAATAACTGATAGAATAGATGAGGTTTTAAAATCATATACAAAAATAGATGAAGAATTGCTTGAGGATTTAGAGGAAATTTTAATAACAGCAGATGTTGGTGTAAATACAACTATGGACATAATTGAGAAACTAAGAGATAAGATAAAGCAAAAGGGAATTACTGAACCAATAAAGGTAAGAGAAGAACTTAAATCTATAGTTGAAGATATCCTTACAAATGAAAACTCTACATTAGACATAGAACCAGCTCCATGTATAATTCTAATGGTGGGTGTAAATGGAGTGGGTAAAACTACTACGATAGGAAAATTGGCAAATAGATATAAAAAAGATGGGAAAAAAGTTTTATTAGCAGCAGCAGATACATTTAGAGCAGCAGCAACAGAGCAATTAGAAATCTGGGCAAATAGAACTAATGTAGACATAATAAAGCATCAAGAAGGAGCAGATCCAGGAGCAGTAGTGTTTGATGCCATAAAGGCAGCAAAAGCTAGAAAGGCAGATTTATTGATATGTGATACAGCTGGAAGGTTACACAACAAAGCTAATCTTATGAATGAACTTGGAAAAGTATTTAAAATAGTAGATAGAGAATTTCCAGAAGCAAAGCGTGAGGTACTTCTTGTAGTAGATGCCACAACAGGTCAAAATGCAGTTGTTCAAGCTAAAACATTTAAAGAAGTTGCAGATATAACAGGTATAGTACTTACAAAACTTGATGGAACAGCAAAAGGTGGAGTAGTGCTTGCAGTAAAGTCAGAAGTAGATGTACCTGTAAAACTTATTGGAGTTGGAGAAAGAGTAGAAGACTTACAGGATTTTGATGCAAAATCATTTTCAGATGCATTATTTGGTAACTAGCATTCTTTTAAAAATAATGGTTGACAAGAGTGTTTATATGATATAAAATACAATAGTGTAAAGTAAATAACCTTTACAGTATACTGCTAGGAAGTGTAAGATATGAATATAGAAAAAATGGTCGAAATTGGATTGTTATTTGAACAGTATAAAGAATTACTAACTGATAAGCAAAAAGAGATAGTAGCTCTATACTATGAAGAGGATTACTCTTTAGGTGAAATCAGTGAGAATTTAAGTGTATCAAGACAAGGTGTATATGATACATTGAAACGTTCAGAAAAGATACTAAGAGATTATGAAGAAAAGCTACATTTAGTATCTAAGCTTCAAGAACAGGAAAAAAATATTAAATTTATAAGAAATAAAATTATTGACATTAAAGAAGATTTATTGCACAATAGAGATTGTTCTAATTTAATCCCTAAGCTAGAAAATATAGAAGATGTATGTAGGGAGATGATAAAATGATATTTGAAGGATTGTCGGATAAACTACAAGGGGCATTCAGTAAGTTAAAGTCAAAAGGAAAACTTACAGAAGCAGATGTAAAAAATGCTATGAGAGAAGTTAAACTTGCTCTTCTTGAAGCAGATGTTAACTTTAAAGTAGTTAAAGATTTTATAAAAAAAGTTCAAGAGAGATGTGTTGGACAAGAGGTTATGCAAAGTTTGACACCAGCTCAACATGTAATAAAAATTGTAAATGAAGAACTTACAAGTTTAATGGGGGATGTACAAAGTAAAGTAATGATTTCCTCAAAACCTCCTACAATCTTAATGATGGTTGGATTGCAAGGTGCAGGTAAAACTACGACAGCAGGAAAACTTGGAGGATATTTTAAAAAGCAAGGCAAGAAGCCTCTACTGGTGGCTTGTGATATTTATAGACCAGCAGCTATAAAGCAACTTCAAGTTGTTGGTGAAAAATTGGATATACCTGTATTCAATATGGGAGATAAAGAAAGTCCAGTAAATATTGCCAAGGCAGGTTTAAGTCATGCAATTAAAAATGCTAACGATTTGGTTATTATAGATACTGCTGGTAGACTTCATATAGATGAAGTGCTTATGGATGAGTTAAAGTCAATTAAGTCAGAAGTTAAGCCACATGAAATACTTTTAGTTGTAGACTCTATGACAGGGCAAGATGCAGTAAATGTTGCAGAAAGCTTCAATGAAGCACTTGGTGTTGATGGAGTAGTATTAACTAAATTAGATGGAGATACTAGAGGTGGAGCTGCACTTTCAATAAGAGCAGTAACACAAAAACCTATAAAGTTTATGGGTATGGGAGAGAAACTAGATGATATAGAACCTTTCCACCCAGACAGAATGGCATCAAGGATATTAGGTATGGGAGATGTATTAAGCCTAATAGAAAAAGCACAAGAAAGTATGGACTTAGAAAAAGCTAAGGAATTAGAACAAAAAATCAAAAAACAAGAACTAGATTTTGAAGATTTTTTACAACAAATGGAACAAATACAAAATATGGGACCTCTAGACAAGATACTTGGTATGATGCCTGGTATGGGAAATATAAAAGACCAACTTGGAGATGTAGACTTGAATGGTAAAGAAATGAATAGAACTAAAGCCATAATTCAGTCAATGACTACATATGAGAGACGTAACCCAGGAATATTAAATGCTTCTAGGAAAAAAAGAATAGCTAGAGGTAGTGGAACTACTGTTCAAGATGTAAATAGACTTATAAAACAACTTAATGAAATGAAAAAAATGATGAAGATGTTTGCTGGTTCACAAAAAAGTATGAAGAAAAGGGGCGGCTTAGGCGGTTTACCTTTTTTTAAATAAAATATAAAAAATAGTAAAAATTATTCGGAGGTGACTGTAATGGCAGTTAAAATAAGATTAAAAAGAATGGGAGCTAATAAAAAACCTTTCTACAGAATAGTAGTAGCTGATTCAAGAGCTCCAAGAGATGGAAAATTCATAGAAGAAATAGGATACTATAATCCAATTTCTGAACCTAAACAAGTAAGAATAAATGATGAAAAAGCTATAAAATGGTTAGCTACTGGTGCTCAACCAACAGAAGTAGTTAAAAAATTACTTGTAAAAAATGGAGTAATAGAAAAATTCGAAGCTTCTAAACAAGCAAAATAATTTTCTCTTAGCAATTAGTATAAGTAAATACTTATTGTTGAGGTTACTTTAGGAGATGAAATATATGAAAGAGCTAGTTGTAGATATAGCTAAGGCTCTAGTTGATAATCCTGACTCAGTTGTTGTTGAGGAATTTAAAGACAATGATGGTATCGTCTTAAAGCTTACAGTTGCTCAAGATGACATGGGTAAGGTTATTGGGAAGCAGGGAAGAATAGCTAAAGCTATAAGAACTGTCGTAAGATCTGTTGCAAATAGAGAAAACATAAAAGTTTCTCTTGAGATAGTGTAAAGAGGAGGATTAGGTATAGTGCCTAGTCCTTTTTGTATAACTGTGTACAGTTTTGAGAATTTATGATGATATGGTAACATAAGATTAAATTTTTTTGAGAAGGTGATAACATGAATGAAAAATTAACTCATTTTAAGGTAGGGCAAATAGTAAACACACAAGGTCTAAAAGGTGAGGTAAGAGTTTATCCACTTACTGATGATATAGATAGATTTGATGAATTGAAAGATTTTTATTTAGGAAAAGATTTAAACAACAAGTGGACTGTAGAAAATGTAAGATATAAAGGTTCTATGGTTATAATGAAGATAAAAGATATAGACACTATAGAAAAAGCAGAAAAGCTAAAAAATAAATTTATGTATGTGTCTAGAGAAGAGAGTAGAGACCTTGAAGAAGGCGAGTTTTTTATAGCAGACATGATTGGTTTGGAAGTTTTAACTATAGAAGGAAAGTATGTAGGAGTCTTGGAGGATGTACTTCAATATTCTGCAAATGATGTCTATGTAATAAAAGGTGAAGAAGATAAAGAATTTATGATACCAGCTATAAAAAAATTTGTACCTACTATAGATATGGATGAAAGAAAAATGATTATAGACCCTATTAAGGGTATGATAGATTAGGTGGTAATATGAGATTTCACATAATGACGCTTTTTCCAGAAATATTTAATTCATACATGAATGAAAGTATAATGAAAAGAGCAGTTGAAAAAGGCATAATTGATGTGCATATATATAATATAAGAGATTTTTCTAATAATAAACATAAAAAAGTAGATGATTATCCATTTGGAGGAGGAGCTGGTATGGTGATGACTCCTCAACCTATATATGACACATATAAGCATATAATAAAAACTCATAATATAAACAATCCAAGAGTAATTTATTTAACTCCCAAAGGTAAAGTATACAATCAATCTATAGTCAAAGAGATGTCTATCCAAGAGGATATAATACTTTTATGTGGTCACTATGAAGGAATAGATGAGAGAATTATTGATTTAATAGTAACTGATGAAATTTCAATTGGAGATTATGTACTAACTGGAGGAGAACTGCCTGCACTTATAATGATAGATTCTATATCAAGGTTAATTCCAGGAGTATTAAATCAGGACGAGTCATTTGAAGAGGAGTCATTTAAAGATAATCTATTGGAGTATCCTCATTACACAAGACCTAGAGAGTTTGAAGAGTTAAAAGTACCAGAAGTGCTTTTATCAGGAAATCATAAAAAGATAGATGAGTGGAGACGAGAAGAATCTATAAGAATAACTAAGGAAAGACGATTAGACTTATATAAAAAATCTCAAGAAAAATAAAAACATATACAATAAAATTTAATATACATGTATACAATAAAGTGGGTATAAATGGAATTAAAAATATAAAAATGCTTGTAATAACTATAGAAGTATAGTATAATATAAAATGTTGAAAATACGGGCGTTCCTCTGTTTACACTGGTCGGGTAGTTAAGAACGTCTATGATATTTAGGAGGAAGAAAGATGAATGAAATGCTAAGAGCAATTGAGCAAGAACAATTAAAAAATGAAGTTCCTAATTTTGGACCTGGGGACACAGTTAAAGTACACGTTAGAATTATAGAAGGTAAAAGAGAAAGAATACAAATATTCGAAGGTGTAGTATTAAAGAGACAAGGTGGAGGAGCAAGAGAGACTTTTACAGTTAGAAAAATGTCTTTCAATGTTGGTGTAGAAAGAACTTTCCCAGTTCACTCTCCAAAAATAGAAAAAATAGAAGTAACTAGAAAAGGTAAAGTAAGAAGAGCTAAACTAAACTACTTAAGAGGTAGAGTAGGTAAAGCTGCTAAGATAAAAGAAGCTAGAAATAGATAATTAAAAACTTTACTTATAAATGGGGGGCTGATTTATCAGTCCTCTTTCTATTTTAACTGAAATCATAACAAATAATTAAATTGTAAGCAGATATGATTATTTGTTGAAAATATACTATTTATTGATAGATTTAGGAATTTTAAAATTGAAAATAAAATCAATAAATATTGGATTATATTTTGAAATAATACTAAAAATAAGAAGATAATATTATGTAAAGTATGATGTTAAAAGGGTGACAATGTAAGGTTTTAAGTAGATATATTTTTTAGTAAAATTAGGTAATAATAACATACTATTTTAAAGGAGTGATATACATGTCAAATGAATATGAAGAGTATCTTATGGATAATAATCTACATATAAACTGGTATCCAGGCCATATGAAGAAAACCAAAGAATTAGTAAAAAATAACTTAAAACTAATTGATGTAGTGGTTGAACTTTTAGATGCTAGAATACCATTTAGTAGCAAAAATCCAGATATAGATATGCTTGTAGGAGATAAGCCTAGGGTAGTTGTATTAAATAAAAGTGATATGGCAGATAGAGATAAGTTAAATCAATGGATTGAGTACTACAAAAAGAATAACATAAAAGCTATACCAGTAGATACATTAAAAGGTGTAGGTGTAAATAAGATAGTAGAAGAATGTAAGAATGTAACTAGAGAAAAAATGAGTTCTTTAAAAGATAAAGGAAGAAAAGAAAGAGCTATAAGAATAATGATAGTTGGTGTACCAAATGTAGGAAAATCATCTCTTATAAACAAATTAACAGGTAGAAAAAGCACTCAAACAGGAGATAAACCAGGAGTAACTAAAGGTAAGCAATGGGTTAGATTAAAGGGAAATCTTGAACTTTTAGATACACCTGGAATACTTTGGCCAAAGTTTGAAGACCAAGAAGTTGCTTTAAACTTAGCATTTAGTAGAGCTATAAAAGATGAGATTTTAGACGTTGAGACCTTAGCTTTAAGACTTATAGAAAAACTTATGATAATAGAGCCAGAAAAGTTGAAAGCTAGATATAAATTAGATTCTTTAGGAGAAACTCCAATTGAAACAATGGATATGATTGGTCATAAAAGAGGATTCATAACAGGTGGGAAAGAACTTGATTATACACGCATAGCTGTAACTGTCTTAAATGAGTTTAGAGATGGAAAGATAGGCAATATAACACTAGAAGTACCAGAGAGTGTTAAAAGATAGATTTTAAAGCTGGGTTAAAAAATTAATATTATGAGTAAAAAAAAACCTTTTTTTAAAAGGTTTTTTTTCTTTTCTGAAATATAGACAAAAATTGTCACATGAAAGTATAAATTAGATTAGAAAACTTTCAAAAATATTAATTTAAGACAAATATACCTAATTTTTTGAAAATTAAAATCAGTATGATAATTTGCAATTTTGGTATATTGACGTGCTTGTTTCATATAATATATAATAAGCACAAATAAATACAATATATTAAAAATTTAATTTATTTAATTTTATTAATTTAATAATAGATTCTTATTGTTTTAGTTAATTTATTTATGCAAACGTGAACAATTGAGAAATTTTGTTAATTTAATAAGGTTAAAAAGGGGGATTTTATAATGGGTAAGACCAAAGATGTAATAGTATTTGGATTTGCATTATTCGCAATGTTCTTTGGAGCAGGTAACTTAATATTTCCACCATACTTGGGAATAATTACAGGTCCAGAATGGTTAATTGCCTTCTTAGGATTTACATTTGCCGATGCTGGTTTGGCACTTCTAGCAGTAATGGCTACAGCTAAATTCGATGGAAACGTAGTAGAAATGTTTAAAAGATGTGGTATGAAATTGGGAATTCTTATAGGTTGTGTAGATATTTTATGTATAGGACCATTCTTAGCTATACCAAGAACAGGTGCAACAACTTATGAGATGGGTATGATGCCTTTATTTGGAAGCTCAATTCCAGTGTTATTATTCTGTATAGTTTATTTTGCGATATCATATGTATTAACAGTAAGACCATCTAAGGTCGTAGATATAGTTGGACAGTTTTTAACTCCAGCTCTTCTAATAGCTTTAGCATTTATAATTATAAAAGGTGTTATATCTCCTCTTGGAGAGGTAATAGATAAACCTATGATACCTAATGTATTTGCAGAAGGTATTGGTCAAGGTTACCAGACAATGGATGCATTTGCAGCAATAGCACTTGCATCAGTACTGATAGTATCTCTAAATGAAAAAGGATATACTAGTATTAGTGAAAAGTTAAAGATGATTGGTAAAGCAGGTATTCTTGCTTGTGGAGGATTGGCACTAGTTTATGGTGGATTATGTTTCCTTGGAGCAACTGTATCAACAATGTATGGAACAGATGCAGTACAATCACAAGTAATAGTAAATATAACACAAGGATTACTTGGAAATGTTGGAAAAGTTATTTTAGCAATAGTAGTATCTCTAGCATGTTTAACTACATCTATAGGTCTTACATCTGCAACAGGGCAATATTTTTCTAGACTTACAAAAGGTAAGTTAAGTTATGAAAAAATAGTATTAGCCGTATCTGTATTCAGTGCAGTAGTAGCATCTTTTGGTGTTGGAACTATAATAAAGATAGCATCTCCTATACTAAGTATAGTTTATCCACCATCAATTGTTTTAATAATATTGGCTTTCTTTAATGAAAAAATTAAGAATGATAATGTATACAAAGGAGCAGTATATATGTCATTGCTTGTAAGTATATTAACAGTTATATCTAGTTATGGAGTAAGCGTTCCAGTAGTAAATTCGTTACCTCTTCATACATTAGGATTTAACTGGGTAGTTCCAGTTATAATAGCTGGAATAATTGGTAATTTTATACCATCAAAGAGTCAATCTAATACACTTGGTACAAATTAAAACTTATTTAATTGAAATATAAGCATCTGAAAATAAAAGAGTTATCTATAATAAATGAAACTATTTATATAGATAACTCTTTTTATTTTTGAGTATATACTAATTATTTGCATTTAATATAGTAAAAATTAGCTAGAAGTATTAAAAAAAAATAATGTTTATTTTTTAACAATAATGAGTATTTATAAAAGCTATTTAAAGGAATATTAGAAGTTCAGATATGTGTATTAGTTGACTTTTACAAAAATATTATATAAATAAAATTGTGACAATAATAAAATAATAAAATAAAATTTAAGGCATTTGAACATATAAATAACTTATGTAAATTACTAAATTGTTTTTTAATTGGATTATATTAAGATTATTTAGTAAATTCTAAAAAATAAGTAAACTAAGATGAATACTAGCAACTGCAAAGTTTTAACAAGTTGGAACTTATAATATAGTTTCTATGAAGAAAAATAAATCAACAAATCATAATAAAAAATTTTCAGAAAAAATGATTTGGAAGCACTCTAGCAAGTAAAAAGTCTATAAGCGTAGAATTGGAATTACGTAAAATTAATAGTGAATTTAGCAAAATAAATACAAAATACTACAAGAATTAACGTAAATAGAAGTTATGACAAAAGGAAAACGATTTTCTAAGTATCATAATTTTGAAAATTAAAAAAATTAAAAATCATATTGACTGCTTTTTTTTCAGATTATATAATAAACACAAAATATTTAAAATTTAAATTGAAATTAAAAGATTATACAAAACAAAAAGGAGAGTGATGTATACATTAATATTGTCTATAAAGCAATATAAATTGGAAATAATGCAAATAATTGAAAAAGTCGCACAATTAAGATGATTTAAAAGTTTTAATTTTGTCAAGAAAAATTAAATAAAAATAAAAAAAGCATATATGTTTAAAGTATACATGTTAATTTTATTTAATTAAGAAAGTTGTACTAAATATTGCGAAGATTTTATAAATTATGAAACATAATTGACAAGTTTAAGTCAAAAATGTATAATTAAATAAAATCTCGTCAAAAGGTTTTCATTTAAGAAGAGATTGGACTTATTTTTTGGTAAAATGTAATAAAAAGTAGTAAAATTCAAATGGGGGTGCTTTAAATGGGTGAGAAACAAATCAAGTTTAAAGATGTAATTGTAATTGGATTTGCACTATTTGCAATGTTTTTTGGTGCTGGGAACTTAATATTCCCTCCATATCTAGGAGTTTTATCCGGAGGTAGCTGGCTAGTAGCTTTCATAGGATTCCTTTTCGCAGATGGTGGTTTGGCATTATTAGCAGTTATAGCAGCAACTAAGTTCAATGGAGACACATCAAAAATGTTTTCAAGAGCTGGTAAAGGATTAAGTGTTGTATTAGGATGTGCAATGGTAATCTGTATAGGGCCACTTTTGGCAATACCTAGAACAGCAGCAACAACTTATGAAATGGGTATATTACCTACAATAGGTTCAGGAATAAGCCCAGTAATATTCTCTATAGTATTCTTTGCTATAGTATTGGTTTTAACAATAAGACCATCAAAAGTTGTAGATATAGTTGGATCAATTTTAACTCCAGCTTTACTTATAGCTTTAGCAGTATTAATAGTTAAAGGTATTGTATCTCCACTAGGAGACATAAGAGATACTTCTTTAATACAAAATGTATTTGCAGAAGGTATAACTCAAGGATATCAAACAATGGATGCATTGGCAGCTAGTGTATTTGCATCAATTATAATCATGTCAGTAATAGCTAAAGGTTATACAGGTGAAAAAGAAAAGATGAAAGCTACAGTAAGTGCAGGTGTTATAGCGGTAATAGGTATGGCACTAGTTTATGGTGGACTATGTTACCTTGGAGCAACTGTATCTAAGATATATGGACAAGATGTTCAACAAACAGCTTTAATAGTTTCAATAACAGCATCATTACTTGGAAATACAGGTAAAATTCTATTGGCTATTATAGTTGCATTAGCATGTTTAACAACAGCTATAGGTCTTTCTTCAGCAGCAGGTCAATATTTCTCAACACTTACAGATGGAAAATTAAAATATGAGCATATAGTTATAGTAGTTTGTGTATTTAGTGCAATCATATCAAACTTTGGAGTAAGTACAATAATAAAATTCTCTTCTCCTATATTAAGTATGGTATATCCAGCAACTATAACTCTAGTTATACTAGCATTATTTAGTAATAAAATTAAAAATGATAACGTATTTAAATGCGCTGCATATATGGCATTGTTAGTAAGTGTATTAACAGTTGCAACAAGCTTTGGTATAAATATACCTTTAGTTAATAGCTTACCACTAGCTTCATTAGGATTTAACTGGGTAGTTCCAGTTGTAATAGCAGGGATAATAGGAAACTTTATTCCATCTCAAAGTAGTAAAGCTGTACAATAATAAAGAATAATTCATACATATAGGAATTGCCTTAAAGTGATTAAAATCATTTAGGAGGCAATTCCTTTTTGATATGTAAAACTTTATATGTATTTATATGTAAATGGATATTAAATTAAGTAGATTAAAGATAGATTATTGTTAGGTTGAATTTTGTTATATATATTTACAAATAATATTTATGGGATGTAGCATATTTGTATGGAAAATATAAAGAATTTATTAATAATTTCAATGGAAAATAATGGAACAATAAGGATAAAATTTATAAAAAAATAAAGTATATAAGAGTATAATTACACTTTTATATACTTTTTTATGTTATTTTTAAGTTTTTAATAGAAGATATTTAGAATATAAAAAATTCATTTACTTAATTGAGAAAACTATAAAGCGTGTTATATTGAATATAAAATAGTATAATATATATTGTGTAAGATAATTAATATGAAAACATGCAAATATAGAAAAAAGTTTGTTTAGAATTACAACTAATAGGTGTATTAATGTAATACTAATTTATTGGAGGTCTAAAAATGAAGTACATAATAAAAAGAGATGGGACAAAAGAACTTTTTAGTAAAAGTAAGATTGAAGATGCTGTCTATAAAGCTAGTATAAATAGTGAAGGTGGAGTAGATAGAGATTTAGCATATGATATATCAAGAAAAATTGCTAATGATTATAATTCTATGGAAAAATGTTTATCTGTAGAAGAAATCCAAGATATAGTTGAAGTATTACTTATGGAATCAAATAGAAAAGATATAGCAAAACACTACATATTATATAGAGAAAGACGTTCAGAAATAAGACATAAGGCTTGGGAGTTTGATGAATTACAAAAATCAATATGGAAAAATAAGTATAGACACGATGGAGAAAGTTTTGATGAATGGATAAAGAGAATTTCAAATAATAGTCCAAGAATATCAAAGTTAATAAGACAAAAGAGATTTTTATTTGCAGGTAGAATTTTAGCAAATAGAGGTTTACATAAAGAAGGTAAAAAAGTAACTTATTCTAATTGTTATGTAATAGAGCCACCAAAAGACAGTATAGAAGATATTTTTGACACTGCAAAAAAACTTGCTAGAACTTTTAGTTATGGTGGAGGGGTTGGAATTGATATTTCAAAATTAAGACCCAAAGGTGCAAAAGTAAATAATGCTGCAAAATATACAACTGGAGCAGTGTCTTTTATGGAACTTTATAGCATGACGACAGGTTTGATTGGTCAAAGAGGTAGAAGAGGAGCTCTTATGATTTCTATGGATGTAAATCATCCAGAAATAGAGGAATTTATAGATATAAAAACTGATTTGGAGAAGGTTACTAAAGCAAATATTTCTGTAAGAGTAACAGATGAGTTTATGCAAGCTGTAAAGGAAAAAAAGCTGTATAATTGTACTTTTGAAGTTGAAACTACTGGAGAAAAAATAGTCAAAATAGTAAATGCATATGATTTGTTTAATAAGTTTGTTAAAAATAACTGGGATTATGCAGAACCAGGAATATTATTTTGGGACAAAATAAAAACATATAACCTTATGAGTGAAGATAAGTCTTTTTGTTTTTCAGGTGTAAATCCTTGTGCAGAAGAGCCACTTCCAAGTGGAGGAAGCTGTTTGCTTGGCTCAATAAACTTATCAGAGTTTGTAATACAACCATTTGGGGAACATGCTACCTTTGATATTAATAAGTTAAAATCTTGTGTTAGAGAAGCTGTGGTAGCTTTAAATGATGTATTAGATGAGGGATTAAATTTACATCCATTACAAGAACAAAGGGATAGTGTCTATAAATATAGACAAATAGGATTAGGTGTAATGGGTATTGCTGACATGCTTATAAAGATGGGGATAAGATATGGTTCTGATAAATCTTTAGAATTGTGTGATTTAATTGGTAAAACTATGCTTAACGAAGCTGTAAAACAATCAGCTTTAATTGCTAAAGAATATGGTACATTTAGTGAGTATAAATATGAAAATATTTCTAAATCCAGATTTTTTATAGAAAACCTAAACGATGATATTAAAGAGATGGTTGAAAAGTATGGGCTTAGAAACTCACAACTTTTAACTATACCTCCTACAGGTTCTATATCTACAATGATAGGTATTAGTGGAGGAATAGAACCTATATTTAATCTTTCATATATAAGAAAAACTGAAAGTTTGCATGATGAAGATGTGTATTATAAAGTATATACTCCAATAGTTAAAGAATATATGGATAAAAAAGGCATTACAGATGAAGAATGTTTACCAGATTTTTTTGTTACTGCTATGAATATAGGATATGAAGAAAGAATAAATATGCAAAAAGTATGGCAAAAGTATATTGATGCTTCTATATCATCTACAATAAATATACCTTTTGAAACTACAATTGAAGATGTTTTCAACATATATGTTAAGGCATGGGAAGCTGGTCTTAAGGGAGTAACAATATTTAGAGATGGATGCAAAAGGAGTGGAATCTTAATAAATGAAAAAAAAGAAGATAATAAAAAAGAAAATAACAAAAAAGAAGATAATAAAAAAGAGTCTCATAAAAATAATAAAGAAGAAAAAGATAATAAAGAAGAAAAAGCCAAAGAATTAAAAAGTAAAAATTTTGAAGAAGATGAAAAGTTTGTATGCCCTGAGTGTGGTAGTGAAGGAATAGCACATACAGGTGGATGTAGTATATGTTTAAAATGTGGATATAGTGGATGCAATTAAATTCTAAGTTAGTGAGTTTTTAATATATTTAAGAGAAGAATATTTTTACAGGTGAAAGATGAGGGGATAGCATGCAGAACAAGAGTGTGAGGGAGATTAAAGAAATAATTGAGGCTTTAGAAGTTGAAAAGTATATGGAATATATAGAAATATTAAGAGTGGACGAAAGAAAATCTGTTCAAAGTTTGGCTATAAAACTTGCTAAGAAACTAGATAATATTAGAAAAGAAGCAGAAAGATTAGAAACTATAAATACGTTTGAAAATGAAGGATATAGTAAAGGATATTTATATATTGGAGGAATTGATGAAGCTGGAAGAGGACCACTTGCAGGTCCTGTTGTAGCTTCTGTTGTAGTGTTTAAGAAAAATACAAAAATAGAAGGCGTAAATGATTCTAAGAAACTAAGTGAAGCAAAAAGAGATGAGCTTTTTGAAGTAATAAAAAAAGAAGCATTAGATTATGGAATAGGGATAGTAAATAACGAAGAAATAGATGAATTTAACATATTAAATGCCACGTATATGGCAATGAAAAAAGCAATAAATTGTTTAAAACAAACACCAGATTACTTACTTGTTGATGCAGCGACAATACCAGGAATTGATATAGTTCAAAATCCAATTATAAAAGGAGATTCAAAATCTATATCAATAGCAGCAGCAAGTATATTAGCGAAAGTTACTAGGGATAGTATAATGTATCAATATGATAGAGTATATCCAGAATATGGATTTAAATCTCATAAGGGATATGGAACAAAAGAACACTATGAAGCTATTGAAAAACATGGGATAACTCCTATACATAGAAAAAGCTTCTTGAAAAATATACTATAAACATAATATGATATAATATATATTATATAAATTACTATAATTAATGGGGGATTAGAGATGGATTATAATGAACTATTAAAAAATGCTAGAGAAAATTTAAATGGAAGTTGTAAAGTTTGTAAAGTTTGCAATGGAGTTGTCTGTGCAGGTGAAGTACCTGGTATGGGAGGTAAAGGAAGTGGTTCTTCTTTTATAGAAAATAGCAAGAGTTTAGAAAAAGTAAAAGTAAATATGAGAGTAATACATGATGTTTCAAATCCTGATACATCTATAGAAATGTTCGGAAAAAAAATGAGTGCTCCTATATTTGCAGCTCCAGTAACAGGAACTACTTTAAATATGGGTGGAAAAATAAATGAAAGAGATTACATAGAACCAGTAGTTGCAGGATGTGTCAATAGTGGTATCTATGCAATGGTTGGAGATACAGCAGTAGATGCATTTTTAATGGAAAATTTAGATGTAGTTAAAAAGTATAATGGTGCTGGAATTGTATTTATTAAACCTTGGGACAATGAAAATATTATAAAAAAAATAAGATTGGCTGAAGAAGCTGGAGCATTTGCAGTTGGAGTTGATATAGATGCTTGTGGTTTAGTAACTTTATCACTACATGGAAAACCGGTACTTCCTAAAAATGTTGACCAAATAAAAGAATTAGTTAAATCTACTAAATTACCATTTATATTAAAGGGAATAATGACTGTAGAAGATGCGTTAATGGCAGTTGAAGCAGGTGTAGATGCAATTGTTGTATCAAATCATGGAGGAAGAGTACTTGACTGTACTCCAGGAGCATGTGAAGTTTTACCAAAGATTGCTGAGTCTGTTAAAGGTAAAGTTACAATACTTGCAGATGGTGGAGTTAGAACAGGGTTGGATGTATTAAAAATGATAGGTCTAGGGGCAGATGCAGTATTAATAGGAAGACCTTTTGTAACAGCTTCATTTGGTGGAGCAACTGATGGTGTAGAAACTTATGTAAATAAACTTCAATCAGAATTAAGTGGTTCTATGATATTAACTGGATGTCAAACTATAAAAGATATTGATGGAAAAGTTATATACAAATAAATTTTTATACAAAAAAGAGGAAAAATCATTTTAATGTAGAACAATTATACAAAGGGGGAATTTATATGAGTAAAAAAGCTTATGAAGAAGCCTTAGTAGAATTGGAAAAATTTATTGATGAGAGAAAGCAAATAGTTAAAAGTGCGGAGGAATGTATCGATAAGTACATAGTTGACAGAACGCTACCTTTTGATTACAAAGATAAATGTGTGGAATGGCAACAAGAGTTACTTGACATTGCAGAAGCACAGATTTTAGAAGCAAATGAATTGAATGTATTATTGGAAGAAAAAAAGGAACTTGAGGAAGATTAGATTTTGTTGACCAAGTGTAAATCATATTACTGACTTACACTTGGTTTTTTGTTGTATAAAATATATTCTAGTTAAGATGGCTTTATAAACACTAGATTATGAACACTAGATTATGAAATCTAAAGTAAAATATGGTAATAAATATGATTAATCTAAAAAATAAAACCAGTCTTAAAGACTGGTTTAATTATTATTTTTCGGATTTAGAATATGTTTTTTCATTTCTTCTAATACGATTGTATAGGATTTACATTGAGCAGCAGCTAATTCCGATAAAGCAAATCTCTGAGCTTTATTTAAAAAGTCTTTATCTGTACTACATAATTGTTTTGAACAATCTTGTATCATAAGCATCTTAATTAATTTTACAATCTCAAAGATATCTCCTGAATGAAATTTATCGTGGTATAATTTAAGCCGCTTCTTTCTATCAAAAATCCATATAGCATCTGTTTTGTTAATAGATTGGATAAAATTATCAATTTCATTTTCGTTCATAATTGGACGGACACCAATCTTGTCAGCATTCAGAACAGGAATAGAAATTTTAAGAGTACTATTGAAAATGACAGTTAATTCGTAGTATTTCTGCATATGTTTATTTATTTCCTTGGTTACAATATCACTTACATAACAGGCTCCCTCTTTTGGATACATCACACTTTCACCGATATTATACATATGTTAGTTATACCTCCAAACTGAATTTTAGATATTGCAATTTGGGTACAATGCTTTAATTATCTAATAATTAATATTATATCATAAAACTATTGACAAGTCAAAAATATTAATATATAATACTAAGTTTAGCATCAAAAGTGGTTAAAACCAACTATAAAACTAACTATAAAAATATAATATAAAATAATTTAACATCTTGAAATATTATGTTAGTATTGTATAAAATTATAGACTAACTATATTTAGTAATCATTAGTTTTTTGCAAAATCTCTTAATTTAAAACTTCCAGCTGTTACAAATACTATTCCAATAAGTATTAGAACGATTACATTTATTAAAATGCTATCATTGCTTTTAATAGCGTTTATAGTCCAGTAAAAAGGTGTAAGCTTTGATAGATTAGCCATAAATGATAATTCACTCATTGATGGTATCAGACTAGATATAGATATAGCTAAACCTATTAAAGAATAAAATGTAGTTACAAGGCTTATAGAGTTTTCATTTTTGAATACTCTAGCTATACAAAATACAAATCCAGTGGAAACAAAACTATTTGCTAGTACAATCATTAATACATTTAGAGTTAATTTAAAATCTCCAACAAATGTAAGGCATCCAAGTATTAAAGTGTATACAATTGCTTGAATAAAAAATAAACCTAAGAGTATGCTAAAAATTATTTTTATATCTTTATGTTTTGTAGAAATAAGCCTTCTTAAAACATTTGATTTTTTTAATGAAAATAAGTCAGAAGCAAGATGCGCTGCGTTAATATACATAAAATAACATATTAAGAAAACTGGTAAAAATAAATTTGTGTTTTTATCAGGTTTGCTATCAACTATAGTTGTTTTAGTTAATTTTTCATCCAGATTTCTATCTATTTTTGATTTTAAAGAATTATTGATAAAAGATTCTATTTCTGATTCCGCCCAAAGACTACCACCACCATTTTCAGTTTTAAAACATTTAACAGCAGGTCTTTTTAAGTTATCTATATCAGTTGAAAAATTTTTGTCTAAAACAAATACTGCAGAAACTTTATTATTTTTTAGTAAGTTCATAGCTTTATCTTCTTCATTTAATCTAAATGTGTTTTCCTTTAACTTTGAATTATTTATCAATTTATGTTCATATTTTCCTGAAGAGTGAGATACAACTGCTACTGGAGAAAAGTACATAGATTGATTGTCTGATTTACTAGAAAAAAGGTTAAGAGAAACAACTAATATAATAGGAATCATAACCATACTAGCTAAAAGAGAAGGATTTTTTATATATCTTTTTATATTTGCAAGAATTAATCTAATCATTATTAAATCTCCCTCCATTTATATTTTTCTTTTACAATAGAGAATATAATCAATATTGTAGAGGCAACTAAGCATGTTACAATTAAATTACTTATTGAACTTAAAGTATTGAAGCTTTCATAGTCACTATATAGAGCTCCTATCAAATAAGTTGGAGATAAACTAGTAAACTTAGTAAAAGTTTCACTTATCATGTTAAAAATACCTCCAAAAATTGTCTGTAAGAAAAGTAACATATAAACTATGAATGTACCATATTTTTTACTAAAAAAACTAGTTACAAAAATAGATATCGAAGTCATAAAATATGATGATAAAGCACATAGTAAGGTCAATATGGCAAGATTACCTTTAAATGTTATTCCTAGTATTCTAAAAAATAAAACATATAATAATAGAAATATAAATGAGTAAATCCATAAACCTACAAAGTCGTAAATTAAATACTGCACTCTAGTTATAGGCATAGAATAAAGTCTTTTTGAAAGCCCTTTTGATTCACTTATATAATTTGACAAAATATTATTCATTATGAAAATTATTACAAGGAATCCCAATGAAACTAAAGCAAAGTATTCATATGAGTTTTGTTCGATATCGCTTTTTATTATAGAAGTAGCAATAGAACTTTTATTAAACAACTTAGAAAAATCTTCTGAACTTAGTTTTTGAGAATTATTTAAATATAATTTTTCATGATAAGTATCTAATATGTTTTGAAGTAGTATTGCTAAGTCATCATTAGTTCCAAGTTTTTCTATATTTAAAGTATTTGATTTTTCATTTAGAATATTGTTTTCGTATCCCTTAGGTATTGTAAGTTTTAAATCTGCATCAGAATCATCTTTGTTTATTTTTAGTACAGAAGATAAATCACCTTTTAAAAAGTTTGTCAAATTACTTGATAACTTGGAACTATCTTTGTCATATACAACGATTGATATAGGTTCTGTTTTTATAGGATTTTGAAACATATCTCCTGTTACCATTCCAAGGAACCAAGCTAAAAGTAAAGGAAGAGCCAAGAAATATAGCAAACTAATCATGAAGGAACTTTTCAGACCTTTTAACATAGTTTTTACACTTATATATAATTTCATAAAATCACCCCCATTAGTCTCTTAAATTTTTACCTGTTAGATTTAAGAATACATCTTCTAAACTAGGTTCTTCATAAGATATACGTACTACTTTTGAATTGTTTTTATCAACAGCAGAAAGTGCATCTGTTAGCAGAAAGTTTTTATCTACATCTAATGCTATTACTGAAGTATTTTCTAAAACAGATATAACTCCTTTAGTATTTTTTAAATCAAATATAAGTTGAGCATTTATATTTTTTATTTCCATAATTAATTTTGTACTTGTAGATACTATTGATTTTAGATAATTATTATCCCCAAAAGCAACTTCTTTACCTTCATCCATAATAAAGATTTTAGAACAAAGATGTTCAACTTCTTCCATATAATGAGATGTATATATAATAGTAGTTTTTTGTTTTTCAGATATATCTTTTATAAAATTAAAAATGTGATTTCTTGATTGAGGGTCAACACCTACAGTTGGTTCATCTAATATTAATATTTTAGGGTGGTTTAAAAGTGCTATCCCAATATTTAATCTTCTTTGCATACCACCAGATAATTTTTTTACTTTTTTCTTTTTAACTTCAGCTAGACCTGTAACTTCCAAGGCCTCATTGATTCTATCTTGAAGTAACTTGCCCTTCAATCCATAGAAAGCTCCAAAGTATTCTAAGTTATCAAAAGGAGTTAGTGTTTCCATAATTGCTAATTCCTGTGGAACTAATCCTATTATAGATTTTGCACTCATAGGATCTGCCGACAAATCTATACCATTTATTTGAATATTACCACTATTTGGTAAAGTAAGATTGGTAATTATACTTATAAGTGTAGATTTACCAGCACCATTTGGACCAATAAGTCCAAATATTTCCCCTTCTTTAACAGAAAAGCTAATGTTATCAAGTGCTAACTTATCATTAAATCTTTTTGTTATATTATTTACTTTAACTATATCCATAAAAATCCCTCCCAAAATATTTTTGTGTAATTTAAAAATCTATAATATTATAATAAAGAATTAATAGGTGTATTTCTATTACTATAAGTCACTAAAAAAAGTGACTTAAGTCACTTTATAGTTTTATATTTATTATAAGTTAAGTTTTTTAAAATTTTGTTTATAGTTTAGCTTTTTTATTGACATATTATATTACAATTTTATTTTTGAAAGCAAATATAGCCAATTGAGTCCTATCTCTAAGTTCCAATTTACCTAAAATATTAGTTATATTATTTTTTATGGTACCCTCAGATAAAAATAATTCTTGACTTATTTCTTTATTACTAAGCCCATCTGCAATTAACTTAATTATGGATATTTCTTTTTCAGTTAAATTATATATATTAGAAATATGTTCGTGTTCGACAGTTTTTTCAACTGACATAATTTTTTCAATTACATTTTTGTCAAGTACAACATTGCCAAAAAATGAAGAGCGTATTCCCTCATGTAACACTTCATCAGAGCTGTCTTTTAAAAGGTAACCTGAAGCTCCAAATTTCATTGCATCCTTTATATATTCATCATCATTAAATGTAGTTAAAATTAATAGTGCTATTGACTCATCATATTCTTTTATAAGTCTTGTACCTAAAACACCATCACAAATATTCATTCTAATATCCATAAGAACAACATCTACCTCATTTGACTTACAAAATTCTAAAGCCTCATATCCATTAGAGGCATCTCCAATTATCTCCAAATCATCATAAGATGACAATATAATCTTAAGACCTTTCCTAATTAGTTTTTCATCATCAACTATAAGAACTTTGATTTTACTCAAAAAAATCACCCCCTAAAAATTTGGGAAAAGAAGCTCTAATTGTAAATCCATCATTGTGATTATCAAATTCAACTTTTCCATTTAGTTCATATATTCTTTCGCTAATACTGTTAATTCCATTTCCTTTTTTTATATTTTCACATCCTATACCATTATCACTAATCGTAACTATAAGATTTGAAGGATTAAATGTTATAAAAATTTTGATTTTACTTGCTTTTCCATGTCTTGATGCATTGGAAAGCGATTCTTGAATAAGTCTATATAAAGCTATAGACTGAGCTCTAGATAGGTTCCAAGTGTTTTTTGATATAGTTAGTCTTACATTAATATTTGTAAGCTTAATAAAGCTTTTAATTAGTTCTTTAATTTTAAATAAATTTTGATAATTTTCATATTCAATAGGTTTTAACTCAGATATAGCTCTTCTAACATCTTGAAAACTTTCATTTACGAATTCTCTGAGTTCATGTACTAAATCAGATACTTCTGGCTTATCAGTTAAGAGCTTTTCTATAGCACTTAGCTGTATTATTGTTGTAGAAAGAGAATGTCCAACACTATCATGTATTTCTCTAGATATTCGGTTTCTCTCTTTTAAAATGGCTAGTTCTTCTATAGAACTTGCATAAATTTCTAAATCAGAATTAGATTTTTTTAATTTATCTTTAGAAATTCTAAGTTTATCATAAAGATTTTGATTGTATAATTTAGATATATTTTCACTTTCTATATATATAGAAAGTATAGATATAATCAATAATATTGAACTTGATTCCAACGCTAGATACAAGTTTTTGTCTAAACTAATAATAAAAGAAGATACTATAATGAAAAATAATAATATGTATTTGTATTTTTCATTTATAAAAAATGATATGTCCAAAATTAAAGGAACAAAGTAAACTGAATTAAAAGTCTTTGTACAATTATATAATATGAAAATTAAAGCAAATTCTAAAAAATAAGAAATAAGTACAAGTCTACTATTATTTGATAAAGAAAAAAATCTGACTTGATTATTTATTATAATTAGAAATAATATTATTATGGTTATAACTGGATACAATATATTTTCAGTAGTGTTTAAAGAACTTACAAGTACTATAAATAGGGACAAATATCGTATAAAAGTAACTAATTTTTTTCTATTCATTAAAAGGACTCCTCCATAAAAATAAACTTTCCTTATGAAAACTAGGATAATATCATAAAAGAATAAAGTCAATAGAAGTATCTATTAATATTAATAGAAATAAAATCAATCTAAAAAATTTGAATAGTTAAATCGTATACTGACCATAATCAAAAAGTAAAAATTTAATGTATTGGAGTAAAAAATGAATAACAAAGAAAAAGGTGATTTTGGAGAAGAAGTAGCAATTAATTATTTATTGTCAAAAGGCGCAAAACTATTAGAAAAAAACTACAGATTAAAGATTGGAGAGGTCGATATAATAGTAAGGATAGATGATGAGATTGTATTTGTAGAAGTAAAATCAAGGTCTAGTTTAAGGTATGGTTATCCTTGTGAATCTGTAAATTTCAAGAAGAGAAAAAAGATAGTTGAGATTGCTAAATACTATATCACAAAAAATAATTTACATAATATTCCCATAAGATTTGATATTGTAGAAGTTTATTTATCAGAAAAAAGAGTAAATCACATAATGAATGCTTTTTAAGAAAGATAAAGGTTTGGAAAGGATTATTATATGTTAAGTATTATTAACTCAAGTAATTTAATAGGAATTGAAAGTTTTCTAGTAAAGGTTGAGGTGGATACAAGTAATGGTATACCTAGCTTTAATATTGTCGGTCTTCCAAGTAAGGAAATTAAAGAGGCGAGAGAGAGAGTTAAATCAGCTATTATAAATAGTGGATATAAATTTCCAAATACAAGAATTGTTGTAAATTTATCACCAGCAGATATAAAAAAAGAAGGTGCTTTTTTAGATTTATCAATAAGTATAGGTCTTTTAAGAGGGTTAATAGAAAAAGATGAAAATTATATAAGAGAAAGTATGTTTATAGGAGAATTATCACTAGATGGAAAAATAAGAAAAGTAAGAGGGATATTACCAATAATTATAGGTGCAAAAACCCAAAATATAAAGCGTATTTTTATACCAGTTGACAATATAAGAGAAAGTTTATTTATAGAAGAAATTGATATAATACCTATTAAAAGTTTAAAAGAATGTATAGGTTTTTTAAATGGAGAAATAAAAGTCGATAAAGAAAAAATAATGTCTTTTTTAAATGAAGAAATAGAAACAAATGGGAATTATACATATTGTAAATATCCTGAGTTTTATGATACAAAAGAAAGCAAACATGATGAAGATTTTAAGGATGTTAGAGGAAATTATTTTATAAAGAGAAGCGCAGAGATAGCCGCTGCTGGAAATCATAATATGCTTATGATTGGGCCTCCAGGTTCAGGTAAAACAATGATTGCAAAACGAGTAATAACAATTTTGCCAGATATAAGTATAGAAGAGATGGTAGAAGTAAGTAAGGTTTATAGTGTATTGGGTATGATAGATGAAAATAAAGGCATAATCGATAAGAGACCTTTTAGAGCGCCTCATCATACAACTACAAAGCAGTCTTTAATTGGTGGAGGAACAGATGCAAGACCTGGAGAAGTAGCACTAGCACATAGGGGGATTTTGTTTTTAGATGAAATCGCTGAATTTGATAGGAAAATACTTGAGACTTTGAGACAACCTATAGAAGATGGGTATGTAAATATATCTAGAGTAAAGTATAGTACAAAATATCCCTGTAGAGTATTACTAATTGCAGCTATGAATCCATGTCCATGTGGTTATTATATGTCAAATACAGAGTGTAGATGTAGGAGCAATGAAATTAATAAATACATAAATAAAATATCAGGACCATTATTAGATAGGTTTGATATTTTTGTAGAAGTAAATACTGTAAAATATGATGATTTAAATTCATCAAAACAAGAAGAAAGTTCTCAAAAAATAAAGACGAGAGTAGAAAATGCTAGAAAAATACAAATAAATAGATTTAAAGAAGATAATATAAAAAATAATAGTGAAATTAAGGCTTCTAATTTATTAAAATATTGTAAATTAGAAAAAGAAGCTTCAAAAATGGCTAAAGTAATATTTAATAAATATAATTTAAGTAGTAGAAGTTATACAAAACTTTTAAAGATGGCAAGAACAATAGCTGATTTAGAAGGAATAGAGTTGATAAATTCACAGTGTATTATAGAAGCTTTTTCATTTAGAAGAGCTTATTATAGCTATTTTAAATAAGTTTTTGAGGTGTATTTTATGGAGAAAAAAGATATCTATTTATGGTTAAAATCAATTAGTGGAATAACAACAAAAACAATTGAAATAATAGAAAATAATATAGTAAATATTGAAGATATATTTGATTTTTCTGAAAAAGAAATATATAATTTAAAAAATATAAGCTTGAATATTAGAAAAAATATAGTAAAATATAGAGGTCACGCTTATTTAGAAAATATAAAAGAACTACTTTACAAAAAAACAATTAAATATATTTGCCAATATGATGAAGAATATCCTGAAAATTTGAAGAATATATACAATGCTCCAAAGTTATTATTTTACAAAGGTGACATAAGTTTAGTTAATAATAATTTTAATATAGCTATAGTAGGTTCAAGAAAGCCTACAGCTTATGGAATTAATTGTGCAAAAACAATGAGTTGTCAATTGTCTCAATATGGAGTTAATATAGTAAGTGGATTAGCCATAGGAATAGATGCATATTCACATATAGGTTGTATGAATGGAAAATCTAAGACTATAGCGGTTCTTGGTTCAGGAGTAGACAACCCTCTTCCAAAACAAAATTTACATTTATCAAATAAAATATTAGAAAATGGGGGACTATTATTATCAGAGTATAATATTAACTCAACAGTAGCTCCATATCATTTTTCTAATAGAAATAGAATTATTAGTGGATTAAGTGATGGAGTAGTGGTTGTAGAAGCAGCAATACGAAGTGGTGCATTAATAACAGTAGAGTTTGCTCTTGAACATGGAAAAAATGTTTTTGCAGTACCTGGTAATATAAATTCTCAAATGAGTAGAGGATGTCATAAAATTATAAAAGAAGGTGCGAAATTAATTGAAAATATAGATGATATTTTGAATGAGTATAACATATTTAATATTATCAATAAAAAAATAAATCAAAAATATGATAATATAAGTTTAAATGCCAAGTCTAAGCAAATAATTGAAGCTATAAAAAGAGAAGGAAGCTTGCATATAGATAGTATTTGTGATTATACTGGTATAGAAATAAAGTATGTAAATTCAATAATCAATGAATTAGTACTAAATGAGTTAGTAATAGAGATGAATAATAAAACGTACAGTTTAAATGTATAAATTAAGATTAGGTAGTGGGGGTGTGTGGTTTTATGGCCAAAACATTAGTCATCGTAGAATCGCCTGCAAAAGCTAAGACCATAGAAAAATTTTTAGGTAAAAGTCATTATACAGTAAAAGCATCAGTTGGTCATGTTAGAGATTTACCTAAAAGTAAATTAGGTGTAGATATAGAAAACAATTTTGAACCTCAATATATAAATATACGAGGAAAAGGCGATGTAATAAAGGAATTAAAAAAAGAAGCTAAAAAATCTAAACAAGTGTATCTAGCAACTGACCCTGATAGAGAAGGTGAAGCTATATCATGGCATTTAGCTCATATACTAAATTTAGATGAATCTGATGATTGTAGAATTGAGTTTAATGAAATAACTAAAGATGCAATTAAAAAAGCAATTAAGCATCCTAGAAATATTGATATAAACTTAGTAGATGCACAACAAGCTAGAAGAGTATTGGATAGACTTTTAGGATATCAAATAAGCCCTATATTATGGCAAAAGGTTAGAAAAGGTCTTAGTGCAGGTAGAGTACAATCAGTAACAACAAAATTAATTTGTGATAGAGAAAAAGAGATAAAAGCGTTTATTCCAAAAGAATATTGGACAATAGATGTTGAAGCAAAGACAGCAAAAGATAAAGATATAACTTTAAAATTTTATGGCAAGAACGATGAAAAAATTGAATTAGAAAATGAAGATGCTGTTAATGAAATACTAAAAGAAATGGAAGGAAAGGATTTAAAAGTTGAAAAGATAGAATCTAAATCAAGACGTAAATCAGCTCCAAAACCATTTACAACAAGTATGCTTCAACAAGAAGGTGCAAATAAGTTGTTTTTTACTACTAAAAAAACAATGATGATAGCGCAAGAACTATATGAAGGTATAGATATAGAAGGTGAAGGCACTGTTGGTCTTATATCATATATAAGAACTGATTCTAAGAGAATATCTGATGAAGCAAAAGAAAAAGCTAAGAATTATATAATAAGTGACTTAGGTGAAAATTATTATAAAAACCCTGTAGAAAAAAAAGAAAAACCAGACACTAAAAAGGTTCAAGATGCACATGAGGCAATAAGACCAACTTCCGTTGATAGAACTCCTGATAGCATAAAAGCTTCATTGAGTAAAGACCAATATAAGCTGTATAATTTAATTTGGAGAAGATTTATAGCAAGTCAAATGGAGGATTCAGTATTCGATATACTAAATGTAGAATGTAAGGCTGGAGATATTGTATTTAAAGCCACTGGTTCAAAAATGAAATTTGATGGATATACTAAGGTATACAATTTTTCAGAAAGAGAAGATAAGATTCTACCAAGTATAGAAAAAGGAGATATATTAAGTATAGAAAATATATTGCCAGACCAACATTTTACACAACCACCAGCAAGATATACAGAAGCCAGTTTGGTAAAAACATTGGAAGAACTGGGAATTGGTAGACCAAGTACGTATGCTCCAACAATAGCTACTATATTAAATAGAGAATATGTTGAAAAGCAAGGCACAAGTCTATGCCCAACAGAACTTGGAATAATAGTTACTGATATTTTAGAAAATAATTTTCATAAATTTATAGATGTAGATTTTACTGCTGATATGGAAAGTAAGCTTGATGTCATAGAAGAGGGAAATACAGATTGGAAAGAAATTGTATCTGAAGCATATGCACCACTTAAAGAAGCCATTGAAGAAGCACTTGAGAATATAGAAAAAATAAATATGGATGAAGAAACTGATGAAATCTGTGAAAACTGTGGCTCTAATATGGTTATAAAATATGGTAGGTTTGGAAAGTTTATGGCTTGTAAAAACTATCCTGATTGCAAAACGACTAGACCAATTATGAATAAAATTGGTGTTAAATGTCCAAAATGTGAAGAAGGAGAAATTATCCTTAGAAAATCCAAAAGAGGGAAAGCTTTTTATGGATGTTCTAATTATCCAAACTGTGACTTTGTAGCTTGGAATAAGCCAACAGGAGAGTTTTGTGAAAAGTGTGGTTCATATATGGTTGAAAAAGTGACTAAATCTGAAACGAAAACAGTATGCTCCAATAAAGAATGTAACAAAGAGTCAAAAGAGCATAATGACGGAAAAGAGTGAAAATTGAAAAAAATCACATAATTATCTTGAAAAAGGTTCCAAACTATGATAATCTTTCAAGTGTGAACAACTAATATAAAAATAAATTTTCATTAAAAGTGAGAATAATATTAGAAAATATAAAGGTTATTAAAAGGCCTAAATTTCATGAGGAGATGATTAAATGGCAAGTGAAGTATTACAAAAAACAAGAAAAATAAATAAAACATTACAAACAAGTGGTGGAAGCAGTGTCTCTTTTGATTTACTGGCCGGAGCATTAGGAGATGTATTAAATTCTAATGTTTATGTAGTAAGTGCAAAAGGTAAAGTTCTAGGGCTTCATTTAAATGATATTGAAGATAGCTCAGTTATAGAAGACGAATATACTAAGCAAAAAAAATTCTCAGAAGAATATACTCAAAACTTATTAAAAATTGATGAGACACTAGAAAACTTAAATGGTGAGAAGATATTAGAGATTTTCCCTGAAGAACAAGGAAGATTACAAAAATATACTACTGTAGTACCAATATTAGGAAGTGGACAAAGACTTGGAACATTAGTACTTTCAAGATATTCAATGTCATTTAATGATGATGATTTAGTGATAGCTGAATACAGTGCAACTGTTGTTGGTCTTGAGATATTAAGAGCAATAGGTGAAGAATTAGAAGAAGAAATGAGAAAAAAAGCTGTAGTTCAAATGGCAATAGGCACTCTGTCCTACTCCGAGCTTGAAGCAGTTGAACATATTTTTGCTGAATTAGACGGTAAAGAAGGCTTACTTGTAGCAAGTAAAATAGCTGATAGAGTTGGTATAACTAGGTCAGTTATAGTAAATGCACTTAGAAAATTTGAAAGTGCAGGTGTGATAGAATCAAGATCATTAGGTATGAAAGGAACTCATATAAGAATACTTAATGATAAACTTACAGATGAATTAAAAAAATTAAAAAACAATCAATAATCTAAATTTTATAGATTGTGATTAGAAAAGGTATCTATTTCAAATAGATACCTTTTTTAGACGGATTATTGGGATAATAATCATGAAATATTTTTTTTGAATAGGAGTGGGAATATGCCTTTAGCAGATAAAATAAGACCAAAAACAATGAATGATGTAATAGGTCAAAGTCATATAATTGGTAATGGAAAAATATTGTCTAAGATATTACAGACTAATTTTTTGCCAAATATGATATTTTTTGGTCCACCAGGTGTTGGAAAAACTACTGTAGCAGAAATTGTCGCAGAAAAAAGCAATAAAAATTTTTATAAAATAAATGCCACTAATTCATCACTAGAAGATATAAAAAAAGTAATAGCAGAACTTGGAAGTATAAATAATATAAATGGGGTTTTACTATATATAGATGAGATACAAAGTTTTAATAAAAAACAACAGCAGTCGATATTAGAATTTATGGAAAATGGTAGTATAACTTTGATTGCTAGTACTACAGAAAATCCATATCATTATGTATATAAAGCTCTTCTAAGTAGAGCGACTATATTTGAATTTAAGCCTTTAGAAAAATTAGATATAGAAAAAGGCTTAAGAAGGGCAATTGAAGTTTTAAATGAAGATAGTTATATGGATATTGAATGTAATAATGATGCTATTGAGGATATAGCTATTATCTCTGATGGAGATATGAGAAGGGCTTTAAATGCTTTAGAATTAGTAGTTTATTCAACTAAACCAAATAAAGATAACATAATCTATATAGATTCAGATGTAGTAAAAAAATCTACATTTAATAAAATTATAAACTATGATAAAAATGGTGATAGTCATTATGATATTTTAAGTGCATTTCAAAAATCTATAAGGGGAAGTGACCCGCAGGCATCCATACACTATTTAGCAAGACTTATAAAAGGTGGAGATTTAATCAGTATCTGTAGGAGACTTTTAGTAATAGCTAGTGAAGATATAGGTTTAGCTTATCCAAATGCAGTTGTTATTGTAAAAGCCTGTGTAGATTCCGCTATGCAGCTTGGATTTCCTGAAGCAAAAATACCATTAGCAGAAGCTACTGTTCTTTTAGCTACATCACCAAAATCTAATTCTGCATGTATGGCAATAATGAAAGCATTAGATGAATTAGATAGAGAGTTTGTTAAAGACATACCAAACAGTATAAAAGATGCTCATTATTCTGGTTCTAAAGATATAGGTAGAGGATGTGGATATAAATATCCTCATAACTTTAAAAATCATTATGTAAAACAACAGTATTTGCCAGATAGCATAAAAGATAGTATTTACTACATACCACAAGAAAACAAAACTGAGAAAAATATAAAGAAATATCTAGAATATTTGGATAGCGATTTTTAAGTTGAATTTTATGTATCGGGGGTAGATATTATGATTATAAAGCTTAACTCAAGTTATCATAGTAGAGTTATGAAATATTTAAAAAAAGAACCTGAGTACAATTTATTTATAATAGGGGATATTGAAAGATATGGATATGGAAATAACTTTTTAAATTTATGGGCAGATATAGGTTTAAATGGTGAAATCAGAGCAGTACTACTTAAATATTTTGAATTTATGATGTTTTATTCAGATGGAGAGTACGATGTTGAAGGCTTTTATGAATTGCTTTGTGACACTGATTACGAAGAAATTTCTGGAAAAATAAGTGCTGTAGATGCTTTAGCAAAGCGATTAGGGCTTGATAATTTAAAAATAGTTGATTTTTGTAAGCTTCGAACTAAAAAATTTTTAGTTGACAATCATTGTAATGAAAAGGTAAAGAGAATTAGACTTGGAAATCTAAAGAAAACAGTTAGGCTTTATGATTTGATAGATGAATTCCACAGTACAACTTTAGATAGTTTAAAAAATGGTTTAAGAACAGGTAGAGGATATTGTATAGAGATTAACAAAGAAGTAGTATCAATGGCAAAGAGTACATCAGAAAACAGGACTCATGCAATGATAATTGGAGTAGGTACACATCCTAAATATAGAGCTAGAGGGCTTGCTACAAAATGTTTAATTAAACTATGTTCAGAACTTTTAAGAGAGAATAAAATGCCTTGTTTGTTTTATGATAATGAAGAAGCTGGAAAGATATATAAAAAATTAGGATTTGAAAACATTGGAAAATGGGGGATTTATTCAAAATAAAAAAATTAAAATTAATCTTGACAAAATTAGTAGGGTATAATAAAATTATGTTGAAAGTAATTCCTACTAAAACAGTATGAATTAGATTTCTATATAGAGGTGATAATGTATGAAGTTGTCTACTAAAGGTAGATATGGACTAAAGGCAATGTTTGAATTAGCACTAAATCAAGATAATGGACCAGTGTCATTAAAATTTATTGCTAAAAAGCAAAAAATATCGGACCAGTACTTAGAACAAATATTTTCATCTTTAAAAAAATCGGGTCTAGTAAAAAGTGTAAGAGGTGCTCAAGGAGGATATTTGCTTTCAAAGAATGCTGAAGACATAACAGTGGGAGATATACTTGTAGTATTGGAAGGTCCAGTTGCATTATCTGACTGTGTACTAGATGAAGATGTCTGTGAAAACTCAAACATGTGTGTAACAAAAATAGTTTGGGAAAAGATGAAAAAGGGTATAGAAGATGTTATAGATTCAATTACTCTTAAAGATATGATAAATGACTATAACAAAAATAAATTAGAAAATGATATAACAAATATAACTAAAAAATAGATTTGGAGATGAATGTAATGGAAAAAAGAAGATTGTATATGGATTATTCTGCAACAACACCTGTTAAAAAAGAAGTATTAGATGCAATGATGCCATACCTAACAGATTATTTTGGCAATGCATCTAGTTTTCACACATTCGGAAGAGAAGCAAAAGATGCTTTAGATAAAGCAAGAGAACAAGTAGCAGCCCTTATAAATGCTGAACCTAGTGAAATATATTTTACAGCGGGTGGTTCAGAAAGTGACAACTGGACATTAGAGGGTGTAGCTTATGCTAATAAAAATAAAGGTAATCATATAATAACTTCAAAAATAGAACACCATGCAATACTTCATACATGTGAATACTTAGAAAAACATCATGGATTTGAAATAACTTATTTAGATGTTGATAGCGAAGGAAAAATTGATTTAAAACAATTAGAAGATTCAATAAAAGATACTACTATACTAATAAGTATAATGTTTGCAAATAATGAAATAGGAACTATACAACCTATTAAAGAAATATCTGAAATAGCTAAAAAACACAGTATATTATTCCATACTGATGCAGTACAAGCTTCAGGTAATATTCCAGTAGATGTTAAAGAATTAGAAATAGATTTAATGAGTATGTCTTCACATAAAATATATGGACCAAAAGGTGTTGGAGCTTTATACATAAGAAAAGGTGTAAGACTTCATAACTTTGTCCATGGTGGAGCACAAGAAAAAAGTAAAAGAGCAGGTACAGAAAATATACCTGCAATAGTTGGATATGGAAAAGCAGCAGAATTAGCTAAAGCAAATATGCAAAACCATGTTGAGACTTTAACTCGTCTTAGAAATAAGTTAATAGATGGTGTTTTAGAAAGAATACCTTATACAAGAATAAATGGTAGTTTAGAAAATAGATTACCAGGAAATGCAAACTTTGCATTCCAATTTATAGAAGGTGAAGGAATACTTTTACTACTAGATATGTTAGGAATTGCTGGTTCAAGTGGTTCTGCATGTACTTCTGGTTCATTAGACCCTTCACATGTATTACTTGCAATAGGTTTACCACATGAAATAGCACATGGTTCATTGAGACTTACAGTTGGAGATTTTACAACGGATGATGATATAGATTATATATTAGAAAATTTACCAAAAGTTATAGAAAGACTTAGAAGTATGTCACCACTTTACGATGATGCAAAGAAACAAGGATTAGTAAAATAGACAAAATAGATAAGACATAAAAAATAGGCATAAATTAATGTAGGAGGAAAAAATAATGCAATATAGTGATAAAGTTATGGAACATTTTATGAACCCAAGAAATATGGGAGAAATTGAAGGTGCAAGTGGTGTAGGTGAAGTTGGAAATCCTACATGTGGAGATATAATGAAGATATTTTTAGACATAGAAGGAGACATAATAAAAGATGTTAAGTTTAAAACATTTGGCTGTGGTTCAGCTATAGCAAGTTCTTCTATGGCAACTGAAATGATAAAAGGAAAGACTATAAAAGATGCATTAGACCTTACAAATAAAGCTGTTGCTGAAGCTTTGGATGGTTTACCACCAGTAAAAATGCACTGTTCAGTTTTAGCAGAACAAGCTGTAAAAGCAGCACTTATAGACTATGCTAAAAAGAATAATATCCATATACCAGAATTAGATGGATATGTTATAGATGATGCTCATGACCATGATATTGAGGAAGAAGAATAAAATAAGGAATAATTTTCCAAAAAAAGTTTAAAATCATTTTAAAAAAGTGTATAATGGTATAGTAAGATGAAAAATAGCCGTTTTAAAGAAAACGGCTATTTTTTATTGTTAAAACTGCCATTCTAGCCCGTTTTGGAAATTAATGAAATAATAAAAAAATATACACATCCATAATATTTAAACATTAAAAAATATAAAAAATCTCAGCAAATCAATCGTTTACGAGGATTTCATATAAAAATATATTTTCAGAAATTTTTACTTAAAAATGCTATTTTCTTTAAAAAGGCACATTTCAACTAAATACAATATTAGGGGGAACAGTTATGAAAATACCAAAGAGGATAGCAGCAATACTTACTATATCATTAGTAGTTAGCAGTGCGACAACAGGCATATCAAGTGCTCAAACAAACAGTGATACACTTAAAGGTTCAGGTAGATGGGAAACTGCCATACAAATAAGTAAAAAAGGATGGGATACATCTAAAAATGTGATATTAGTTAATGATAATACTATAGTAGACGCATTGACTGCAACTCCTTTTGCTGGTTCTAAGAATGCACCAATTCTTTTGACACAAAACAATAAATTAGATGATAGAACTAAAGCAGAAATAATAAGGTTAAAAGCAGAAAAAGTATATTTAATAGGCGGGACAAAAACTTTAGGTTCAGAGGTAGAGACACAATTAAAATCATTAAAAATTGATACAGAAAGAATCTCAGGAAATGATAGATATCAAACTTCTTTAGAAATAGCTAAAAAATTAGATGAGTCTCTTGTAAGAAAAGCAAGTAGTAATATTTCAGAGATAGTTGTAGTTAATGGAGAAAAAGGTCTTGCTGACGCAGTAAGTGTAGGAGCTGCGGCTGCTCAAAATAAAATGCCAATAATTCTTTCTAGTCCAGAAGATGGAATAAAACAATCAAATCAATTTATAAAAGATAAAGGTATAAAAACATCTTATGTAATAGGAGGAGTGCAGTCGATTTCAGAAGCTACAAAAAGCACTTTACCTAGTCCTAAGAGATTATCAGGAAAAGATAGAAATGAAACTAATGCGGCTGTTATAAGTGGATTATATGGTTCAAAAGAGTTGAAAAATGCATATATAACAAAAGATGGTATGAATAAACAAGGAGATCTTATAGATTCATTAGCAGTAGGTTCATTGGCAGCAAAAAATAATTCACCAGTAGTTTTAGTTGGAAATAAATTAAATAAAGAACAAGAAAAAGTATTAAATACTAAAAGCTTAAAAACAGTTACACAGGTTGGTGGTTCAGGCAATGAGAATGCTTTTTCTGAGATAAAAAAATCACAATCTACAACAACATATGAAGTTAAAAATATAGAAGAGTTAAAAATAGCTTTAGATAAAGCTGATGCAAATGATGTTATAAATATTAAGCCATCAGGAACTATGTCAAATGATTTATCATTGAGTACTAATAATTCAATTTCTGTAAATTTAAATGGTACATATACAGGTACGATAGTAGTAACTGCTCCAAATGCAGATATAGTAAATAAAGGTACAATAAATAAAGTTTTGGTTAAGGATAGTAAAGGTGGAACAATAATAAATGAAAGTAGAGCAAAAATAGAAAAAGTAGAAATACAAAATAATTCTAGCAATGTTGTAGTTAAAAACAACGGAAAAATAACAAACATAAAAAATGATGCTACAGGAACAAATATAAAAAATGAAGGAACAATAACTGACAAAGTAGAAGGTTCTCAGACTCCAAGTGTAGATGGCACTAAACCAGGTGGAAGTTCATCTGGAGGCTCTTCATCAAGTGGAGGAAGTTCAAGTGGTGGTTCATCTGTAAAAGATAAATTGATAACATCAATAACAGCACTTGATAATTCAATAAAAGTACAAAATGTAGAAAATGGAACAGAATTAAGTAAGTTAAACTTACCAAAAGAGTTATCAGCAACTGTGTCTGGAGTGGCTAATACAAAAGTAGGTGTAACTTGGAAAAGTACACCAGAATATGCTAGCCAAGTAGCAGGAAAGTATATATTTAGTGCAAGTCTATCAAGTGGATATAAGCTATCAGAAGGAGTATCACTTCCAACTATTACAGTAACGGTAGCTGAACCTGCTAAAGTGGAGACAATAAAGATTACTGATACTGATACATTAGAAGAAGCACTTGCTTTACAAGAAGATGGTCAAGTGTGGGAAATAAGTGGAAAAATAGATGTTAAAAAGCCAGTTGTTATAGATAAAAAAATAGTTATAAATGGTAGTAATAATGCTGAATTGAAAAAAGCTGTAGAATTTACTGATACTAAACCAGGGTACGAAAATATAGTAACAATAGACAGAAAAGATGGTGTAAAAATAAACAATCTAAAAGTAACAGGTTTAGATTCAGACAAATTAAATAAATCAGGAATGCATGTTTATTTATCACGAAATGTTGAATTAAACAATGTAACTTTAAATAATAATAAGGGGGCAGGTTTAATAGTAAATGGTTCATCAGTAATAGCTTCAAATCTTGTAACAAGTGGAAACGGATGGTATGGAGTCAATGTAGAATATGTAAAAGCTGATGGAATTGTAAATGAAACTAATGCAAGTCTAGATTTAATAGGTGATTGTAAGATAAGTGAATATACTCCAATAAAAACTGATAACTATGATAAAGATAAAGTGATTGTTAATGGATATGGAGATTGTACATTATTACAAGATTCAAAAACTGCTACCTGGGGTAAAGCTTCTATAACTATAAATGAAAATAATGATATAGCTAATATAACGAAAGAAAATAAAATAGATGAGGGTGAAAATGGTAGTATACCTAAGTTTGAAAGTGTAGATGGTAGAACGCTTGTAGATATTACACTAAATAAAGGTAAAAATGATTATAATAATGTAAGAGTTCAAATAAAAGCGGAAGAAGATTCAGAAAATTTAGATGGAATACAACTAATTGCTAAGGATAGCAATGGAAACTGGTTTAACATAGTAAAAACAGGATGGGGACCAATGGAAGGTTTTCCATTGCAAGGTGCAACAACAAAAGTTTATCTAGTTGGAAATAAAGAAGGTACTTATAAGGTGAAAATAGAACTAGTTGATGTTAGTAATTCTAATAATATAATAACAGAAACAACAGCGTCAGTAGTGGTAGTTAATAAATAAAAAATTACCCTTAAATCTTTTAAAATTACCTAATAATATTATTTTTTTTAGAAAATAGAGCAAGCTATATTTTAAATAAATACAATGCTTGCTCTATATGGTATAATAATAAGTAATGCAAAAGATGAGGTGAAATTTGTTTATGAATAAAAAAGTAATGATAGGTATGAGTGGAGGAGTAGATAGTTCTGTAGCTGCATATCTTTTAAAACAGCAAGGATACGACGTCATTGGTGTTACTATGAAATTATGGCAAGACGATGACGAAGTTGAAAATGAAGGTGGTTGTTGCTCTTTATCAGCAGTTGAAGATGCTAGAAGAGTAGCAAATAAAATAGGAATACCATTTTATGTTCTTAATTTTAGAGAAGTATTTAAAGAAAAAGTAATAGATTATTTTATAGATGAATATTTAGAAGGAAAAACTCCTAATCCTTGTATAGCTTGTAATAAACATATAAAATTTGACGATTTTTATAAAAGAGCTAGACAAATAGGATGTGATTATGTGGCTACAGGTCACTATGCAAAAATAGAAAAAGATGAAGATACAGGAAGATATTTATTAAAAAAATCTGTTACAGATAAAAAAGACCAGACTTATGCACTTTATAATCTTACACAAGAACAATTAAAACATACACTACTACCAATAGGTGATTATGAAAAGGATAGAGTAAGAGAAATTGCTAAAGAAATGGGAATGGCAGTCCATAATAAACCCGATAGTCAAGAAATTTGTTTTGTTAAAGATAATGACTATGCAAATTATGTAAAAAAACATTCTGAAAAGCGTATTGAAGAAGGTTTTTTTGTAGATACTAAAGGAAATATACTTGGAAAACATAAAGGGATACTATACTATACAATAGGACAAAGAAAAGGTCTTGGAATTACTTTTGGCAAACCAATGTTTGTAGTAGATATAAATCCAATAAATAATACTATTGTCCTTGGAGACAACGAAGAATTATTTAAAAAAGAACTTATTGCAAAAGATGTTAACTTTATATCAATAGACAAACTAGAAGAGCCATTAAGAGTTCAAGCAAAAATAAGATACTCTGCAAAACCATCACCAGCTACTATTTATAATGTTGGAGAAAATACTATTAAAATAGTATTTGATGAAGCTCAAAGAGCTATTACAAAAGGTCAATCTGTTGTAATGTACGATGGAGATATTGTAGTAGGCGGAGGAATAATAGAGAAAAGTTTATAAAAATATCTAAGAAACTTATAAAATAAGTAATATAGTCTATAAATCTAAAACAAAGTTTATAAAATAAATTTATTGTATATGAAAATATAGTATTGATTAATTTTGTAAAATTTAGTAATATAATTATTATATTAATTAAAAACAAATACAGTGATAAGGAATAGTAAAGTATTTGATGTCTTACAGAGAGAGGGAACATGCTGAAAGCCCTTAGAATAAAATATTTGAAGCAGCCTTTTAGTAGCAATTTTGAACAATGTACTTTGAATTAACAAGGTAGATTTAAGTAGAGATTGACGGTAGTTACGTTATAGCTAAGGTTTTCCGAAGATATCATAATTTTTTATGATAATTAGGGTGGTACCGCGATTGTCCTCGCCCCTATAAATTTATTTATAGGGACGAGGTTTTTTATTTAAACGAAAAAATATAATTTATTAGGAGGAACATAATATGGAAAAGATGGGACTAAACGAGATAAGAAGTAAGTTTTTAGAATTTTTTGAGTCAAAAGGTCACTATGTAGCAGATAGCTATTCTTTAGTACCAAACAATGACAAGAGTTTATTGCTTATAAACTCAGGTATGGCACCTTTAAAAAATTATTTTTCAGGTGTAGAAGTACCTCCAAGTTTAAGAATGTGTACATCTCAAAAATGTATAAGAACTGGAGATATAGAAAATGTAGGTATAACTGCAAGACATGCCACTTTTTTTGAAATGATGGGTAACTTCTCATTTGGAGATTACTTTAAAAGAGAATCAATTAAATGGGGATGGGAATTTGTCACAGAATGGCTAAGTATCCCAGAAGATAAAATATGGGTAACTGTATATGAAGAAGATGACGATTCTTATGATATATGGGCAAAAGAAATGAATTTTCCAGAAGAAAGAATGGTTAGACTTGGTAAAGATGATAACTTCTGGGAGATAGGTACAGGTCCTTGTGGTCCTTGTTCAGAAATATATTTTGATAGAGGAGAAGAATATGGATGTGATAATCCAGACTGTAAACCAGGCTGTGATTGTGACAGATACCTAGAATTCTGGAACCATGTATTTACTCAGTTTGATAGAGATGAAGAAGGAAACTATAGTTTATTAGAAAGTAAAAATATAGATACAGGTATGGGCCTTGAAAGAATGGGATGTATCATGCAAGGTGTGGACACTATCTTTGAAGTAGATACTATTAAGTCTATATTGGAAGCTGTTGAAAAGTTAACAGGAGTAAAATATGGAGTAAATCCAAAAAATGATATATCAATAAGAATAATAACTGACCATATAAGAGCTGTGACATTCTTAGTTAGTGATGGAGTACTTCCATCAAATGAGGGAAGAGGCTATGTTCTTAGAAGACTTCTTAGACGTGCTGCTCGTCATGGTAAACTATTAGGTGTAAAAGAATTATTCTTACAAAAACTGATAGATGAAGTTATAAAGGTAAATGATAAAGCATATCCAGTTTTAGTTGAAAAAGAAAGTTATATTAAAAAAGTTGTTGGAATAGAAGAAGAAAAATTCAATGAAACTATAGACCAAGGAACAGAAATATTGAACTCATATATAGAAGCATTAAAGAATGAAGGAAAAACTGTTTTAAGTGGTCAAGAAGCCTTTAAACTGTATGATACTTATGGATTCCCTATAGACTTAACTAAAGAAATTTTGGAAGAAGAACATTTATCTGTAGATGAAGAGTCTTTCAATGAAGAAATGGAAAAACAAAAAGAAAGAGCTAGAAATGCTAGAGGAAATATGGATGGAGAAAGTTGGAAGGAAGACCCTCTATCAAAATTAGAGTCTACTATAGATAGTATGTTTAATGGATATAGTGAATTATATGGCGAAGGAATTATTGAAGCTATAGTTAAAGAGGATGAATTAGTTCAAAATGCAAAAGAAGGTGATAAAGTATCTATAGTACTAGACAATACTACTTTCTATCCTGAAGGTGGAGGACAAGTTGGTGATTGTGGATTAATAACCAACGAAAATTTAGTAGTGGAAGTATTAAATACTAAAAAAGGTGCTAATAATAGTATAAAACATATAGGTATAATAAAATCAGGAAAAATAAGTAATGGAGATAAAGTAAAGACATTAGTAGATAGAGATGTTAGAATGTCTGCTGCAAGAAATCATAGTGCTACACATTTACTTCATAAAGCACTAAAAGAAGTATTAGGAGAGCATGTTAATCAAGCTGGTTCTTTAGTTACTCCAGATAGATTAAGATTTGATATTACTCACTTTGAAGCTATATCAAATGAAGAATTAAAAGTTATAGAAGAAAAAGTAAATAATGTTATTTTATCATCTTTAGACATAAAATGTGATATTATGAATATAAAAGAAGCAAAAGAAAAAGGAGCTACAGCACTATTTGGTGAAAAATATGGTGATGAAGTAAGAGTAGTTTCTATGGGAGATTATTCTACAGAACTTTGTGGAGGAACTCACTTGACAAATACTTCTCAGATAGGAATGTTTAAAATATTGTCTGAAGGTGGAGTAGCAGCAGGAGTAAGAAGAATAGAAGCAATAACAGGAAAAGCTGTTTATGAATACTTAAAAGAAAAAGAAGGAATTATATCTGAAGTTTGTGTAAATTTAAAATCTAAAGAAGATAATTTAATTCAAAGAATAAGTTCTTTATTAGAAGAAAATAAAAATTTATCTAAAGAATTACATGATATAAAGACTAAAATGAGTTTACAATCAGCTGATTCTATTTTTGATTCTAAGCTTGAAGTAAATGGAGTTAACTTAATAACTAATAAATTTGAAGGTATGGATATGGATACACTAAGAGAAACAGCAGATAATTTAAGAGATAAGCTTGGCTCTGGTGTAGTAGTATTGGCAAATGTAGTAGATGATAAAGTTAACTTTGTAGTTACTGCTACTAAAGATGTGTTAGATAAAGGAATACATTCAGGGAATATAGTTAGAGAAGTTGCAAAAATAGCTGGAGGAAAAGGTGGAGGAAGACCTAATATGGCACAAGCAGGAGCTAGTGACATATCTAAGGTTGACCAAGCTCTAAGCTATGCAAGTGAGGTTATTAAGACACAAGTTAAATAACATTCACTTAAGGAGGTTTTTAGTTTGGAAAAAGATTTAGACTACACTATGAAATTTGAAGGAATACCAGAAGATAGAATGAGTGTGGGAGATACGATAGATTTTGTATATAAAGCACTAGTTGAAAAAGGATATAACCCTATAAATCAAATTATAGGGTATCTCCTTTCTGGCGATTCTAGTTATATAACTAGTCATAAAAATGCAAGAGCTATAATTAAAAAATTTGAAAGAGATGAGATACTTGAAGAAGTAATCACGCACTATCTGAATAGAAAGTAGGTCAAATAAATGAGAAAAAAGATTATGTCATTGTTGGCAGTAGTTATTATGATTTTTGTATCAACTGCTAGCTACAGTTCTGCTGAAGAAAAGGGCAAAGTCATATTTATTGATATGAATAGGACCAATCTTGGAAGTATGTTGAAGGTTCCAATCTTAAAGAGTGAGCTAGAAAAGAGAGGTCATATAGCTCTTATGAATATAAGAGGGGATCAAGGTACTGATGATAGAAGGTCTTATGCTAGTATGGGTGCAGGAGTAAGAGCTGATGTAACTACTGAAGACTATATCAATTTTCAAAAAGTAGACCAAGATACTGCTAAAACTTTTGAAGTTGCAACAGGTCAAAAAGCTAAAGAGATAAATAATTTAAGTATTAATAGGTCAATAAATGAAAATCTAGAGTATGGAGAATATGGAGCAACCTTAGGTTCATTGGGAAAAACTTTATCAGAAAATGGACTAAAAACATCCGTAATTGGAAATGCTGATATAATTGAAAATAACCAATTGGTTAAAAATAGAAATTTATGTTTAGTTGCTATGGATCAATATGGAAGAATTGATTCTGGGAATATTGATGATATTAACAAAAAAGATTCTAAGATGCCGTTTGGAATAGTTACAGACTACGATAAGTTATTAGATGAAACTAAAAAGTCTTATAAAAATAGTGATGCTATATTTGTAGAGCTTGGAGATACATATAGATTAGATATGTATAGATTGAATTTAAATGATAATACTTATGCTGCAATGAAGAAAAATATTGTAAAAAATATAGATAAATACCTTAAAGAAGTATTTTCTATGGTTGGAGAAAATGATACTGTTTATGTATCAAGTGCTTTTCCAAGTGATTTAGATTATAAAAATAAGAGAAGACTTTCTCCAATAATAAAATTTAGTGGAGAAGGAAAGGGTCTATTGGAATCTGCTACAACAAGAAAAGCTGGTATTGTTGCAAACTTAGATGTTGGAGTGGACATATTAAATGAGTTTGGTCTTAAAAATGATGAAATGGTGGGTAGAAGTTATACTTTGGTTGACAAAGAAGATAATGCTAGTTACCTAAAATCACTTTATAAAAAGATAGTATCTATATCATCTATAAGGTCAAGTATCATAAATGGATTTGTAGGTGTAATATCTGCTTCTTGGGTAATTGCAATGTTTGCAATATTCTTTAGAAATTACATGCCACATAAAGAGCGTGTATTCAAAGTACTTAAGGAGTTTATAAAATTGGGTATAATAATGCCTCTGTCATTTATGTTGGCTCCTTTGATGAATTTTAAGACCCCAATTACAATATCTTTGGGAATATTTGTAACTACACTAGTGTTATACTTATTAGGTCGAAAGTTATTTAAAGACAATGATATAAAACATATGGGATTTTTTGCAACACTGACTATTTTAATAATAGTCATAGATTCTGTATTTGGAACATACTTAATGCAAAATAATATAATGAGTTATGATGCTGTTATTGGTGCCAGATACTATGGTGTAGGAAATGAGTATGAAGGTGTAACCATAGCAAGTGCAGTATTTGGTTTAGCAGTTTTATTACATTACAAGAAGGTTTCTAAGCCACTTGTTGTAATATTTTCATTAATAATACTTATAACTAGCGCATATCCTTCTATGGGGGCAAATGTTGGTGGAGCAATATCAGAATGTGTAGCATATTTGTTGTTTATAATGCTTATATATGATGCTAAACTAGATATTAAAAAAGTTGCACTATTAGCTATTTCAGCTGTGGTTGTTGTTTGTGCATTTGCAGCTCTAGATATAATCTCAGGTAGTGAATCTCACTTAGGAATGTTTGTACAAAGAATTTTCTTAAATGGACCAGGAGAGATATTGCAGACATTTGGAAGAAAAATTCAAATGAATATGCAATTAGCACAGACAAGTGTATGGGTAAATATTTTACTTGTGGGAATTGCTGTGATTGCAGTACTTATATTTAAACCATCTAGACACTTTAGAAAGATAATGAATAATTTTCCAATTTTGTTTAAAGGATTCATTGCATCTATGGTTGGTTGTATAATTACTCTTTTAGTTAATGACTCTGGTATAGTTGCTGCATCTACAGCATCTATATATATACTTATACCACTTATAATAATAAGCATAAACATGATAATATTTGAAAAAAATAACTAAAAATTTTTTAATGTATATATGCTTTGAATAAAAAGTTGCAATATGATTATTAATGTAAACCAAACAGCTTACATCAAAAATTCATATTGCAATTTTTGTAATTAATGAAATGTATATGTTTTATAAAATAAGGTAAATAAAAGGAGAAAATATGTTAGATGGAAGAATAATGGGTCTTGATGTTGGAGATAAAACTATTGGAGTTGCTGTAAGTGATTTAATGGGATTAACTGCACAAGGGATAAAAACGGTAAGAAGAGTTGGCAAGAAGAAGGATATTGAAGAATTAAAAGCTATAATAAAAGAAAAACAAGTAAATAAAATTGTGTCAGGATTACCAAAAAATATGAATGGTACTTTAGGACCACAAGGAGAAAAGGTAATTAAGTTTTGTGAATTATTAAAAGAAGAAACAGGAATTGATGTAGAGTTTTGGGATGAGAGACTTTCTACAGTAGCGGCAGAGAGATCTTTGTTAGAAGCGGATGTTAGTAGACAAAAAAGAAAAAAGGTTATAGATATGTTGGCAGCAGTAATAATTTTACAAGGATATTTAGATTTTAAAATAAATTCATAAAAGAACTATAAAATTGAATACTTATGATATATAATATAAATAATAAAAATAAAAATAAATTTGAGGTGAATGACATTATGGAAGAAAATATAATAAATTTAATTGATGAAAATGGTGTAGAAAGCCAATTTGAAATAATATTAACATTAGAAGCAGAAGGAAAAGAATATGCAATATTAATGCCTTTAGATGATGAAGAGGCTGAAGAAGCTTTAATATTTAGAATTGATGAAGATGAAGAAGGAGAAATACTAATACCTTTAGAAAGTGATGAAGAGTATGAAACTGTTGTAGCTGTATATACTGCTATAATGGAAGAAGAAGGTTTAAATTACGACGAAGATGAATCAAATGGACTTAACTAGGTAAATAATTAAGTTTGTATATAAAAAATCAGGTATTTTACTGTATTTACTTTAATTAAGAATTATTAATTGTAAAAAGTATTTATAGTATATATCTGTTTTTTTGTTTTTTATTAAAAAATTTATAGATTTTGGTGAATAATATATCTTTTATGGGTATATATTTATATTATGAGAAGAAATTAAATTTTTTCAAATGTCTTGACAAAAAAAGAATTATCAATTACAATATTATTTAATAAAGATTATCAATTGAAAATAGTAAGGGTGATGTTATGGCAAACACAATGGATTTATTAAAAGACAAGTTAAAAGAAACTGGTTTTAAGATTACGCCACAAAGAAGAGCAATAGTTGAGATATTGCTTCAACATGACCATTCACATTTAAGTAGTGAAGAAATCTATGATTTAGTTAGGGTTGACTGTCCTGAAATAGGTCTAGCTACTGTATACAGAACAATGCAGTTATTAGACGAAATAGGATTAATATCAAAACTAAACTTAGATGATGGGTGTATAAGATATGAGATTAGTCTACATAAAGAAGACTGTCATAATCATCATCATCTTATTTGTAAAAATTGTGGAAAGATAATGGAAGCTAAAGAAGACCTTTTAGACAATATAGAAAAAGAAATACAATCATTGTACAAATTTAAAATACTTGATCATGATGTTAAATTTTATGGATTATGTGATGAGTGCAATAAAATAAGTGATTCAGAAGAATAATTCTTCTGTAATTTAATGTTGATGGAAGAATAGTATAGAACTTTTATATTCTATGCTATTCTTCCATTTTTTATTATAAATTTAAATATATAGTATAAATATAAATAGCTTTAAAGCTTTTTATAATTTTAATATTGAAAATATAATTAATCCTATAAGTATGAAAATAAATGATTTTTCTATAAAATTACTAAATGGTCCTCCAACTGTTAAAAATCCTAAGGAAATCTTTTTTTCACTTAGTGGATAAAAAAGTGGTATTCCTTGTTTTGTAAATAAATCCCCTAAAAACATATGGCTTGCATAGCCAAGTGTTCCATAAAAAGATAAATTATTAATACTAGTGATTAATTCTATTTGTTTTAGTAAAAAATATATTATGATGGTTGCAAATATACTATGAGAAAAGCTTCTGTGCTTTAGCCAGGGAAAAATTGACAACATTAGACAAAAAATTATAAAATATATTTCAACTTCTACGATGTATAAGCATATAGCTAATAGTATAAATATTAATGATAGAAAGATTTTTCTCAGAAATGTATGGGTTAGTTTTGCCTCAATAATTATAATTGCAACAAATGTAATTATTGCACTTAAATAAAAATTATCATTTATATTTATTGAAATAAAGAAAATAATAATATTAATAGCGTATATAAAAATTCTATATATGTATTTGGATATATTGTTTTTTAGAATGAAATTTGAGACCATAGAATTAGATTTATCCAAATCGGGCAGTACTGCAAAAGTAGCTGAAACTAAAATATCTACTAGAGATATAGGAATTGTAAAAATTAAAGATGTCTGGATAGCTGTTAAAATTCCTATTGCACAATGAGTTTTACCACGCATAAATCCTCCTAAAATATCAGATATTAAATCATATAATATTTAGAGGATATCAAAATAAAATAGGTTTGTCAAAATAATACGTTAAATGTATTTTAAATATAGCTTAAAATATGATACGAATTATGGTACAATAAGAATAACTGGTAGCGAGTGCGTGATTTGATATTATTTAAGATTGTAGAACGTGTTAAAAAATTAAATAGACAGAAGGAGATGATGCAATTGTTCAAAAAGAACACCAACAAGATAAAGGTAATGGCTTTAGGTGGACTTAACGAAGTTGGAAAAAATATGACTGTTGTTGAGTATAAAGATGAAATAATTGTTATAGATGCTGGACTTAGTTTTCCAGAAGATGAAATGTTAGGAGTAGATATAGTTATACCAGACATAACTTATTTAGTCAAAAACAGGGATAAAATAAAGGGTATATTTATTACACATGGACATGAAGACCATATAGGAGCTCTTCCATATATACTAAAAAAGATAAATGTTCCTGTATATGGAGCGAGACTTAGTATAGGTCTTATACAAGTAAAATTGAAAGAACATAAGATGAATAATGTTAAGTTAAATGTCATAACTCCAAGACAAGTTATAAAGCTTGATAATATGGAAGTAGAGTTTTTGAAAAATAACCATAGTATACCAGATGCTTACTCTATTGCAGTACACACAGACCAAGGGATAATATACCATACAGGAGACTTTAAGATTGACTTAACTCCAATTGATGGTGATGTTATGGATATGCATAGAATCTGTGAGTTGAGCAAAAAAGGAGTTCTTTTAATGTTGGCAGATAGTACTAATGCAGAAAAACCAGGATTTACTATGTCTGAAAAAACTGTTGGAGTAGGTCTTGATGAGTTATTTGCAAAGGGAAATGGTAGAAGAATTATAGTTGCTACGTTTGCATCTAACATACACAGATTACAACAAATAATAAATACAGCTGAAAAGTTTAATAGGAAGGTTGCTATATCAGGTCGTTCAATGGTAAATGTAGTTGGAGTTGCCAAGGAATTAGGATATTTAGATATTTCTGACGATATGCTAATAGATTTAAATGATATATACAAGCATGAAGATGGCGAGTTAGTGATAATAACGACTGGTTCACAAGGTGAGCCTATGTCAGCTCTTGCTAGAATGGCTTTTTCAGAACACAAAAAAGTAGAAATAAAGAGTGGCGATTTAGTTATAATATCTGCTCATCCAATACCAGGAAATGAAAAATTAATATCAAGAGTAATAAACTTCTTATTTGAAAAAGGAGCAGAAGTAGTATATAGTGATATAGCGGATATACACGTTTCTGGACATGCCTGTCAAGAAGAATTAAAGCTTATACATGCATTAGTTAGACCAAAGTTTTTTATGCCAGCTCATGGTGAATATAGAATGTTAAAAAGACATGCTGAAATAGCTGAACAACTTGGAATGGACAAGGAAAATATTTTTGTCATGCAAACAGGAGATGTTTTAGAGTTAGATAAAAACTCTGCTAAAGTAGCAAATCGTATACAAACAGGAAATATACTAGTTGATGGATTAGGTGTAGGAGATGTAGGTAATATAGTCTTAAGAGATAGAAAGCATTTATCAGAAGATGGTCTTATGATAGTTGTAGTAACTATTTCTAAAGATGAAGGCAAAGTTTTAGCAGGTCCAGATATAATATCTAGAGGCTTTGTGTATGTAAGAGAGTCTGAAGATTTAATGGATGGAGCAAAGGATATAATTAAAAACGTTCTAAACGAGTGTGAAGAGAAAAATATTAAAGAATGGGCTTATTTAAAGAATAACATTAAAGAAAACCTAAAAGAGTATTTATATCAAAAAACTAAGCGAAATCCAATGATACTTCCTATAATAATGGAAGTATAGGATATAAAGTTTGTAAAATTGAAAAGTAGACCTCTTGTAATTTTTAAAATGATATCAAAAGATTAAATTGATATCATTTTAAGAATTACAAGAGGTCTTTTTAATATTGAAAAATTCAGATATTACATAAAATACCAATTATAACAATCTTTTATTAGTAAAAACTACTTATATATAAATTTTATTAATAGGAGGATATTTATGGATAATATTTCAAAACAAAATGCTAGAAAAGCTTTAAAACAAACTAAGATGGAAATAGCAGGAGAATATGGAATGAATTATGAAGATGCCTTTGAAATAATAGAAAATGCATCGAATAAAGGTGTTTTAGAAGGTTATTTTAAAAAGCTTGAAAAGAAAAAAAATTTAGGTCAAGGTATATCTAGGCATTTAGAATAAAAAAAGTTAATTGTGAGAAAATAAGTTTAAATAAACTTTAAGAGGTGACATCTATGAAAAAATTAGCTAGTACTGCTTTGGCTATATTACTTGCATTTACTCCTTTGAGTTTTTCTTTTGCAAATAGTAAGGACAATGCTGATGCCAACCAACTAAATATATCTTCAAAATCGGCAATTTTGATGGATGTTGGTAGTGGACAAATTTTATATGAAAAGGATGCTCATAAAAAGCTTCCTCCTGCCAGTGTAACAAAGGTAATGACAATGTTACTTATTGTAGAAGCTTTGGATTCAGGTGATATTAAACTTGATGATGAAGTACAAGTGAGTGAAACTGCATCTAGTATGGGTGGTAGTCAAATATTTTTAGAACCAGGAGAAACTCAAAAGGTTGATACTTTATTAAAAGGTATAGCTGTTGCTTCTGCAAATGATGCCTGTGTAGCTATGGCTGAACACTTGGCTGGAAGTGTTGAAGGGTTTGTTGATAGGATGAATTCTAAAGCAAAGGAGCTAAATATGAATGATACTCATTTTGCAAATACAAATGGACTTCCAGTAGCAAATCACTATACATCTGCTCATGATATAGCTTTAATGTCCAGAGAATTATTAAAACATGAAATGATAAGCAAATACTTAACTACATGGATGGATAAGGTTGTAGTAGGTAAAAAACAAGTTACAGTAGGTCTTGCAAATACTAATAAGCTTATAAAGCATTATCAAGGAGCTACTGGTGTTAAAACTGGATTTACTCAAGAAGCTAAATATTGTCTATCAGCATCAGCAAAAAGAGGTAATACTCATTTAGTTGCGGCGACTTTGGGTGCAGAAACTTCTCCTGAAAGATTTAATGATGCATCTAGTCTTTTAAATTATGGATTTGCAAATTATGAAAGCGTTAAGCTGTGTAGTAAGGGAGATAATATCGCTACACTTACATTAGATAAAGCTGATGAAAATAAAGTCAAATTAGTTGCTAAAGAAGACTTAAATGCTCTTATTAAAAAAGGAAGTTCTAAAAAGTTTGAAAAGAAAATAGAAATAGTAAAAAATCCTAAAATGCCAATTAAAAAAGGTACTGTTTTAGGAAAGATAAAGATATGTAAAGATAAAAAAGTAATAGGTGAAGTAGAATTAATAAATAATAAAGATATAAATAAGGCAAGTTACCTACAAATGCTTCAAAGAATAATTGATAATATGATATAATAACTTGCGATAAGATACAGCTATAATTCACATAAAAAATGCCCGTATAGAAGTACTATATGGGTATTTTTATCTAGTATATTAAAGATTGTTATAAGCAGATGCTTACAATGATTATCTAAGTAAAGGCATACTGCCTGTAAGTTTATTTACTTGCTTTTTATTTCCATATATTCCTATACCAAAATACTGTAGTTCATCTTCTTGGACAGTGGCAATTTTTTGTGTGAATTCCTCATAAATATTACAACCTTGTGCAACATCTGAAAAATCTACAACAGTTAATCCTTCAAATTCAGGAGTGTATAATTTTTTACGCAAATTCTTTATAATTTCTTTGTTTCCTTTTAAGATAGGCACAGGTATAGCAACAATTCCTAAATGATTATTACCTGTTTTGTCAACTACATCTGGACCTACTATTTCTGGAGTATATTTACCTAGTGTAACTCCCATTACTGCTGCTGTATTTGATATAATTCCCATTGGTAAATTTTCATCTATTACCATAACACATTTTACATTTTTATTTTCCATTTTTCAATTCTCCTTTTTATCCTCTTTAAAATTATTTTTATCATTGTTTATAAATATATTTTGATATTGTTTAGGTGTAAGACCAATAAAGTTTTTAAAGAAATTTGTAAAGTGACTTTGGTCCACAAAGCCTGTTTGTATAGCAGCATCTATAGGTTCTATTCCATTTTCTAAAAGTTTCTTAGCTTTATTTACTCTTATATTTTCAAGGTATCTATAGGGTGTAATACCTTTTAATTTTGTAAAATTACGAAGTAATGAGTACTTATTCATTTTTGCTAGATAACTTAATTCATCAAGTGCTATGTGTTCAGCATAATTATTTTCTAAATAATCACAGACTATTTGAATTTCTGTATTTATTTTTTCTGAGTTAGATTGTAAAACTGGCTCTGTATATTCATTGATTATTTGTTCAATTAGGAAAAAGAATATTTCTTCTTTTTTAAAATCTAATTGTTCTTCCATAATTATATGATGTAGTTCTTGTAGCAAAGGTACTAATTCACTACGAAATATTACCTGCTGATTGAATTGAGGTAAATAATTTTTCCCTGTAATTTCTAATACAGCTTTTTGCATTATTTCTGGTTTAATATTAATACATCTATAATCAAGAACTTCATTATCTATTTGTTCACAAGTATGACTATCAAAAGGATTAAAAAGTAATAAATCTCCTGTGCTTGTGGTATACTTTTTGTTTTTGCATGATAAATATCTTTGACCTTTTTCTATAAAACCAATCACATAGTGTTCATGAAAATGGTTTGGAAAATTTTGCATAATACCTTTGAATCTATATGCTTCAATTTCTAATTCACTATCAAAACATACTGTGCGTTCTTCTTGTTTCACCTGGACAACCTCCTTTCATAATGTATAAAGTGTAACATATATTTTTTTGTAGTTCTTGTATGATATTGACTAAAAATTAAGAACAACTAAAAAAATGACAACTTAATTTTTTTAGTTGTCAAATTAAATAATATTTATATGTAATTTATTTTGCTAACCAATTAAAACTTCTGTCTTTTTCTTTACAAATAGTTAATGATTAAGTATTTTTTCAGTTACAACAACTTCGTCTAACATGTTCTCATAAGAAGTAAGTTCTTTTATAAATTTTAATACAAGGTTTGTATCTGATTCAACTGTGTATCTAAATTTTAGTTCATTATTTTCTACAGTACTATTCATTTTGTTGTTACCTTCATTTGTAATACACCAATAAGATAACAACAATGTCAGTTTATGTCAATATAATATTGTACTACCAATAAGTGTAATTATTATATTTTTACAGCTAATATGATATAATAATAAAAGTTATAAAGTAAAAAATGAATTTTAATTTTATGCTTATACACACAATTATTATAATATAAAATAATTTTGATTATAAGTTATTTAATTGTTATAATAGTATTAAAAATTTAATTTAGGAGATGTACATTAATGTTAAGTATGAATATAGGAGAAATCGTAGCAAGTTTGGTTGGTATAGCCATGGCAATATCAATACATGAGTTTGGTCATGCATACTCGGCACATTTATTAGGTGATGACACAGCTAAGGCTTATGGAAGAATGACATTAAATCCTGTAAGACATGTCGACCCAATTGGTCTTTTGGCTATGTTTATTCTTAGAATAGGATGGGCAAAACCAGTCCCAGTAAATCCTAATAATTTTAAAAATTACAAGATAGGCAATTTGATAGTTTCACTTGCAGGTGTTTTCTGTAATGTTCTGACCGCTATAGTCTGTGTCATTATAAATAAATATGTGCACATGTATGCGATAAATACAATAGCTGAATATGTATTCTTATATAGTATGGGATTTGCAGCTTTTAATTTACTGCCTATACCTCCACTTGATGGATGGGGAGTTATATCTACACTTGTTCCATATAAATGGAATGAATATGTATATAAATTTGAAAATATGAGTTATATAATTTTGTTGATTGCTTTATTTACAGGGATATATCAAATAATATTAACACCAATATATACAGTATTACTAAGAATAGTATATTTATTTGTTTAATAAAATAAATAACTTAAAGAGGGATTAATATGAAGTATAATATACAATTACAAGTTTATGAGGGACCATTAGATTTGCTGTATGACTTGATAACTAAACATAAGATAGATATAAAAGATATATCAATTATAGATATAACTAAGCAATATCTTAATTATCTAAAAATGTTAGACAAAATGGATTTAGAGATAACTAGCGAATTTATAACTATGGCATCTAAGCTTTTAGAGATAAAATCTAAATACTTACTTTACAAACAAAAGGATGAAGAAGAAGACCCAAGAATAGAACTTATGGAGAAATTAGAAGAATACAGAAAATTTAAAATAGCATCACAAGATATAAAGGAAAATATAACTTATATTAATGAAAGATTTTATAGAACTAAAGAAGAAATAGTTATTGATGATAATGTAGATTTAGAAGATATATCAATAGAGGCAATAAAAAATATACTTCCATATATATTTAAGGTTAAAACATCACAAATTGAAAATACTAATGATGAAAAATTGGATAAAATAGTGAGAAAAAAGATAATATCTGTGGAAGAAAAAATAGTGTATATAAGAAATGTCATAAAAGAGAAAATAGAAGTTACTTTTACAAATATCATAAAATCATATGAAAATGATGAAATAATTGCTACTTTTTTATCTATATTGGAGCTTATAAAAGAAAAAGAGATAGTAGTGGTACAAGATATATTTTTTGATGATATTTTAATTAGAAAAAGTTCGGAGTGTTAAAATGAAAAGAGAAGATATAAAGTGTATTATAGAATCTATTATGTTTGCATATGGTGACCCAATAAGTATAAAAGAATTAAATTATATAATAAATAAAGAACTTTCATCAAAAGAGATAGAGATTATGTTAAATTTACTTATTGATGAATATAGAGAAAAAAATAGAGGTATTCAAATAATCAAATTGGAAAACAAATATCAAATGTGTACAAATGAAGATTATGCAGAATATATAAAAAAAATTATTGAACCAAAGAAAAAGAAAAGTTTGAGTCAAGCTACACTAGAGACTCTTACTATAATTGCATATAAACAACCAATAACGAAGGTAGAGATAGAAGATATAAGGGGAGTAAAATGTGATAAGGTGCTACAAACTCTATTTGAAAATCAACTTATAAGAGAGGCTGGTAGACTTAATAAAATAGGAAAACCTATAATTTATAAGACAACAGATGAATTTTTAAAGTTGCTAAATATAGAAAGTCTTGAAGAGTTGCCTGCTATAGAAACTTATCAAGAAGCATTAACAAATGAATAAAATGTTATACAAAGAGAATCTTAATTTTACAATAGAAATGTTAATTTTAAAATAAAAATATGGAGAACACAGTAATTTAGTTTATAGTTTTAAATTTTTTAGAAGGTTTAAAATACTCTAAGTTATTGTGTTTTTTTGTGTGAATATAAAAAAGTGGTTTTGGTAAAATAAATATGGTTAATTAAGTATAAATAGTAATTTTTTGATGATAATATAGACATGGAGATTAATGAATTACTTAATTTTAAATACTTAATAATAGCAATAATTTTTATAATAAGTATAATTGTATTGTTTTTAATGTCTCATATAAATATCTTATTAATAGCAGATATAAACAATAAAGATGTTTGTTTAAAACTTAATATAAAATACATGTTTGATTTAATAAATATAAATAGACAACTATATCCAGCTGAAAATAGTAACAATAATGATAAAAAAGAGGGGATGAAGAATAATATAGACTCTAGTATATTATTAGCTGATGACCTTTTAAGTATTTATAGACTATTAAAAAAGATAAAAATACATGAATTTTATTCAAACATTGATTTTGGAACTAAAAATGTAAGTTTGACATCTTCTGTGTATGTATTAATAAATACTCTATATGGAAATTTATTTAATATAATTGATGCAGAAAAAATATATCTAAATGTAAATCCAAATTTTACAAAAGATTACTTTTTGGGAAATGTAAGGATACATATAAGGTCAAGAATAAAAGATTTATTTCATTTTATAATAATGGTTAATAAGGTTATGAATAAAAATAAAGGAAATTATAAGGGAGGTGATAGTAATGAGAGCAACAGGTTCGATACAAAGTCTTATGGAAACAACTCTTGAAACTATTAAAGGTTCTATAGATGCAAATACTATTATAGGAGACCCTATAAAAACAGATACTACAGTAGTTGTTCCTATATCAAAAGTAACAATTGGATTTGGTATAGGTGGAGGAGAATATTCAAAAGGATATGATGAGAAAGATAAAAATATTGAAATAAAAAGTGAAAAAGCAGATACAAATTTTGCAGGAGGTAGTGCAGGAGCTATATCTGTACAACCAGTAGCATTTGTAGTAGTTGAAAGTGGAGAAACTAGAATAATGAGTTTAGATAGTAATATTAATCTAGTAGATAATATCTTGTCTATAACTCCTAGAGTATTAGAAAAAATTCAGAATATATCTCAAAATAATAAAAATACAGACAAGAATAATATGTAGTATAAGATTAGAATACTTTTGAAAATAAAATATATCCTTAAGGAAAATAGTGAGATTGATATAAGTCTCACTATTTTATAATGTAATTTAAATGTTTTTTACTTTATACCTAATAATATTTTAGTTTAAAACAATTTAAATGGATAATAAAGTTTATCTATAGTATAATTATAAAAAGAAAAGAAGTATTATATTAGAGATATATAAACATATTGGGGGGATAAGAGGGAGTCCCAATTATTAATTTTGAGGTGAATTTTATGAGTGATAAAGAGTTATCTATTTTGTTGTTGGAAAGTATGAATAACTTTCATAATTTAATAAAGATTATTAATAATGAAAGATATAAAAAAGGTAAAGTACTTACAGAAAGGCAATTTTTTGCTTTAGTAAGTATAAGAAAGCATAATAAAATGGAACTTAAAAATTTAAGTAGAGACTTACATGTATCTACTTCTAGTTTGTGTATATTGCTTAATAAGCTAGTTGAGCAAGACTATGTATATAGAGAAGAAGATAGTAGAGATAGACGAAATACTTTTTATGGAATAACTGAAAGTGGAGAAAAAATACTAGATGATGAAATATTAAAATTTATATCTATAATAAGTGATAAAATGAACTGTTTAGATGTAAAAAACAAAGATAAATTATTTGATTCTTTGGAAGACTCTAGAAATATAATTGAGCAATTATTTTAAAAAGGAGAATTTGATATGCAGATAAAATGTTCTAAAGAAATATTAAAAAGCTTGGATGATGCTATAACTGTAGTTACTGTGTTTGAAGATGAGAATGTTTCTACAATGTTTGATAAATTAAATATTGTAAGTAAAAACTTCAGTGCTAAAGAAAATAACATAGAGATTGTGACATTGCTCGAAAATGAAAATCTAATAGATATTTGTCTAGTTGGTCTTGGTAAGAAAGAATCTTTAGATAAGGAAAAACTTAGAATCATAGGGGGCAATTTATGTAAAAAAATAAAAAGTATATTGAGAAATAAAGTATGTAAAAATAATGATATTAACATAATAAATATTAATTTAGATATAGAAGAGATAGGTGCTTTTTCAGAAGGAATATTGCTTGGAAACTATAAATTTGATAAATATAAGACAAAAAGTAAAGAATTTGAAGAAAGAGAAATAGAGAATATAATTATATTCACTGAAAAAGAAGCAGATTGTCAAATAGAAAAAGCTAGAATACTATCTAATTCAACTATAATAGCTAGAAATCTAGTTAACGAACCATCAAATATAATATACCCAAAGACATTGGCAATAGAGGCAGTTAGACTTGGGGCAGAGTATGGATTTAATGTTGAGATTTATGAAGAAGAAAAAATAAAAGCATTGGGTATGGAAGCTTTTTTTGCTGTATCAAGAGGTTCAGTTAATAAACCAAGATTTATAGTAATGAGATATTTTGGAGATGAAGAGAATTCAGATATACTAGGTCTAGTGGGCAAAGGATTGACTTATGATACTGGTGGATATTCTTTAAAATCAAATGCATCTATGCTAGATATGAAAACAGACATGGCTGGAGCTGCAAGTGTAATAGGAGCTATGTGTGCCATATCTCAGAGTAAATTAAAGAAAAATGTTATAGCAGTAGTAGCTGCATGTGAAAATGCTTTATCGGGAGGTTCATATAAGCCAGGAGATATAATTAACTCTATGGCAAGAAAAACTATCGAAGTTTTAAATACAGATGCAGAAGGTAGACTTACATTAGCCGATGCAATATATTACATTATTAATAATGAAAAAGTAACAAAAGTTGTTGATGTAGCAACATTGACTGGTGCAGCTTTAACATTATTAGGTAATGTTGCAACTCCTGTAGTAACAAATAATGATGATTTTTATTGTGAATTGGAAAAAGCATCTACTTTATCTGGAGAAAGAGTTTGGAAGATGCCTCTTTATGATGAGTTTAAAAATATGGTAAAGGGAGAAGAAGCAGACCTTAAAAATACTGGAGGTAAAAATGCTGGATGCATAACAGCAGGAGCCTTTATTGGAGAATTTGTTGGCAGTACTCCATGGATACATATGGATATAGCAGGTACAAGTACATCATCAAAATCAAAGGGATATAAATCAAAAGGAGCGACAGGAGAGCCTGTTAGGACATTGTATTATTTAGCAGAGGTATAAAATTATATATTACAAAAACTATAGTTTAATGTGTAAAGCCACTTGGATATTTTTAAAACTTAAAAAATATCTAAGTGGCTTTATTTATAAATTTAAACAAATTATTTACTCTTTTTCTTTTTTTCAAGGATAAAGGTATCTATATTGGATAAAAGAGGAAGTATGTACACAATGCTAGTAGCAAAAATAAATATGAAAATGGTAGTTGTATTGTAACTTAAAAAGCTATAGTAATATTGTGAATCAGTAAATGTATTTAGTAAAAATATAAATGAAAAATAAATAAGACAAATTCCAAAATTATCTCTAAATGCATGTCTGTTAACTTTAAATTTTCTTACATCAACCATATAAATATTTGCATATATTATCAAACATTTAGAGAAGATAAATAGAAAATATATAAAGCTAGGAAATTCGTATCCTAAGTTTTTAGAAAAAATAAGTTCTCCAACAGAACAAACTAAACTCCAAGAAAAAAATATGTTAAAAAAATGATACTGTTTAAAAACTAATATAGCTATACATATGTAGATACAAATATGGCTAATTCCAATTGGTAAGGAATTCAAGGTGCTATAATTCCCTGAAGAAATAATTAAAATTTGTTCTAAAGCAACGACTATTACCATTAAGGTACAAAGTATTTTTTCAACTGTGTAACTATAGGGTAAAATATTTTTTGTTAGCTTTGGACAATGATATAGAAATAATCCGAATATAAAAAGACTTACAAACTGTTCACTAGAAAAAAGAAAAATTTTAAACATAGAGCATTCTCTCCTATAATAAATTAATATGTACCTATATAAATATATTCATCCTCTGTCAATTTAATATATAAAAAATTTAATAAAGTTAAGATTTTATATAGAAAATTTAAAAAGATAAAAGTTTTTAAATTTCGTAGTCATAGTGGCCATATTAGAATCGTGTCAAAAAATAAAAATATTTTTATTTATTAAAGTTTTTGGGAATAATAATAACAAATATTAGAACTAATTAACAGTTTTTGTAAGTATTTGACAATAGAGAGGGTGTAACAAATGGGAATAATAGAATCAGCATCAAAGTTAGCTGAGATAGTTCATTTATTAGCAATTGAAAAAGGGATAACAGATATAGAAGCATGGGATGAAGCGATAGAAGAATATAGTAAAATTTATGAAAATAAGAGAGAACAATATAGAAGTTAAAAATAAAATTTTGCTGACAAAAAACTCATTATACTGGATAAAATTTAATTGTTTATGAAAATATCAAATAATATATACAAATAAAATAAAAAGTGGTATCTCAATTACAATTTAAAAAATCATTTTGAGATACCATTTAATAGCAAATTTACATAGAAATTAAACATTTCAGACTTTAAATTTATTTTAATAAATATTTAGAGATAGAATGTTTACTTATCTATGTTTTTTATGTAGCCTCTTTTTTCTAGTTTTTTTATATGTTCTTTGCGTATTTCATCAAGATTAATACCATATTGTTCTTCTAGTTTAAACATCATAGTTACACATGTTTGAGCCACGTCCATCAATTCTTTAGCAGTTTTCTTTATAATATCAACTTCATCTAAGTCATTATTTTCTCCACTTAGATTTCTGAATTTGCCTATACATTCAGCTAGTTCGCCTTGCTCTTCACCCATTTTGATAAATGTAGACTCCAGTGTTGGGTCTAAATTATTAAGTTCTGGTAAAGATATAGTTTTTAGTTTCATAAAAAGCTCCTTTCAAATTATATATTTATACTAAAATACTATAACAAAAATAATAATAAAAAGAAACTTTAAATTCAACATAAAAACTCATATATATAATAAAAATATTGAAATAAATCTATATTTGTCTTAATACAGCTTCATATAGGACTTCTCCAATAGGTCTATTAATTACAAGAGATGCAGATTTATCATAAACTGTGTTTGCCTTATTAATAAGAGCAATATATTTACCTTTGTAATAATCTATAAAACTAGCTGCTGGATATACAGCCAATGATGTACCTCCTATAATCAGTAAATCAGCATTACTTATAGCAGAAATTGTCCTAGCAATAACATCACCATCAAGAGCTTCTTCATAAAGCACTACATCAGGTTTTACTATAGAGCCACAATCATCACAATGAGGAATATTACCTCCTAGATTTAGCATAGCTTCTAAATCAAAAAATTTACCACAGTTAGTACAGTAATTTCTATGTACAGAACCATGAAGTTCTAAAACATTCTTACTTCCAGCCATTTGATGAAGTCCATCAATATTTTGAGTTATAACAGCTTTAAGTTTCCCCATTTCTTCTAGCTTTGCCAAAGCTATATGGGCATTATTAGGTCTTGCATTAGGATATATCAGTTTATCTTTGTAGAATTCAAAGAACTCTTCTGGATATTTAACAAAAAAAGTATGTGAAACTAATTGCTCAGCAGTAAATTGTTTATTGAGTTTTTGACTAAAAAGTCCAGTAGAGCTTCTGAAATCTGGTATATTAGATTCAGTTGAAACACCTGCTCCACCAAAAAATACTATATTATTATGATTAGATATTAAGTCTTTTAGGTTATTTGCATCCATAGTTTACACCTCCAAAATTATTATATATAGATTGTACTACATATTATAAAGTTTATGTTACTTTATTAGATTCTGAGTATCTTCTTAATGTTTTACAAATCAATTTAAAGAGTGGGCATAAATAAAATTATATGAGCTAAAAGAGTTTATATTTTTCAATATATAAATAGATAAATTAAAATCAGAAATGAAAATAAAGAAAGTATAAATAAAATGTATACATAATATAAATAGACAATATTTACTAAAATCATAAGTTGTCGTATAATTATATTAAAATTGTTTTAGTGTTAAAAGAAGGGCGGGGGAAGTAAGTGAAGAAAAAAGCAGCTTTAGCAACATTAGCTGTATTGCCATTAACTATGGTAAATGCACATGCTGATGGAGAAATAGGTATAGTGACTATAAATTATTTAAATGTAAGAAATGAACCAACTGCCGAAAGTAGTATATCTTTTGTTGCTAAAAAAGATGATAAAGTTTTAATAAAAGACTCTTCTAATGGATGGTATAAAATAAAAGCTGAATCTGGACAAGAAGGTTGGGCTTCATCAAAATATATAGCAAAATCTAATGGTGACTTTTTAAGAACATCTACAAATAAAGAAAAACAGGTTACCTCAAATAGTTTAAATATGAGAAATGGAGCAGGAACAAGCTATAGAGTTATAACTGTATTAAAAAAGGGACAAAAAGTAGAAGTAATATCAGAAAGCAATGGCTGGTCAAAAATCAAATATGATGGAAGACTAGGTTATGTATCGAGTTCTTATCTAGGAGATGTATCAAGTTCAACTAATAAATCAAAAACTAAGCAGGTAAATACAACTTCACTAAATGTAAGAAGTGGCCCAAATACAAGCTATGGTGTATTAGGTAAGTTACAAAAAGGAAGTAAGGTAGAAGTAATATCAGAATCTAATGGATGGTCAAAAATAAAGTATAATGGAAAAGATGGATATGTATCTAGTATGTATTTATCAGATACAGGTCAGAGTGATACAAATGATTCTAGCCAAGATACTGATAAAAAAAATACTAATAAATTTGTAAATACAGCCTCTTTAAATGTAAGAAGTGGTCCAGGTTCTACGTATAGTAAACTAGGAAAAGTCTATAAGGGAAGCAAAGTAACTGTGATGTCAGAAAGTAGCGGATGGGCTAAAATTAATTTTAACAATAAAGAAGCATTTGTTGTGGGGAATTATCTAGCTGATTCGACAGATACATCAGATGATAATACAAATAATAATAACTCAAATAACAATTCCAATAATAATGGAAATAATGATTCTACAACGTCAGGACAAGTAAATGGTATGGCAAATATAAGTGGAGCTAAGATTGATTACAAATCTTTAAACTATACACTAGCTTCTCATGTAAGTAAACAAGTTGAGAAAGCAACAGCAGGAGGGAATGTAATAGCTCCAGGTAATAGAAAAAGTACCCCAAGTCCTGAATTTAGTACATTTTCAGCACAAAGAACAAGTTCATTTGTAAATGCTAGTTCAAGTGACATAGAATATTATTTAAATCCTAAAAACTTTACAAATACTACAAAAGGTATGATGCAATTCTTAAAAATTAATAGCTATAGAAGTGGTATATCAGAGTCAAGCTTAAATTCATACCTTAATGGATTATCTTCTAGTGTATTTAAGAATCAAGGAGCCGCATTTATAAACGCTGCTAAGAAGTATAATATAGATGTAGTATATCTAGTATCTCATGCTATGTGGGAAACTGCTTATGGTAAATCTACACTTGCACAAGGTCAGACATTGACTTCTTATAAAGGCCAAGCTCTTAGCAAACCAGTTAAAGTGTATAATTTTTTTGGAATAGGAGCAATAGATAAAAGTGCCAATGTTTCAGGAGCAGAGGCAGCATATTCTAATGGATGGACTAGTATTGAAGCTACGATAGATGGTTCTGCAAAATGGATATCTCAAAACTATGTAAATAGTTCTAAGTATAATCAAAATACTATTTACAAGATGAAGTGGAATTATGATTATACATGGCACCAATATGCAACTGATGTAAATTGGGCTAATGGAATTTCTGGAATTATGGAAAATTTAATTGGCCTTTATAGTGGTGGAAGTAGTTTAGTCTTTGAGGTACCACAATATAAGTAATACATAAGTAAAAAATATAGACTATGGGTAGTTTTTCATTTTGTTTAAATTATCTGTAGTCTTTTTGTATATAATTTACAAGATATAAATCTTAATATTAGCAAAATTTTTATGCTATAATATTAATTCTAAGTAAATATAAATGAGTAATAGATAGAAATAGAGAAAAAGTGGTAATAATATATATATAATGTTAGGAAAGGAGGATATAAATGGAAAGTGTTAAGGAATATTTAGATAAATTAGAAATTAATAACAGCGGTCTTGGAAAGCAACTTAAAGAAGTTTACATAAGTAGAGTAGTTTATTTTAAAGAAAATAAAATTGTTTATTTTTACCTGACATCTAAAGATATTGTTTCACATGAACTTTTAGATAAATTTAGAGAAGAATTGATGTATAAGCTTGATTATTTTAAAGATATAAAGATGAAAATAAGATTTACTGGGTTTGAAAGAAAATCTAACAAAGATGTTATAAAAAAATATTGGAATAATATCTTGTATATATTAAAGTACCTGTGTCCATCCATTGCAGGATGGTATAAGCAAGTTGAATTTCTTTGTTTAGATGAAGAATTAAAAATAAAACTCCCAAAGGGTATATTTTATGAGAGATTAATAAAAAAAAATGTAGTTCATGTACTTAAAACTGTTCTTAGTGAAGAATTGGGATTGGATTTAGATATAACTATTGAAAAAGCTGTTGATGAAAAGGTAAATGTAGAAAGACTTATAAGAATAAATGATAGAGAAATGGAAGAAAAAATTAGAGCATTGGAAATTGGACAAATTAATAAGTGTGAAGAAAATGAAGAAGAAGGCTATGTTATTAAATCAGAAGTTGACGAAAATTTAGTCTATGGAGATAATGCAAATGCTATGATTGAAAATATATCTGGCTTAAATGCCTCTTCTGGAACAGTTGCAGTTGTTGGAGATATATTTGATGTTGAGACTAAAGAACTTAAAAATGGAAAAATACTTATGATAGCATCAATTACAGATTATACTAGTTCAATAAGTTGTAAGCTATTTTTAACAGATACCAATAAAGATGGAGTACTTGAAAATGTTAAAAAAGGAGCTTATTTAAAACTTAAAGGTGACATAGTTTATGATACATATCAAAGAGAAATTAGTATGATGATTAGTGGAATTAGACAAGAAGCTAGACCAGAGAGAAAAGATACTTCAGAAGAAAAAAGGGTGGAGCTTCATGCACATACTCAGATGTCTTCTATGGATGCTATTTGTTCTGTTAAAAAACTTGTAGAACGTGCAGCAAAATGGGGACATCCAGCGGTTGCTATAACAGACCATGGTGTTGTACAGGGATTCCCAGATGCTATGAATGCTGGTAAGGCAAACAACATAAAAATACTTTATGGAGTAGAAGGGTATTTAGTTGAAGATGATTCTCTTATTATAGAAGATGCAAATGATAAAGAACTTTCTCAGACGTTTGTTGTATTTGATATAGAGACTACTGGATTTTCTAATACAAATGATAAAATAACTGAAATTGGTGCTGTAAAAATAGAAAATTTTAAAATTGTAGATAGATTTAGTGAATTAATAAATCCTGAAAAAGATATTTCGTATAAGATACAAGAATTAACAGGAATAACTAATGAATTGATTAAAGATAAGCCAACTATTGAAGAAGTTCTTCCAAGATTTATGGAGTTTGTTGGAGATAGTGTACTAGTTGCACATAATGCGGAGTTTGATACTGGATTTATATCACAAAAGTGTAGAGAACAGGGGATAATGTATAATCACAAAAAAGTAGATACACTTATGTTAGCCAGAGTAATGCTTCCCAAGTTAAAAAGACATAGATTAAATGTTGTTGCTAAAGAGCTTGGCATACCTCTTTTAAACCACCATAGAGCAGTTGATGATGCGGAAGCAACTGCACTTATATTTAATAAATTTTTACAGATGCTTACAGAAAAAGGTGCCAAAACTTTAAGTGATGTGAATAATATTCTTGGAAAAATCGATTATACAAAGCTTAGTACAAATCATATAACTTTGATAGCAAAAAATTCTATAGGTATAAAAAACTTATATAAAATAATTTCAGATGCACATGTAAATCATTTTTTTAGAGCCCCAAGAATCCTTAGAAGTATTTTAAATGAGTATAAGGAAGGTCTCATAATTGGTTCCGCTTGTGAAGCAGGGGTTGTTTTTCAAGCTGTAAAGAAAAATGTATCTGATGAAGAAATGAAAAAAATAATAGATTTATATGATTATATAGAAGTAATGCCTATAGATAACAATAGGTTTATGATTGATAAAGGAGAAGTAAAGGATGAAGAAGAGCTGAGAGAATTAAATAGAAAATTAATTGATACAGCTAAGAGGTTTAATAAAATTCCAGTAGCTACTGGAGATGTGCATTTTTTAGATAAACATGAGGCTGTTTTAAGAAAAGTTCTAAAGTATTCTCAAGGATTTAAGGTAGATGAAGAAGAGACTTATTTACATTTTAGGACAACAGATGAAATGTTGGAGGAGTTTAGTTATCTTGGAGAAGAATTAGCATATGAAGTTGTGGTTGAAAATAGTAATTTGATTGCTGATATGGTTGAAAATATAAAACCTATACCAGATGATACATATCCACCAATTATAGAAGGTTCAGATGTAGAATTAAGGGAAATGTGCTATGAAAAAGCTAAACGGATTTATGGAGAGCCAATACCAGAAATAGTTCAAAAGAGATTGGATAGAGAATTAAATTCAATAATAAGTAATGGATATGCAGTTATGTATATTATAGCTCAAAAACTAGTTGCAAAATCTCTTTCAGATGGGTATTTGGTTGGTTCAAGAGGTTCTGTTGGTTCATCATTTGCAGCTACTATGAGTGATATAACAGAAGTTAATCCTCTACCAGCTCACTATATTTGTGAAAATGAAGATTGTAAATATTCCTTTTTTTATGAAATAGGTGAATGGGGGTCAGGTGTTGACTTGCCAGATAAGGATTGTCCAAAATGTGGAAGAAAACTTGCTAAAAATGGTCATGACATTCCGTTTGAGGTTTTCTTAGGTTTTGAAGGAGATAAAGAACCAGATATAGACCTAAATTTCTCAGGAAATTATCAGCCAACAATCCACAAATACACCGAAGAATTATTTGGAGAGGGATATGTATATAGAGCAGGAACTATAGGTACAGTAGCAGAAAAAACAGCTTTTGGATATGCAAGAAAATATGTAGAAGAAAATAATATAAGTGTACCAAATGCGGAGGTTCTTAGACTTTCAAATGGGTGTACTGGCGTAAAAAGAACCTCAGGACAGCATCCTGGTGGAGTTATGGTTATACCAGACTATAAAGATGTATATGATTTTACACCTATACAATATCCAGCAAATGATACTTCTTGTGGCGTTATAACTACTCACTTTGATTATCATTCAATAAGTGGTAGGATACTTAAACTTGATATACTTGGACACGACGGTCCTACTATCATAAGAATGCTTGAAGATATTACTGGAATAAATATAACTGAAATTCCTCTAGATGATGAAGAGACTATGTCTTTATTTACATCTACAGAAGCGTTAGGAGTTACACCAGAAGAGATAAATTGTCCTATAGGATGTCTTGCTGTACCTGAATTTGGAACTAAGTTTGTACGACAAATGCTCCTTGATACAAAACCTACTACGTTTGCAGAGCTCGTACGTATATCTGGTCTTTCTCATGGTACAGATGTTTGGGTAAATAACGCACAAGATTTAGTTAGAGAAGGTATAGTGGGATTAAAAGATGTTATATCTACACGAGATGACATAATGAACTACTTAATATTTAAAGGCTTACCTCCTAAGATGAGTTTTACAATAATGGAGAGTGTAAGAAAAGGGAAAGGTTTAAAACCAGAACATATTGAAGAAATGAAGAAAAATAATGTTCCAGAATGGTATATAGGTTCGTGTAAAAAGATTAAATATATGTTCCCTAAAGCACATGCTGTTGCTTATGTTATGACCTCATTTAGAATTGCATATTGTAAAGTACATTACCCAGAAGCCTTTTATGCAACTTACTTTACTACAAAGGTGGAAGATTTTGATGCAGATTTAATTGTTAAAGGTTTGGATACTATAAAATCAAAAATAAATGAGATTGAAGCATTGGGAAATGATGCAACTACAAAGGAAAAAGGTATGTTGACCGTATTAGAAGTTGCACTTGAAATGTATGCAAGGGGGATAAGGCTGTTACCAGTTGATATATATAAATCGGATGCAAGTGACTTTATAGTTGTTGGAGAAAAAACATTACTTCCACCAATGGCAGCAATACAAGGTCTTGGAGGAAATGCAGCTTTAAATATTCAAAATGAAAGAAAAAATGGTGAGTTTATATCAAAAGAAGATTTAAGAAAGAGAGCAAAAGTATCAAAAACAGTAATAGAAACACTTACTAATCATGGCTCACTTGAAAATATGAGTGATGAAAACCAATTGTCACTGTTTTAGGTTAGTTCAAAAAGTTGCAAATAAAAGAATTTTATGATATCATAGTATAGAAAATAGTATACTTTGCAGAAACTAAGAGTGAGACAGCTGTTCTCACTCTTTTATTTTAAATATATTATTAAGAACTAGTTTAAATTTATTAAATACATTTAATTTAAAAATTATTTAATAAATTTAAAATAGTCATTTACAATTGAATAGGAGGTAATTTAATGAAAAAAGATTTAGAAGTAGCAATTGAAGAAATTGTAACTAAAATAACGGATGAACATGGATTTGAAATGGTTGATGTTGAATATGTAAAAGAAGCGGGAGAATACTACTTAAGAGTATACATAGATAAAGAAGAAGGAATATCTTTAAACGAATGTGAATTAGTTAGTAGAGAACTAAGCCCAATATTAGACGAAAAAGACCCTATAAAAGAGAATTATTTCTTAGAAGTATCTTCTCCAGGGCTTGATAAAGCACTAAAAAAAGACAGAGATTTTGCTAGATACCAAGGTAGAGATGTAGATTTAAAATTATATAAACCATTAAATGGATGTAAACAATTTGAAGGTGAACTTGTAGGATTAACAGAAGACAATAATATAAAAATCATTATAAATGGTGAAGAAATGGAATTTAATAGAAAAGATGTTGCTATTGTTAGATTAGCAATAAAGTTTTAGTGGTATATTAAATAGGGAGGAAATAAAAAATGAATCATGAATTTATGGAAGCACTAAATGAATTAGTAGTTGATAGAGGTATAGATAAAGAAATACTTATAGATACTATAGAGCAAGCTCTTTTAACTGCATACAAAAAAAACTTTGGTTCAGCACAAAATGTTAGAGTTGAGTTTGATAGAGACAAAGGCGATATAAAGGTGTTTTCTCAAAGAGTAGTTGTCGATGAATCAGACTTGTATGATACTTTCTTAGAAATAGAGTTAGCAGATGCTAGAGAAATAAACCCTAATTATGAACTGGGTGATATTATAGAGCATGAAGTTACACCTAAAAACTTTGGGAGAATTGCAGCTCAGACAGCAAAACAAGTAGTTGTTCAAAGAATAAGAGAAGCTGAGAGAGAAATAGTGTATAATGAATTTATAGAAAAAGAAAATGAAATAGTTACAGGAGAGGTTGCTAGAGCAAATAAAAATATTGTTTATGTAAATCTTGGAAGAATAGAAGGGATAATGACTCAAAGTGAACAAATCCCATTTGAAAATTATAAAGCAGGTCAAAAAATAAAATTCTATATACTTGAAGTTAAAAAGACTAACAAAGGACCTCAAATAGTTGTATCAAGAAGTCATCCAGGTCTAGTAAAGAGATTATTTGAAGAAGAAGTTCCTGAAATATATGAGGGTATAGTTCAAATAAAATCAGTAGCAAGAGAAGCTGGGTCAAGAACTAAAATGGCAGTAAGATCTATAGATGAAAAAATAGACCCAATTGGAGCTTGTGTAGGTCCAAAAGGACTTAGAGTAAAAAATATAGTGGATGAACTTGGTGATGAAAAAATAGATATAATAAAATATAGTGAAAATCCAGCAGAGTTTATATCAGCAGCACTTAGCCCATCAAAAGTTGTTAAAGTAGATATAAATGAAGATGAAAAATCTGCCTTAGTTATTGTTCCAGATTATCAGCTATCACTTGCTATAGGTAAAGAAGGCCAAAATGCAAGACTTGCAGCAAAATTGACAAACTGGAAGATAGATATTAAGAGCGAATCTCAAGCAGAACAAGAAATGATAAATCTTGAAAATTCCAAAGAAATAGAAGATGAGGGTATTAAAGCTGAATTTATCAATCAAGATGAGTTAGATATCTCAGATGATAATTTCAAAGAAGAAGAGTAAGGAGGGATGGCTTTGAAAAAAGTAAAAAAAGTGCCTCAAAGAAAATGCATAGCGTGTCAAGATAGAGACTCTAAAAAAGAGCTTATAAGAATAGTTAAAAATAAAGAAGGAAAAATATTTTTAGACCCAACAGGAAGAGCTAATGGAAGAGGAGCATATGTGTGCAAAAGCTCTGAATGTCTAAAAAAAGCTATAAAAAGCAAAGCATTAAATAAAGCTTTTAAAATTGATGTTCCTGATGAAGTCTATGATAATCTACTTATGGAGTTAGAAGAATATGAAAAATAATAAAGAAAAGATACACTCGTTCTTAGGACTCGCAACTCGTGCAGGGAAAATAGTGTCTGGTGATGATTCAACTTTGCTTGACTTAAAAAAAGGAAAAGTAAAATTAATTTTAATTGCAGAAGATGCATCAAATAACACAAAAAAACTTTTTAAAGATAAATCAACTTTTAGAAATATTCCATATCTATTTTTTTCAACAAAAGATGAAATAGGATTTGCAATAGGAAAATCTCCAAGAGCAGTCGTAGGAATAAAAGATGAAAATTTTGCTAAAAAGATAATTGAACTAATAGAAATTTAAAATAAAATAGGGGGTGATCTTGTGTCAAAAACAAGAGTATACCAAATAGCAGAAAAATTAAATATATCAAATGAAGAGCTTATAAATAAGTTAGCTGAATTAGATATTAATGTAACTGACAAAGATTCAGTATTAGAAGGTGAAGCGTTAGAATTAGCACTTGAAGTGTTAAGTGAAGATTCATCTCAAGAAAATGGAAATATTATAGAAATAGATGGACAGTTGACAGTACAAGTATTGGCAACTAAATTAGATAAATCTCCATCAGAAATAATTATGAAGCTTATGAAAATGGGAACTATGGCAACAATAAATCAAGAGATAAATTTTGAGATTGCTGCTTTAGCTGCCAAAGACTATGGATTTGAATTAACAGTAGCAGAAAGTGATGATACAGAAGCTTTAGAAATAGAAGCTTTAATGGAAATTGAAGAAGATAATGAAGAGGATTTAAAACCTAGACCACCAGTTGTTACAGTTATGGGACATGTTGACCATGGTAAAACATCTTTACTAGATGCAATAAGAAAAACTGATGTAATTTCAGGTGAAGCTGGAGGAATAACTCAGCATATAGGTGCTTCAGAAGTTAAAATTAATGGACAAAAAATAGTCTTTTTAGATACACCAGGGCATGAGGCTTTCACATCAATGAGAGCAAGAGGAGCACAAGTTACAGATATAGCAATATTAGTTGTTGCAGCAGATGATGGTATAATGCCTCAAACAGTAGAAGCAATAAACCATGTTAAAGCAGCAGGAGTACCTTTAATAGTTGCTATAAATAAAATAGATAAACCAGGTGCAAACCCAGATAAAGTTAAACAAGAATTAGCAGACCAGGGATTATTAGTTGAAGACTGGGGTGGAGAAGTAATAGCAGTTCCAGTATCAGCTAAGAAAAAAGAAGGAATAGATACACTTTTAGAAATGGTATTGTTGGTTGCTGAAATAGAAGAATTAAGAGCCAATCCAAATAAAAGAGCAGTAGGAACTGTTATAGAAGCTGAGCTTGATAAGGGAAGAGGTCCAGTTGCAACAGTACTTGTTCAGGGTGGTACTCTAACAGTAGGTGATCCAATTGTTGCAGGTGTTGCATGTGGTAAAGTTAGAGCAATGATAAATGCAAAAGGAAAAAGAGTAAAAACAGCAGGTCCATCTACAGCAGTGGAAATATTAGGGCTATCAGAAGTTCCACAAGGTGGAGACCAATTTGTTGAGGTTCCAACAGATAAAATTGCTAGAAGTGTAGCAGCAAGAAGACAACAATTATTTAGAGATGAGATGTTAAAATCAACTCAAAGATTATCACTAGATGCTTTATTTAGTCAAATGAGTGAAGGTGCTATAAAAGACCTTAACATAGTTATAAAAGCAGATGTACAAGGTTCAGTACAAGCAGTTAAACAATCTTTAGAAAAATTATCAAATGAAGAAGTACAGGTTAAAGTAATACATGGAGGTGTTGGAGCTGTAACAGAATCAGATATATTACTTGCAGCAGCCTCTAATGCAATAATAATAGGATTCAATGTAAGACCAGTTCCAGGTGCAGAATCTCTAGGAGAGAAGGAAAATGTTGATATAAGAACATATACTATAATATACAAGGCTATAGAAGATATACAAGCTGCTATGACTGGTATGTTAGACCCTGAATATGTTGATGAAGAAACAGGAAAAGCTGAAATAAGAGAAATATATAAAATATCTGGTATTGGAACAGTAGCTGGATGTTATGTAACTAATGGTAAAATATTTAGAAACTGTAAAATAAGATTAGTTAGAGATAGTATAATAATACATGAAGGTGAACTGGCAGCACTTAAGAGATTTAAAGATGATGTAAAAGAAGTTAATTCTGGATACGAATGTGGTATGAGTTTTGTAAATTATAATGACATAAAAGAAGGCGACATAGTAGAAGCTTATATAACTAAAGAAGTAGAAAGAAAATTATAAATTCGTATCAAAGAAAATCAGTTAGTAAAGAAGGTCGATGGTATGGCATCATATAATAGAACAAGAAGAATTGCAGAAGAAATAAGAAAAGTAGTAAGCACTATGCTTATAAATGGAGTAAAAGACCCTAGAATAACATCTTTGGTAAGTGTAACTGATGTAGAAGTTACAAATGACCTAAGATATGCTTATGTATATGTAAGTATTCTAGGTGGAGATGAAGAATCCACATTAGCAGGACTTAAGAGTGCTGGAGGGTATATAAGAAGAGAAGTAGGAAAAAATATAAAGCTTAGATATATTCCTGAGATAATATTTAAACTTGATGATTCAATAGAAAAAGGAATGTATATGGATAGCCTTATAAAGAGAGTAAATGAAAAAAATACTCAAAAAAATGAGGATGAAAATTATGATGAATAATATTGATAGTATTATAAATTATATATATGAAGGTGACTATTTTATAGTTACCTCTCATATTAGTCCAGATGGAGATAATATTGGTTCCACACTTTCAATGTATTATACACTAAAAAATTTAGGGAAAAATGTATATTATGTACTTGATGATGAAGCTCCATTGAATTTAAAGTTTTTAGTTGAAGGTATAGAAATTTATAAGTCTCATGAATTTGATATAAATAAGTATTCTCTAATTGCACTTGACTGTGGAGATAAGATGAGAATATGTGTAAGTGATGAAATCAAAAATAATGCATCAAAAGTAATCTGTATTGACCATCATGCAAGTAATGATTCATATGGAGACTTAAACTATGTAGATATTGATGCATCTTCTACTTGTGAACTAGTGTATAATTTATTGGTTAGATTTCAAGAAATAAAAGATATTAAGATTATAAATAAAGACATAGCAACATGTTTATACACAGGTCTTGTAACTGATACCGGAAATTTTTCCTATTCAAATGTGCATGCAAGTAGTTTTGAAATGGCAAAGGATTTACTTATTTTGGGTGCAGAAAAAAATACTATAATACAAAATATATATCAAAGTAATTCTTCTGATTATTACAAATTATTAGGTGAAGCTTTGAAATCTTTGGAGATATTTGATTCAAAGGTATCTAGTATAATTTTAACTCAGGATATGATGAATAGGAATAACATGAGTTTCAATGATGTTGATGGTATAACAACATATACTAGAGATATAAAGGATATTGAAGTTGGAATTTTATTTAAAGAAAAAAAACAAGATGAAATTAAAGTGAGTTTTAGGTCAAAAAATTATGTTGATGTAAGTGAAATAGCTAAGGTATTTGGTGGCGGTGGTCACATAAGAGCTGCTGGATGCACTATCAAAGATAGTATTGATAATGCTAAAAAAATGGTATTAGAGGCAGTGTTAAAATCAATTTAAGGTGACAATAAAATGAATAAGATTATAAATATATTGAAGCCTACAGGTATGACGTCTCATGATGTTGTAAGTAGGGTAAGAAAGATTTTAAATATGAAAAAAGTTGGGCATACAGGTACTCTTGACCCAGATGCATCAGGTGTTTTACCAATATGTATAGGAAAAGCTACAAAAGTATGTGAACTTATTTTAAACAAAGATAAATCGTATATATGTGAACTTACTTTAGGTATAAGTACAGATACCTATGATTCATCTGGCGAAATTATAAAAAAAGTTGATGATTTTAAGTTAAGTAATGAAGATATAGAAAGAGCTTTTGATACGCAAAAAGGTGAAATAGATCAACTTCCTCCAATTTACTCAGCTTTAAAAGTAAATGGAAAGAGAATGTGTGATTTAGTAAGAAGTGGTAGAGGCTCTGAGATTACTTTAAAAACTAGAAGAATAAACATAAAAGATATAAAAATCCTTAGTATAAAAGGTAATAAAGTAATGTTTTATGTTGAATGTTCTAAAGGGACTTATGTGAGAAGCATTTGCCATGATATAGGAGAATATCTAGGGTGTGGAGGACATATGTCGTTTTTAAATAGAACATCTTCTGGCAAATTTAACTTGGAAAATTCGATAACGCTGGAAGAATTAGAATTATTTTATGCAAATGAAACTCTGGATAAACATTTATATGATATAGATTATGTATTGGATTCGTTTAATTATATTGTATTAAACCCTAATGCTATAAAATATTATAGTAATGGTGGTTCAATAGATGATAAGAGATTTTTAAAGAACAATCTCAGTAAAGATGATGAATTTGTAAGAGTATACAGTAAAGATAACTTCTTAGGATTAGGAAAATTATCAAAACATAATAATACAATAAGTGTTAAAAGTGATAAGATGTTTGTATAATCAATGTATTTGAAAAAACACCAAAAGAGATAGTACTATAATAACTTCTATAGTCTATCTCTTTTACTTATGCTATAATAGTTTGTGAATAAGTTAAGAGTAAATTATAATTTTAGCGGGGAAAATTTATTATGGTGATTATAAAATCTATAGCAGAAATAGCAAACATAAAAGAAAGTGTCATTACCATAGGGAATTTTGATGGCATACACAAAGGACATCAAGTTCTTATAAAAAAAGCAGTTGAATATGCAAAAAAAGAAAATATACAGAGTATTGTATTTACATTTGCAAATCATCCTGTAAACTACTTTAGACCAAACTCAACAAAAAATATTATAAGCAATGAGGACAAAATAAGATTATTGGAAGAATTGGGAATAGATATAGTTGTAATCATACCATTTGATGAGTATATGACCAAAATACCTGCAAAGGATTTTGTAGAGGAGATACTAGTAAAAAAATTAAAAGCTAAAAAAATAGTAATTGGACATGACTTTACGTTTGCCAGAGCGAAGGAAGGTAATGTCAATCTATTAAAAAGCTTAGAAGATGAATTTGGTTTTGAGGTGGAAGTAATAAAACCAATCAAAATAAATGATGTAAGAGTGAGTAGTACTTATATTAGAAGTTTAGTATCCCAAGGTGATATGACCAATGTCAAAGAGTATTTAGGTCGTAATTACAAGTTAGAAGGCTGTGTTATACATTCTAAACACCTTGGAAGAACTATTGGATTCCCAACAGCAAATATTGACCTTAAGAATAATATGCTCATTCCAAAGAGAGGTATCTATGCTTCTATTGTACATATTGGAGATGAGGTTTATTTTGGTGCTACAAATGTAGGTTACAACCCAACGGTTAATGGAAAATCTTTGTCTATTGAAACAAACATTTTAGAATTTGACAGAGATATTTATGGTGAAAATATAATTGTTGAATTTTTGGAAAGAATAAGGGATGAGAGAAAATTTAATTCAATAGATGACTTAAAAAATCAATTGTCTAATGACATAAACTATGTATATGAAAACTATGTTTGCAAAAACAGGTAATGTATGATAAAATGATTAAGGAAAATAACCATTACTCAGCTTTTGAATACTCCAATCAATGCTTAGTAATAGGCGTTTCTAAAAAAATACGGAGGTAATCTAAATGATAAACAAAACAGAAATAATCAAAGAATATGGAAGAGTTGAAGGAGATACTGGTTCTCCAGAAGTACAAATAGCTTTATTAACAGCTAGAATAAATGATCTAAATGGACATTTAAAAACTCATAAGAAAGACCACCATTCAAGAAGAGGACTATTAAAAATGGTTGGTAGAAGAAGAAACTTATTAGCTTACTTAAAAGAAAAAGATCTTGAAGGATATAGAGCATTAATAGCTAAATTAGGATTAAGAAAGTAATTTCATTCTTTATAAAAAAGCAGGTATAGTGTATACCTGCTTTTTTATAGTTAATTTATTATAGAGTAAAATAGTTAATAATAAAAGTAATTTATACATTATAAAAAATTATAAAATGAATAATATTGGGTAAGAATATAAGGTAATATATAAATACATAAGCAATTAAAAAGGAAAGACAAGATAAATATAGAAACTTTATACTATAATATTTAGTTAGAATAAGGAGGAAATTATTTTGAAAATAAAGTTAGTATGTGATAGTTTGTGCGATATTCCAGATGAAATATCAAAGAAAGATTATATAGAAATAGTTCCACTTACAGTTATTTTTAATGATAGAGAATACATAGAAGGAGTGGATATAGATAAAGAAGAGTTTTACAAGAAAGTAAAAGAAATAAAACAAATACCTAAGACTTCACAAGCTACATATATGGAGTTTAAAGAAGTATTTGATAAGTTTATAGAAGAGGGATATCATATAATCTGTTTAACAGGTGCATCAAATGCCTCAGGAACTTTTCAAAGTGCTGTAATAGCTAAGAATGATATGAATGAAAAAGAAAAAATACATATATTTGATACTCGAAACTTATCACTTGGTAGTGGGCAATATGTTATAAAAGCCTGTGAACTTGTTGAAGAAGGTTTGGGGTTTGAAGAAATAATAAATGAGTTAGAAAACATTCGTAGCAGTATAAGATTACTTTTTGCTCCATATACCCTTGATTTCTTAAAACAAAGTGGAAGGGTTCCAGTAGCAACTGCTTTAATAGGAAATATGTTGAATATAAAACCTATATTTTTCTTTGATAATGGGGAAGCTAAGTTGGTAAACAAGGTCAGAGGAGTAAAAAATATAGCAAGTAAACTAGTAGATATAATTTTAGAAATGAATGAAGGGTCTTTAGAAGGGAAAATAGTAACAATAGGCTGTGGAGATAATCTACATGATTGTGAAATATTAAAAGAAGAAGTAAATAAAAGAATAAAAGCAAGAAGAGTCTTGTTTACTAGAGGTGGAGTTTCTATTTGCTCTCATACAGGGCCAGATATATTAGCTATAAGTTGTTCTAATTAGCAGGAATATAAGCTTCTTGCATATATAGGCAAAGATAATTTTTATATTGTTAATTTATAGTATTTTTGATAATATAGTAAATAGAGTGATATACGTGTTTTTAATAAGAGGAGGACAAGCATTAATGTTTGAACATAAAATATTTAAAATGGATTTCGCAGGGAGAGAACTTTCTGTAGAAATAGGAAAAATTTGTGAAATGACTAACGGTAGCTGTATAGTTAGATACAGCGACAGTATGGTAATGGTAAATACAACTAAGTCAGCTAAGCCTAGAGACGGAATAGACTTTTTCCCTTTAAGTGTAGATTATGAAGAAAAATTATACTCTGTAGGTAAAATACCTGGAGGTTTTTTAAAGAGAGAAGGTAAGCCTTCAGAAAAAGCGATACTTACATCAAGATTGATAGATAGACCAATAAGACCATTATTTCCAAAAGGATTTAGAAATGATGTTCAGGTAGTTGCAACAGTTTTATCAGTAGATCAAGATTGCACACCAGATATAGTAGCAATGATAGGTTCATCTATAGCACTTTCTATATCAGATATACCATTTAATGGTCCAACAGGTTCAGTATGTATTGGTCTTGTAGATGGTGCATTTGTTGTAAATCCAAATGCAGAGCAAAGAGAGAAAAGTTCAATGCATCTAGTTGTTTCAGGTACAAAAGAAGCAATAATGATGGTTGAAGCTGGAGCAGATGAAGTTCCAGATGATATAATGCTTGATGCTATTTTATTCGCTCATCAAGAAATAAAAAAAGTGGTTGAATTTATAGATGGTATAGTTGCAGAAGTTGGAAAAGAAAAAATTGTTGTTGAATTATACCATGCAGGAGAAGAAATAACTCAATTGGTTCGTGAATTTGCAACTGCTAAGATGAAGGACGCAGTTCAAACTTTTGAAAAACTAGAAAGAATGGAAAAGATGGATAGAGTTAAAGAAGAAACTCTAGCTCATTTTGAAGAAACTATTGAAAATTTTGAAGAACTTATTGGTGATATAGAGGAAGTATTACAAGATATAATAAAAGAAGAAGTAAGAAAACTTATAGTGCATGAAAATGTAAGACCAGATAATAGAAAATTAGAAGAAATCAGACCTATATGGTGTGAAACTGGTATGATACCTAGAGCTCATGGTTCAGCTATATTTACTAGAGGACAAACTCAAGTACTTAATGTAGCTACTTTAGGTGCTTTAGGAGATGTTCAAAAGTTAGATGGATTAGATGAAGAAGAAAACAAGAGATATATGCATCACTACAATTTCCCATCATATAGTGTTGGAGAAGCTAGACCATCAAGAGGTCCAGGTAGAAGAGAAATAGGGCATGGTGCTTTAGCTGAGAGAGCTTTACTACCAGTGATACCATCTCAAGAAGACTTCCCTTATGCTATTAGATTAGTTTCTGAAGTATTGAGTTCAAATGGTTCTACATCTCAAGCGAGTGTATGTGGCTCAACATTATCTCTGCTTGATGCAGGTGTACCTATAAGAGACATGGTTGCAGGTATAGCAATGGGACTTATAAAGCATGATGGTAAAGTAGCAGTGCTTTCAGATATACAAGGTATGGAAGACCACTTAGGAGACATGGACTTTAAAGTGGCTGGAACAGAGCATGGTATAACTGCGATACAAATGGATATAAAAATAGATGGTATAGATAAAGAAGTTCTACAACGTGCTTTAAAACAAGCTAAGGAAGGTAGAATCCATATACTAGGAGAAATGAGAAAAACTATATCTCAACCAAAACCAGAGCTTTCACCATATGCACCTAAGATTGTTAAAATGCAAATAAATCCTGACAAAATAAAAGATGTAATAGGACCTGGTGGAAAAATAATAACTAAGATAATAGATGAAACTGGAGTTAAGATAGATATTGAACAAACTGGAGAAGTATTCATATCAGGTATTGAAATTGATATGATTAATAGAGCTCAAGAACTTATAAATAATATAGTTATTGAACCAGAAGTAGGAAAAACTTATAAAGGTAAAGTAAGTAGAATAATGAATTTTGGAGCATTTATTGAAATACTTCCAGGAAAAGAAGGATTACTTCATATATCTCATATAGCTCATGAAAGAGTTGCTAAGGTTGAAGATGTGTTAAATATAGGAGATGAAGTTGAAGTTAAAGTTACAGAAATAGATGAAAAAGGAAGAGTTAACTTATCTAGAAAAGTTCTTTTACCAAAACCAGAGCATAAAAATAAATAATATATTAAATAATTAAAGGCAAAATCCTAGGGTTTTGCTTTTTTTTATTGCTAATATGATAATGACTATTAAATATCGTGTTAATATTGATTTTATTTACAACATATGGTAAATTACTAATAGTATTAGCAATTAAGGAGGTGATAATGTGGACTATATGAAATTAGCACTTGAACTTGGAAAGGTTAAGACATTGATGGTAAAAATACCACATAAAGATAAAATTGCAGATATACAAAGTGGTGAAAAATTTGTATTGGGTTATTTATCTAAAAATAATAAAAAAGTAAATCCAAAAGAAATAAGTAGTACTATGAATGTTAGTACTGCTAGAATGTCTGCTATTCTTAATCAATTAGAATCAAAGGAAATGATTGAACGCTGTGTTGACCCACAAAATGGTAGACAGACACTAGTTCAATTAATGCCTAAGGGAATACAACAGCAGAAAATAAATGAAAAAGAATTTTTAGAGTATACAGTTGAATTTTTAAAAGCACTAGGTCCAGAAGATGCTATTGCTTACATACGTATTCAAAAAAAGATTATAAAGTTTTTTGAAGATAAAAAATAGAGATATTTCTTAAGTGTTGCTAATAAAAACAGAAAGAAGGTAAAGACATGAATTTAAATAAGCAATCTAGAAATATGATTTTTGCTGTACTATTGATTGGATCTATAGTTGGCTCATTACTTCAGACATCTCTTACTACTGCATTGCCAGTTATGATGGGGGATTTAAATATATCAGCCACAACAGCTCAATGGCTTACTAGTGCATATACGCTTGCTATGGGAATTATGGTTCCTGCCACTGCATTTTTGATTAGGAGATTTCCAACAAAACCACTTTTCATTAGTGCTATGAGTCTTTTTGCTGTAGGATTGTTGCTTTCTGCTAGTGCATCTTCATTTACACCCCTTTTGTTTGGGCGTATATTGCAAGCAATGGGGAATGGAGTGTTGCTATCCATGACACAAGTAATAATTTTAACAATTTATCCTGCAGAGCAAATGGGTTCTATAATGGGTATATATGGTTTGGCTGCTGGTGCTGCTCCAATATTTGCTCCAACTCTAGCAGGAATTGTCATTGATATTTTTAATTGGCAAGCTATTTTTTGGTTTTCTTTAGTTATAAGTATTATTGATATTATTATAGCATCTAGAGTGTTACAAAATGTAATAGAGACAAAAAAACAATCATTTGATACGTTTTCTATGATTTTATGTGCAGTAGGATTTAGTGGTCTTTTACTTGGGCTTGGGAATATTGGGACAACTGAGTTTTTTAGTATAAATATTGCTTTACCATTATTTGTAGGGATAGTATCAATTATAGTATTTTCTTTACGTCAGATTCACTCAAAAGAGCCATTTCTAGAACTTCGTATTCTTAAAAATAAAAGTTATAGACTTGCTGTAATTATAAGTATGCTTTTATATGTTGTAATGATGGCAGGTTCCACTTTAATTCCAATATATATCCAGACAGTAAGAGGATTTTCAGCAACTAAGTGTGGTCTCATTATGATGCCAGGTTCTCTTGTAATGGCACTTATAAGTCCTTTTGCAGGTAGATTTTATGATAGGTTTGGAATACGAAAGCTAGTTGTATGTGGAAGTATATTCTTGGCAATAAGTTGTCTTGGTGTATCTTTTGTAGGAGAAGATACTTCAGTATTGTATATCTCTGCTTTTTATATTATACGTCTGATAGCTATTGGATTAATTATGATGCCTATTGTTACCTGGGGAATGAGTGTGCTTGGTGAAAAAAATATTGCTCACGGAACAGCATTACTTACTTCATTGCGTACAATAGCTGGTGCTATTGGCTCAGCAGTTTTTGTTGCAGTAATGACAACTGCTACAGTAACATCACGAGGTATGACAAATGCTACAGCAAATGTATTTGGAATGGATGTTGCATTTATTTGTATTTCAATTGTTGCAGTAGTTCAGCTTTTAGTGGCTTTCTTTTTTATAGAAAGAAAAAGTTTAAAGAAATCAACAAACTAAAGCTGATTTGTAGATTTTAAAAGCACAATTACATAAACATGTTCTAGTTATTATAATAAATTTTCAAGTATGAAATTAAACTTTTGAATATGAAATTAAAAGCCTATGTTACTTTTGCTAACAGAGGCTTTTTATATAAAATGTATTATGTCCTCTTATATTAAAGGTAATGGAAGGAAGTACTATAGGAAATTCTAAAATAATAGGAAAAATAAATAGCTAATTTAAAATTTTTTTAATAATAGAGGTTTAGTTAAGAGATTTTTAAGATAATTTTTTATTGATATACAGAGAAAGGTTTATGTTATATTTAGTGCATAAATAGAGTTTTCCTTTAATAGTATTAAATAAGAAACAATTTGTACATAATTAGGGGGAGTTTTAATGATAATGATGGTACTTAATAAGAGTAAGCTCAAAAAAATTATAATACTAATTTTAGTGATATTATTAGGATTGTCAGGAGGGGTAATGGTATTAAAATTGTTTAACAATAAGCCCGTTTTCAACTTATTTAATGGAGTAGATTTACCATATGAGAGAGGCACAAAAGATAAAAGTGGCTACGTTGCATTAACATGCAACGTAGACCTTGGATGGGAAACAGAGTACATAGAATCTATTTTGGAAACTCTCAAAAAAGAGAATGTAAAAATTACTTTTAATGTAACTGGGAAGTGGGCAGAAAAAAACAAAGATGAACTATTGAAGATAAAGAAACAAGGACATGAAATAGGAAATCATGGATACAAACACTTAGATTATTCGACACTATCATATGAAGATAACTATAAACAAATAGAAACCTCTAAAAAGATAATTGAAGAAATTATAAATGAAAAGACTAAGTTTTTTCAAGCTCCAGCAGGTTCTTTTGGAGCAGAAACAGTGAAGGCAGCTAAAGAATTAGGATATACTTCAATTAAATGGGATGCTGATACTATAGACTGGAAATATAAAGATCAACCAGAAGTAATTATAGATAGAATGAAGAAAAAAGATATTAAAGATAGTAGTATAATCTTAATGCATCCAACTGATGCAACGACAAAATGTATTGATGATATTATAGCAATTGTAAGAGAAAAAGGATTAAAACCAGGTAAACTTAGTGATGTATTTAAGTAGACAAAGTATAAAAATTTGATTAAGATTGTATAAGTTGTAGTTGAATTAATTAAAAGACTGACTTATAATGTAATACATATAAAAATAAATAGAATTAGAACATAGTGTTTTCAATAATCCAATGTAAAATAAAGAATAAATTTTTAGGAGAATGTAATGTATAAGACAAAAATACTGGAAAATGGGCTTACAATAATTGGTGAAGAAATACCATATCTAAAGTCAATAACATTAGGTATTTGGATAAATGCAGGGTCTAGAATAGAAGAAGAAGAGGTAAGTGGAACTTCTCATTTTATAGAACATATGATGTTTAAAGGAACCAAAAATAGAACCTCAAAAGAGATTGCTAGCACAATTGACAATTTAGGTGGGCAAATCAATGCATTTACAAGTAAAGAATGTACATGTTATTATGTAAAATTAATAGATGAGCATATAGATACAGGAATAGATGTATTAAGTGATATGATACTAAATTCTAGATTTGATAAAAATGATATAGATAAGGAAAGACTTATAATACTGGAGGAACTTAAGATGTATGAAGATTCTCCAGACGATTTATCTTATGATTTATTAGTCGAAAATATATATGCTAATGATGGTTTAGGGATGAATATAATTGGGACAAAAGATTCTCTATACAATATAACTAAGGAATCTATGTTAGAGTACTTAAACAAATATTATATTCCAAATAATGCAGTCATTTCTATAGTTGGAAACTTTGACTTTGATGATATGGTAGATAAACTTAAATCTAAATTTGGAAACTGGAAAAAGAAAAATTTAAATATAGACATAACTGAGGCTACGTTTAATCCTTGTTTTATATCAAAAAATAAAGATACTGAACAGGTAAATTTGGCTATGTGTTTAAAAGGTATTCCATTTGAAAATGATGATGAAGTTTATTCAATGGCAGTGGTAAACAATATTTTTGGTGGAAGTATAAGCTCAAGACTTTTTCAGAAGATAAGGGAGGAAAAAGGGTTAGTATATTCAATATATTCATCACAAACACTATACAGAAAATGTGGTGAATTGGGTATATTTGCAAGTATGAGTACAGAAAATTTACAAGATGTTTATAATTTAATAAAAGAAGAAATTGAAAATATAAGAAAAAATTATCTTACAGAAAAAGAAATATTTGAAAGTAAGGAGCAACTAAAAGGTAATTATATATTGGATTTAGAAAGTACTAGCAGTAGAATGATGTCTACTGGTAAATCTATGTTATTGAGTAAAAAAGTAAAAACTACAGATGAAATACTTGAATGTATAAATAATGTTGATATTAATTCAGTAAAAAAAGTTGTTGATAAGGTATTCAATATAGAAAATATTGGTACATGTATAGTGGGAAGAGATGTAGAAGATATTCTGCACTTGGATTAATATCTTAAAAAGTAAATCTCTGGAGGTATAAAATATGAATTTATCTGAAATAGCAGGTAAGGAAATAGTTAACTTAGTCACAGGAGAAAGATTAGGAGTTATTGGAGAGTGTGACCTTATACTAGATGAAACTACAGGCGGGATATTGGCGCTTTTAATTCCAAAAGAAAAAGGCTTTTTTGCCAGAAGAAAAGATAAGTCATTTTTAGAAGTTCCATGGAGAAATGTAAAAAAAATAGGCAATGATATGATAATTATAGAATATGAGGGATATATTTAGGAGGAAAAAATGAGTATTTTAGTGCAAAAGTTTGGTGGGACATCAGTAGAATCATATGAAAAAATGAATGAAGTATGTAAAATAGTAAAAGCATACAGAGATAATGATGAAGAGTTACAATTAGTATTAGTAGTTTCAGCAATGGGTAGAAAGGGCGCTCCATATGCCACAGATACACTTATAAATCTATGTAATTCAGTAAATGACGAACCAAATAAAAGAGAACTTGATTTAATAATGTCTTGTGGTGAAATAATATCAGGGACAGTTCTTGCTAATTTATTAAATGCAAAAGGTATAGAATCTGTTTTCTTTACTGGTCAACAAGCAGGTATAATTACAAGTGATGAGTATTCTAATGCAAAAATAAAATATATAAACCCTAAAAAGGTAAAAAGAGCATTAGATGATGGTAAAGTTGTTGTTATAGCTGGATTTCAAGGTGTAACAGATGATGGTGAAGTAACGACTCTTGGAAGAGGTGGAAGTGATACATCAGCAGTTGCTATTGGTAAATCTTTAGAATGTGAGACAGTTGAAATTTACACTGATGTAGATGGTATAATGACTGCAGACCCTAGAGTAGAACCAAATGCTAAAGTATTGAGTTTTATAGATTATGAAGAAGTATTTCAAATGGCAGATAAAGGAGCTAAGGTAATACATCCAAGAGCAGTACAGTTGGCTAAAAGTGGAAATATAACTCTAGCAATAAAAAATACAATGAATCCAACTTTTGAAGGTACAAAAATAGGTTCTTTATGTAAGCATTTAGAACAAAATATAGAATATGAACAAGAAAAAGACCTTAAAGTTGCTGTTGCAAATAAAGATAGTGTTGCTCAAGTTAAGATTAAATCAGCAGAAGAAGTGTTTACAGAAGTATTAAATGAAATAGAAAAGAAACTTATAAATATAGATATGATAAATTTCTTTATATCAGAAAAAGCCTTTGTTATTGAAGATGCTGATATAAAAGAATTAAAAGAAATACTAGATAAATTTGAATTAGATTATGAAGTAAATAGAGATTGTGCTAAAGTAACATTGATATGTTCAAGAATAGCTGATGAAATGTCTGGTATCATGTCAAAAGTAGTTAGAGGGTTATCAAAAGCAGGAGTATCTCTTTTACAAACATCAGATTCAAATATGACTATATCTTGTTTAGTTAGTGAAGAAGATATGCATACAGCAGTACATGCAATACACCAACAATTTTATGTAAAATAAGAATCGTAATGCAATTACTTTTATTCAAAATTTAATAATTTTGCTTATATCTTAATATATTTGATTTATTTGGTAAAACTAAGTTAAATATACTTTGATAGGAGTTTTTTTATGAAAGATTATAAAGATGATAATGAAACATTTGATAAAGATAATTGTAGAAGAGATTCTAGCTGTGAGGAAAGAGAATGTATAAAACAATTTGGCACTAGTGAGATGCCTCCTCAGCCTCCTAAAGATACCCAATGTATAACTATAATTGGAGAAATTGAAGGTCATTTTATAGGAAATCCTCAGAAAAAAGCTACGAAGTATGAACATATAATTCCAATGCTTTATTCAATTGAAGAAAGTAATGATGTTAAAGGAGTACTAGTTGTTTTAAATACTGTTGGAGGAGATATTGAGGCAGGTCTAGCTATTGCAGAACTTTTAAATAGTACATCCAAAAAAGTAGTTACTCTTGTATTAGGGGGAAGTCATAGTATAGGTGTTCCTCTTGCTACTGCTGGTGATTACTCATTTATAGCTCCAACTGCAACAATGATTATACATCCTGTAAGAACAACTGGACTTGTAATAGGTATAAATGAAACTTTCGAGTATTTTAAAAAGATGCAAGAGAGAATAATTCAATTTATCATAAGAACATCTAATATCGAAAGAGATATACTTGATAAACTTATGCATGAGAAAGATGAGCTTATAAGTGATGTGGGTAGTGTTCTAATAGGAAAAGAAGCTGTAGATTATGGGCTTATAGATGAAGTTGGTGGATTAAAAGATGCTATTAAAAAATTAAAAGAGCTTATAAAAGAGTCAGAGGAAGAAAAAAATAATGATTAAAATTTGTTTAAATAATAAAATTTATGATATAATGATGTAATAAAGTAGGAGTGTTAGTGTTAAGGCATTAGCACTTTTTGCTATGAAGGGGTAAAACTTGCTAAAAATAAGGAGTGATATTAATGGCCACGAAAAAGAAGAAAAAAAAGAAGGTAAATACCTTAAGCTTTAATGCAGAATATCATAATTTGATAACCATATTTATAGGTGTATTTTTATTATATAGTTTAAATTCTAATTCTATGGGATGGATACCTGTGATAATGCAAAATCTCTTTAAAGGATTATTTGGAGGACTTTCCATAGCAATACCATTTATAGTAATTATAACAGGACTTCTAGGATTTTTTGATGGAAATGAATATATATATAGACTGAGAAAGACTAAATTATACTACATAATTATTTTATTTATTTTTGTATTTTATGGATTGTTAAATGCAGGAACTCTTCCTGTAGATAGCCCACTAAAAGGTAATATGTTTGATGATGTTATGAAATTGGGTGTAAGTGGACAAGGTAGTGGTTTAATAGCAACAACCATTGCGTATTATATGAGTAAAATATTTGGTATAGCAGGTGGATGGCTAATAAGTATATTTGCTCTTATACTTTCTATAATGTTTATATTTAATATTTCTATAAAAGACTTGGTATCAAATGCAAAGTCAAAATCTAAAGCATCAAAAGACAGTAATTTAACTTTTAAAGATAAAATTTCAAATATGAAAAAATCTGCAATAGATATGATAACTGATGAAGTGGATGATACTACTGTAAACAAGAAGCCTGGATTTTTTAAAGGGCTAATGTCAAAAGGTCGTGACAATGAAGATGAAGAAGATGAATATTTAGAAGAAGAAAATGGTGATGGTGTAGACGATAAAACTATTAAAATAGTTGGTTTTAACAAGGCAGAAGATGAATATTTAGAAATATTAGAAGGAACTCAAAGTATGCCAGAACTAGATGTTTTAAAAGAGTTACAGAAAGCTACAAATGAAAATTCAGTTGTAGAGACTAAACCAGAAAAGAAAGTTGATATAAGCAAATCTAATTTAGATGTAGAAAAAACTCAACCAATAAGCATTGTATCAGAGTCAAATAATGAAGACTATTCAAATTATAAAAAACCTGGTGTTGAACTTTTAAATAAAGTAAATAAAAAATCTGATGAAAATGGCAAAAAGAAGGTTTTAAAAAATGCCTCTCTTTTAGAAAAGACACTTTCAGATTTTGGAGTGGAAGCAAAGATTAATCAAGTTACAGTTGGTCCGACTATAACAAGATATGAGATACAACCAAGTCCAGGGGTTAAAGTAAGTAAAATTGTAAACTTAACTGATGATATAGCTTTGAGTTTAGCAGCTAAAAGTATAAGAATTGAAGCACCAATCCCTGGGAAAAGTGCAATTGGAATAGAGGTTCCAAATGAGGAAGCTCAAATGGTTGGAGTAAGAGAAGTTCTAGAAAGTGAAGAGTTTAATAATTTTGATTCACCTCTTGCAATGGGACTTGGAAAAGATGTAGCAGGTAAAATTATAATTGGAGATATAGGTAAGATGCCACATTTACTTATAGCTGGTTCTACAGGTTCAGGAAAGAGTGTCTGTGTAAACACTTTGATAAGTAGTATATTATATAAGGCAAACCCTGATGAAGTAAAATTACTTTTAATAGACCCAAAGGTAGTTGAACTTGCAAATTATAATGGAATACCACATCTTCTGATACCTGTAGTTACAGACCCTAAAAAAGCTGCTAATGCTTTAAACTGGGCAGTGACAGAAATGAATAGAAGATATAAATTATTTGCAGATGCTCAAGTAAAAGATGTAACAAGTTATAATGAAAAATCAGAGGAAAAATTACCTAAAATAGTAATAATAATAGATGAGTTAGCAGATTTAATGATGGCAAGCGCAAATGATGTAGAGGATTATATTTGTAGACTAGCTCAGATGGCCAGAGCTGCTGGAATGCACTTGATTGTAGCTACACAAAGACCATCTGTTGATGTCATAACGGGTGTTATAAAAGCTAATATACCATCTAGAATAGCATTTGCAGTGTCATCTCAAACTGATTCAAGAACAATACTTGATATGGGTGGAGCAGAGAAACTTTTAGGTAAAGGTGATATGCTATTTTACCCACTTGGAGCGGCAAAACCAGTTAGACTTCAAGGTGCATTTATATCAGAAAGTGAGTCAGAAAGAGTAATTGATTTTGTAAAAGACCAAGTTAAGGATGGAATAAAGTATGAGGAAGATATAATTGAAACTATATCTAAAGTTAACACATCAAAATCTAGTGATGAGGATGAATTTTTAAGTGAGGCAATAGAATTTGTTGTAGATAGTGGTCAAGCATCTGCTTCTATGTTGCAAAGAAGATTTAAAATAGGATTTAATAGAGCGGCTAGACTTATTGACTCTATGGAAGAAAGAGGTATAATTGGAGCTAGCGAGGGAAGCAAACCGAGAAAGGTACTAATAAGCAAACAAGATTTGCAGAATTTAGAAGGTGAATAGAATTGTCAGTTATAGAAATAGAAAAAGCACTTAAGCTAGAAAAAGTAGTTTTTGTAGATGTAAGAACAGAAGGGGAATATGAAGAAGACCATATATTAAATGCTTTTAATATGCCTCTTTTTAAAAACAATGAGCATAATGAAGTCGGAACTATTTATAAGATGCAGGGAAAACATGAAGCAATACAAAAAGGATTTGATTATGTATCATATAAGCTAAAGGATATATATTTACAGGCAGCAGAGCTTGCAGCAAATTATGATAATATCGTCATATATTGTGCAAGAGGCGGAATGAGAAGTGGAAGTATAGTAAATGTATTGTCATCATTAGGTGTAAATGTTTATCAACTTGAAGGTGGATATAAGGCTTACAGAAACTTTGTATTGGATTACTTAAGAAATATAATGAATACAAAGAACTTTATATCTGTGCATGGATTAACTGGTTCAGGAAAGACTGATTTATTGCATTTATTGAAGAAAAAAGAAATAGATGTATTAGATTTAGAAGGTATAGCTAAAAATAGTGGTTCAACCTTTGGTTTTATAACATTTGATGAGAAGCCACCATCTCAAAAGAACTTTGAAACTAATTTATTTGAAAGTATATTTTTCTCAAAGAAGGATTATATATTTGTTGAAAGTGAAAGTAAGCGAGTTGGAAGTGTCATAGTTCCTAATGAAATCTTCGATGCAATGATACGAGATGGGTATCATATACTACTGGAATGTGATATTGATAATAGAGTCAATAGACTTTGTAGAGATTATATTTATGGTAAAGGTGAAGATAATATATTGGTTTTAAAAGAGTGTATAAATAAATTCAGAAAAAGATTGGGTCATAAAGAAGTAGATGGATATATTGATTTATTAGAATCAGGTAAATATGAAGAGCTTGTAAAAAAATATCTTATAGAATATTACGACCCACTTTATATGCATTCAGTGGAAAAATATAAGTACAATAAAATTGTAAATTTTGATGACACACAAAAAGCCCTAGAAGATGTTATAGGCTTATATGAGAGCATATTGGAAGGAGAGAAAAAATGTTAAAGATAGCATTAGAATCATTAGGATGCTCAAAAAATTTGGTGGATGCAGAAATAATGATGGGAATTTTAAATAAAAAGGGTTATAAATTAATAGGAGATTTTGAAGAAGCTGATGTAATTATAGTAAATACTTGTGGGTTTATAGAGTCAGCTAAGCAGGAATCAATTGATACGATAATAGAATTTGCAGAATTAAAACAGACTGGTAATCTAAAGTTATTGATAGTAACAGGATGTCTAGCTCAAAGATACTCTGAGGAATTAAAAACTGAAATTCCAGAAATAGATGCAATAGTTGGTACAGGAAGCTACCAAAATATAGATGACATACTTAAAGATTTGAGTGAGAAACATCAAATTGTAAGCCTTGATGATATAGAGTTTGTATTTAATGAGGACCTACCAAGATATCTATCTACACCTAGCTATATGGCATACTTAAAAATTGGAGAGGGATGTTCCAATAATTGTACTTATTGTATAATACCTAAGCTTAGAGGTAAATATAGAAGTAGAAAATTTGAAGATATAATTAAAGAAGCGAATAAATTGGCTGAATCTGGAGTAAAAGAACTCGTAGTTATAGCTCAAGATACTACAAAGTATGGTTTTGATTTATATGGTAAAGAAAGATTACCAGAACTTTTAGAAGAGCTTGCAAAGATAAATGGGTTTAAATGGATAAGAGTCATGTACTCATATCCAGAATCAATAACAGAAGAACTGATTAAAGTTATAAAAGAACATGATAATATATGTAGCTATTTTGATATGCCAATACAACATGCAAGTAACAGTATTTTAAAGTTAATGAATAGAAAAACTAGTAAAGAGGATATATTAAATAAAATTAAACTTATAAGAAAGAATATACCAGATGCTATACTTAGAACTACGATAATAGTAGGTTTTCCTGGTGAAACAGAAGAAGATTTTAAACAGCTTGTAGATTTTGTCAAAGAAGTTAAATTTGATAGGCTAGGTGCATTTGCATATTCAAGAGAAGAAGATACACCAGCAGATAAATTACCAAATCATATAGATGAAGAAGTAAAAATACAAAGAAGAGATACTTTAATGATGATTCAACAAAAAATATCTGAAGAACTTAATGATAAAAAAATAGGAAAAACATATGAAGTCCTTATAGAAGAGCAAATAGAAGATAATGTATATACAGGAAGAACACAGGGTGATGCAGAAGAAATTGATAGTATAGTATATGTAAAAAGTGTAGATAATCTTGAAGTAGGAGAATTCGTAAGTGTTCAAATAAATGATGCAATGGAATACGATTTAATGGGAGATGTTGTATATGAACTTGCCTAACAAATTAACTTTGTTTAGAATATTTTTAATTCCAGTATTTGTTTTAATAATGTTATTTAATGTACCGAACAAGTTTTTATTAGCTTGTATTATTTTTATAGTAGCTTCAATTACTGATGCACTAGATGGAAAGATAGCTAGAAAGTATAACTTAGTTACTGATTTTGGGAAGTTTATGGACCCATTAGCAGATAAGTTATTAGTAATCTCAGCACTTACATGTATGATAGAAGATGGTCTTGTAAGTAGTTGGATGGTAATTATAATAGTAGCTAGAGAACTTACAGTTAGCATATTGAGGGCTATAGCAGCTGCTGATGGAAAAGTAATAGCAGCTGGTGGCAGTGGAAAGCTTAAAACGATAACTCAAATGATATCAGTAGTAATTTTATTGTTAGGGGCTCAGTTTGAAAATGAATTAATACTAAATATAGGTGGAATTCTTATACTTATAGCAACACTGCTTACTTTATATTCTGGATGGGAATACCTATATAAAAATAAAGAACTTTTCATGTCTTCTAAATAGAATATTATCATTTAATAATCATAAATTGATTGATTAATAAATAAAAAATAGCAACTTAAAATTTTAAAAATGTAAAAAAGGGTATACTATAATAGTATACCTCTTTTCTTTTTTAGGAATATTTTCTTTTGTGTATATAATTATTGATAATGGTTTATAAATAAAATGTAGCAAATAAAAATATAATCATTAGGAGCGTTTTTAAATTGACTAGGTTTGATTTATGTTATATAATTAATATATAACAAGAGAACAAATGTTTGTAGATAAATGAAGGGATGGTATAGAGATGAGTGTAGATCAAGAAAAATTAAAAGCGTTGAATGAAGCTTTAGGTAAAATTGAAAAAGATTTTGGTAAAGGTTCAGTAATGAAATTGGGAGAAGCAACGTCTATGTCTATAGATGTTATATCAACAGGAGCAATTGGTTTAGATATAGCTATTGGTATAGGAGGTCTACCTAGAGGGAGAATAGTTGAAATATATGGTCCTGAATCTTCTGGTAAGACGACTGTTGCACTTAGTTGTGTAGCATCAGCTCAAAAAAATGGAGGAATAGCTGCATTTATAGATGCTGAACATGCGCTTGACCCAGTATATGCAAAAGCATTGGGTGTGGATGTTGATAATCTAATCATATCTCAACCAGATACAGGAGAGCAAGCCTTAGAAATAGCAGAGGCATTAATAAGAAGTGGTGCAATTGATATAATAGTAATAGATTCAGTTGCAGCATTGGTTCCAAAAGCAGAAATAGACGGAGATATGGGTGATTCTCATGTAGGTTTACAAGCTAGACTTATGTCTCAAGCACTTAGAAAATTAACTGGTTCGATTAAAAAATCAAATTGTGTTGCTATATTTATAAACCAATTAAGAGAGAAAGTAGGAATAATGTTTGGAAATCCAGAAACGACTACTGGAGGACGTGCATTAAAGTTCTATTCATCTGTTAGATTGGATGTTAGAAAAATAGACACAATAAAACAAGGTGACAAGGTTATAGGAAGCAGAACAAGAGTTAAGGTTGTTAAAAACAAAGTAGCACCACCATTTAAACAATCTGAATTTGATATAATGTATGGAGAAGGTATATCAAAAATTGGAGATCTTTTAGATATAGCTGCTGACATAGATATAGTTAAAAAATCAGGCTCATGGTATAGTTACAATGACACTAAACTTGGACAAGGAAGAGAAAATGTAAAAAAATTCCTAGAGGATAATATGGATTTAACTAATGAAATAGATGAAAAAGTTAGAACATTTTACAATTTAAATGAGGTTAGTGAAGAAGCCGGTACTTTGGTATCAGAAGAAGTTGTTGAAAAATAAGTGAAAATATAAAAAAATAACTATTAAATAAGGACATACCACGCTCCCTATTAGCTTGACACAATGTTGAAAAAATTATAAAATTAAGTGAGGATAAAATATCTAAATTTAATTTTAATTATTAGGAATATTTTTTAATCATAGTGATGACATTTTGGGATTATTAACGAAGGAGGTGGATGTCATAGATAGTGTAGTAATGATTGTAATAGGTGCAGCTGTTGGTATTATAGCTGGATATTTTGTTAGAAAAAATATATCTGAAGCAAAAATTGGACAAGCTGAAAACTTGGCCAAAGAAATAATAGATAAAGCACACCACGACTCAGAAACAGTACAGAAAGAAAAGTTATTAGAAGCTAAAGAAGAGATCCATAAATGGAGAACAGAAGCTGAAAGAGAAAACAAAGAAAGAAGAACAGAAGTACAAAAGTATGAAAAAAGAGTAGTACAAAAAGAAGAAGTCTTAGATAGAAAATTACAAAATTTAGAATCTAAAGAAGTAAATTTAAGTGAAAAATTAAAGACAGTTGAAAAGAAAGAAGAAGAAGTTGAAGTAATAAAAACTCAACAATTGGAAAAATTAGAAAGCATATCAGGAATTACATCTGATAAGGCTAAAGAAATTATTTTAACAAATGCTGAGAGAGATGTAAGACGTGAAATGTCTATAATGATAAAAGAGATAGAAGGTCAAGCTAAAGAAGAAGCTGATAAGAAATCAAGAGAAATTATAGGATATGCAATTCAAAAATGTGCAGCAGATCACGTAGCTGAAACTACTGTTACAGTAGTAAGCTTACCTAATGATGAAATGAAGGGTAGAATAATAGGTAGAGAAGGTAGAAATATAAGGACTCTAGAAACTTTAACAGGGATAGACCTTATAATAGATGACACTCCAGAAGCAGTAATTTTATCAGGATTTGATCCAATAAGAAGAGAAATTGCAAGAATTGCTCTAGAGAAGTTAATAGCAGATGGAAGAATACATCCAGCTAGAATTGAAGAAATGGTTGAAAAAGCGAGAAAAGAAGTTGACAATATTATAAAAGAATATGGTGAACAAGCTGCATTTGAAACTAGTGTACATGGAATTCATCCAGAATTAATAAGATTATTAGGTAGACTTAATTATAGAACTAGTTATGGACAAAATGTTCTTAAACATTCTATAGAAGTTGCTCATATAGCTGGTATAATGGCTGCTGAGATAGGTGCAGATATTAGATTAGCTAAGAGAGCTGGTTTGTTACATGATATAGGTAAGGCTGTAGACCATGAAATGGAAGGTACACATGTTGAAATAGGTATGGATTTACTTAGACGTTATAAGGAATCTAAAGAAGTTATACATGCTATGAGTACACATCATGGAGATTATGAACCTCAAACAGTAGAAGCTGTATTAGTTACAGCAGCAGATGCAATATCAGCTGCTAGACCTGGTGCTAGAAGAGAGACTTTAGAAGCTTATATTAAGAGACTTGAAAAACTAGAAGAAATAGCTAATTCATACGAAGGTGTAGAAAAATCATTTGCTATACAAGCTGGTAGAGAAATTAGAATAATGGTAAAACCAGAAGCTATAAATGATGAAGAAATACACTTATTAGCTAGAGATATGACTAAGAAAATAGAGGATGAACTTGAATATCCTGGACAAATAAAAGTAAGTATAATAAGAGAAACAAGAGCTATAGAATATGCAAAATAAAATATAAATATCTAAATGATAATAAAAATATTTTTAAAAATTTAGATTTGCCACAGGATTTAATAATTTATCCTGTGGCTTTTTAATTTTCAAGGTATAAAATGATATAATTTGAAATAATTATAAGGCTGATAAATATTAATTATAAAGAATTAATAAAATTAATCCTTATATACACATTGTTTGTATAATTATTTAAGTTTGTTTGATATAATGAAGTGATAAAATAATCTATTATATCTAAATAAATATTTTTAGGTTATATAATTTTTTTATATATTCAAATATATAAAAGATATACATATATTTTATGGAGGAAACTATTGTGGAAAAGAAAACATCTAGATGGTATATGTATTATTTACCAGTATTACTAACTTTATCAGTAATACTGTTGTTTGTTTGTGCTTTTAAATCAGATAAACATTCAAATCCTCGAAGCAATCTTATTCCAGTTTCATTTATTGGAGAATTTAGAACATCTAATTCTGAAAATCTTCAGCCGTTTATCAATGTTGACTCATTGAATGATATAAGAAAAGAGTCTATTTATTTGCGTGGACATTTTAGCAGAAATATTCCAGCTGGAGAGACACTTTTGCTACATATCAGCCATCTAAAAGTTGATATTCGTGTATCTAATAAAGAGGTATTTTCCATACAAGAAGGTAGAGAAAATGCACTAACAAAGTCTACAGGTCATCTTTGGACAGGTTTTAAATCTGATGGAATATCGGTTGACGATTTAGTTGAGATAAATATACAACGAGTGTACCCTAGTGGGCGAGCATTACAATTAGTATGTTTTTTTGATGAAATGCAGATTGGCTCCAAGGGCGATTTAATTGTTAGTATACTCCACGAAAACAGGATTGGTCTTATATTTACTATGTTAACAATATCTTTTGGCTTATTTGGTCTAATTGCAAGTATCATTTTGTTTTTTTTGAAAAGTGAGCTAACACGTCAGATTTTTTTGTTATCATGTTTTGCTATATTTGGAGGAATTTGGTGTTTAGCAGATTTTAATATACTTACTCTTATTATCCAATCTCCAACTCTTGTCAGTATTTTGGAATTACTGTCGCAGTTTTTACTTCCAACTTTTTGTATACTTTATTTGTCTACTTACTTAACTGAGTGGAGATTGAACGTTATAAATTTATGTGTGTATTTAATTATGACTATCATACTACTTTGTGTTATTCTCCAAATACTTCATATTTATGATTTGCATGAGTTTCTGATTTTACAAAATAGCATCTGTATTCTAATTGTATTACTTGGTATGGGGTTCTTGGTTATTGAAATTATTATATACAGAGAATCTGATGCTAAGATTGCTTTGTTTGCTTATCTACCAGCAACTATAGGTGGTATTGCAGAAATAGCAAATTATTATACTATATACATTAGAAGTCTACCATTTTTTTGTACAGGTTTTCTAACCACTATTGTATTACAGATTGGGCATATGATGCTATCTATCAAGAGAAAGGAAAAGTTTCAACAGAGATTAGAGGGAGAATTGATGGAAAATCGTATTTCTATAATGCTTAGTCAAATACAGCCTCATTTTTTATATAATGCACTTAACACTATCCAATATTTGTGTAAACATGATTCTAACATGGCAGTTCATGCAGTAGAAAAATTTTCTTCTTATCTTCGTGGAAATATGGATTCTCTTACACAAAAAAAGCTAATTCCATTTGAAAAAGAATTAGCTCATTTAAAAAATTATTTGTACATAGAGTTATTACGCTTTGGAGAGCGTATAAAAATACATTATGAGCTTACAATTACTGATTTTTTTATTCCTGTTCTCACTATACAACCAATTGTTGAAAATGCGATACGACATGGTGTTACAAAACAAAAAGAAGGGGGAACAATTATAGTATCAACATTCAAGGATGAAAATAACATTTATATTGTTATAAAAGATGATGGAGTAGGTTTCCAACCCTTTGAAAGAGTTAATGATGGAAAAAGCCATGTTGGTATTCAAAATGTAAAAAGACGATTAGAGACACAATGTAATGGAATTCTAAATATAGAAAGTGGTATAGGAAAAGGTACAATAGCAACAATAATCATTCCTATTAGAAAGGGGTAAAATTATGAATATAATTGTCGTAGATGATGAGCAAATTGCTCTTAAAAATTTGAATGAAAAATTAACATATATTTCTGGTATTGAAAAAGTTACTCTTTTTGATGAACCTAAGTTGGCGCTAGAGTATTTAAAAAGAAATTTTGTAGATATTGCATTTCTTGACATTGAGATGTACGGTATGAATGGACTAGAGTTTGCATGTCTAGCAAAAGAAATTTTACCAAACATAAATATTATTTTTGTAACTGGTTATTCAGAATATGCGTTAGATGCATTTTCAATGCATGCCAGTGGATATCTTCTAAAGCCTGTTACAATAGAAGGAATTCAGAAAGAAATAGAAAATTTACGTTCTCCTGTTGTTTTGAACCATAAGAGCCATATATTTATTCATACATTTGGTAACTTTGAGGTATTTGTAGATGAAAAGCCATTAACTTTTACTAGAGCAAAATCAAAAGAATTACTAGCTTATTTAGTAGATAGGAAAGGAGCAAGTGTGACTATTGCTGAAATTGCAGCAGTACTTTGGGAAGACAAAGAATACAATCGTTCTTTGCAAAATCAAACGCAAACTGTTATATCACATCTGATGAAAACCATAAAGGATGCAAAAATTGAATATATAGTTATTAAAAAATGGAATAGCCTTGCAGTAGATATTACAAAATTTGATTGTGATTATTATAATATGTTAAGGTGGGATATGATGGCAATTAACACATATGCTGGAGAATACATGACAAATTACAGTTGGGCAGAATTAACTACAGGTATGCTGTATCAAAAAACTTTTAATTATAATTGTTAAAGATAGATAATATGTTTTTATACAGCAGAAGTTCTTAAGTTTTTTGTTTTGTTGATGTGCTTTGGATGTGCATTATCGATTATATTAATATATTATAGGAATATTAAAAATATATAATAATAAATAAAAATTATATAATAGATTTATATTATTAAAAATGATTTAGATGAGCAATTTATATGTTTTTACATGTAATATCTATGCATTAATGTTGATTTATGAAATTTAATATTTGAAATAAAATTAAGTTTTTGAGATAGTTTGCTGATTAAAATTAATTATATTGTAAGCACTAAAAAGTTGAGAATACAATGAGCCAAAGTGATGATGAAAGAGAGGATACATGATGAAAAAAAATACACTTTTACATACAAATGTTATTGTTTGCGTTATTATTACTATTGGTTTTATAGCTACATCTGTGATTGGGTACCAATCTAATACTAATATTTTTAAAAATGATATTGAACACGTATCTACATTGGCTGCTGAAGGTATTTATTATCAGATAGATAAACTTCTTTCACAACCTATAAATGTATCACTTACCATGGCCAATGATAGTCTATTAAAAAATTTTTTAACTAGTGAGAAAGAATATATAAATGATAGGAACTTTGTTTATAAATTACAGGATTACTTAAATACATACAGAAATAAATATTCCTATGATTCTGTTTTTTTAGTTTCAACCAAGACAAATAATTATTATCATTTTAATGGACTTGATAGGACACTTAGTGCTGACAACTCAGAGAATCAGTGGTATTATGATTTTTTAAAACAGGATGAAGAATATTCATTAAATGTTGATAATGATGAGGCAAGTAATAATAGTATTACTGTATTTGTAAATTGTAAGATAAAAGATGATAATGGATCAACTATGGGAATTATTGGGGTTGGATTAAAAGTTGACTCATTACAAATGTTACTTAAAGAATATGATGAAAAGTTTGATGTTGTAGCACGTCTAATTGATGATAAAGGATTTGTTCAATTATCATCTGAGGAAACAGGCTATGAACATGTTAATTTATTTGAAGACGAAAGTAGTAATTTATCTGCTTCAAAAGATTTAATCTTGAGCAATAAAAAAGAACAGAATAGTTTTTGGAATTCATCAGAAAAATTAAAAAGTTATGTTGTATATCAGTATATCCCAAGTTTAAAATGGCATCTTGTTTTGGAAAATGATTTGACTACAATGAGTAGACAACTTCAAATACAGTTTTTAAAAGGGATTGCAATTATAATTTTAATTATAATGTTTGTACTTTTTACAATTACACGTGTGCTTAAGAAATACAAGCAACAAATAATTAATCTCAGCTCTTCTCAGAAATTAGAATATCAAAAGTTATTGAGTAAATCTACTGAAGATCTCTATGAAAATATTTTTGAGATTGATGTTACTAATAACAAAGCTGGTTGTGAAGATGCAAATCGATATTTTAAAGAGTTTGGCTTAAGTCTTAGCACACCATATGATGAAGCACTCTATATAATTGCTAAAGGGCAAATTAAAGAAGAGTATGCACAAGGTTATTTAGATACATTTTTACCTGAAAATGTTCTTAAGTGTTATAATAGTGGAATCAATAACATAAGTTATGACTTTTTAATTAAAAGAGATGAAGAAAATTATCATTGGATGAGGATTACTGCCAGAATTTTCTTTTGGACATCAGATGAATCTGTTCGCATGATTTCTTATCGTGAAAATATAGATGAAGAAAAAAATAGAGAATTGTTGCTTCTTGAGCGTTCACAACGTGATTCTCTTACTGGTCTTTATAATAAGGGAGTAACAGAGGACTTTATTAGTACATTTTTAAAAAGTGATAAAAATCAAAATTCAGAACATATTTTTCTGATTTTTGATATTGATGATTTCAAAAATGTAAATGATAGATATGGTCATGCATTTGGAGATTTTATTATAAGTGAATTTGCATTAGAATTAAAGTCTCAATTTCGTGAAGATGATATTGTTGGGCGTATTGGTGGAGATGAATTTGTTGTGTTGATAAAAGATTTCAATAGCAGTAATTATGTAATTATGGATAAATTAGAGCGTTTTTGTTCTAAGATTAACCAGAAACGTTTTGCTGAACATGAAGAATTTTCTATTTCATGTAGCATTGGTGTGGCAATATATCCTGAGCATGGCTGTAAGTATTCTGAACTCTATGAAAAAGCAGACCAAGCACTTTACTATACAAAGGGTCATGGAAAAAATTCTTTCCATATTTTTGGGGATGATTCTATTGATGGTATAGCATTTAATATAGACACTAGAGATGTAAAGTTATTGTTGGAGATGTCTACTGATGGTATTGCAAAATTTGCTTGTATGGAAAATTTGAAACTACTTTACTTTAATCAAAAAATGCTTGAGTTTACTGGTTATTCAGCTAGAAATGTTTCATCCAAAGATTTTGATGTACTTTCACCTATATCACCAGAGGATTTACAGGTTGTACTTGATACACTGAATAAAGCAATACCTAAGAGAGAAACTTTTGAAGTGATTTTTAACTTCCGTCATATAGATGGTCACTATTTCCCTGTGAGAATGCAAGGTAAGTTTTTAAATGAACTATACCAAAATCGTTACCCTGTTTTTTATGCAGTTTACACAGATATATCAAACTTTAATGTTTTTTTAGGAAGATAATTTAAATAAAACCTGCTAATATGAATGGATTATTTTTTAGCAGGTTTTAAAATTTTTTGTTCGTTAATTTTTATATAATTAAGTAATATAAGTCAATAGTTAAAGAAATTTTACCTTTTTAGAGTAGATTTTATTTATTATTTAAAAAAATAATTCTGAAGTTTATTTTGTCAGTGCTTATCATAAAGAATTTTATATTTATATATATCTATACTTATTGCAATTTTTCTTTAATAGTTTTGTATTTATTTGTACTTATTTTGAATTTGTTTACGAAATTTGCCTATAAAAAGTATATATAAAAATATAGTTTAAAATGGTATAATTAGTTATAACAGAAGGAGGTAATATAAGTGAGCCAATACATAAATATAAACTCTCAGTTAGACGCCCTGAAATTGAAAGAATTCGAGAAAGTATTTTACGAAAATATCAATAAGGACGTTAAAGTAGTGCCAAAAGTTACTCCTTTTAAAGGAATAAATACTGACTTGTTGTATGTAAAAGATGGAAAAATTTTATTTATAAAATTTATGGATACAACAGAAGACATATATTTTATTTTGGAAGAAGAGTTACTTGAAGTTATGCATGAGGAATATGAGCTTTTGAAACTAAAAATGGGACAAAAGAATAGAAATATAAGCTATAACTATGTTTACATTATGCCATATGTTGAAGTAGACGAAGCTTATGAGTTTGAAGAATTTGTGAATAATAATATAATAGATAAAAATAAGCTTCAAGATATAATGGCTAGTGCTTCACTGGATGAATATCTTAAGGAAAAAAATGATGAAATAAATTTAAATTTATTTTTATTAGATATATGTTCAGAATACTATATAATAAATGACACACTTCACCTAAACGAAAAATTTAAAAAAATTTCCTTCTATAATGATGACTATAAGTATACAGCAACTATGATGGAAGAAATTCAAATTAAAGATGCTATTTCTATTAAATATGGAAATACACTTATTGAAGGCGGTTCTGGTATAGGAAAAACGGCAAATATGCTTTCTAGAGCTATAAAACTGGCAAAAGTATATCCACATCATAAGTTACTAATATTTACACATACAAAACAACTATGTAATGAACTTCGAGAAAGAATAGAATTATTATATAAAGACAATAACAATTTAGAAGTTCATACATTTAGTTCCTTTATATTTAAATTAGCTAAAAAATATAATCTAATTATTGACTATAATATGTTAAAAAATGATTATGAAAAAACATTTAATAATCTTGTAAAGCAAGCACAAAACATTATAAAGAATAAAAATATGTTTAAGGCTATTTTTATTGATGAAGCAGAAAGTTTTTTAGATTATGAAATAGATTTTATAAGAGAGTTTTTATATAAAACAAAATTCATATTTAATGTGTATTCTTGTAACTCTTTAAATATCTTTAATAGACTAAATATATTTAGGAAACTATACAGCAATATAGAGTTTGATGATAAAATAATATTAAATAAAAATTATAGGCAAGCTAAAGAAATTGTTGATTTTACAAATAATTTTTCCAATAATTCTAACGCTTATATTAATGAATTAAGACCTAATACAAAGTTTAATACTTTTTTTAATACAAAAGCACTTAGAGGTGGTAATAAGTCGGTTGATATAATAAAAGTAAGTGATTTAGATGACCAAATAAGTTCTGTAATATGGGAAATCGAATATTTAATAAGCAAAAAAGGTCTTGATTATTCTGAAGTTGCTATTGTATATCCTTATAATAAGAAGAAATTAAAAAGTGGAAAAACTATTTATTTTCAATACATGTTAAAAAAGGCATTAGAAGAAGCACAAATTCCTTATATATGCGCAGAAGATAACTTAACAAACATAAGTAAGAAGATAGGAACGACAATAGCAAATATATATACAATAAAGAATTTAGAATATAAAGCGATAATAATATGTGAGTTAGAAATGTTGTATAATCAAACAATAAATGATACAGAGCAAGATTATCAAGTAAATGACTTTGTAGGTGATTTAAATAAGGTTTATTTGGCTATGAGCAGGGCCACTGACTATCTAAGTATAGTAACAACCTTTAATGAAGATGCAAGTGATATAATAAGAATTATTACAGAATCAAAAGAAGATAGGGAATAAAACATATTTTGAATTCAAAAAATTAAAAGAGACTGAATTGTGTAGAATAAATATTACCAACTCAGTCTCTTATTTTTTTAACTTACTTTTCCAATATTATCAAAAGGTAATAACCTTACCATGACCTTACCAAGAATTTCGTCTTCATCAACCATACCTACATCTGGGAATCTACTATCATTACTATTTTCTCTGTTATCACCCATTGCAAATAACTTTCCTTCTGGAACAACTGTGTCTATATCTCCAGAAGTATAATTATTATGTATATATGGTTCGGTTAGTAATTTGCCATTTACATATACTTTAGAATTTGATATTTTTATACTGTCACCTTCAGTAGCTATAACTCTCTTTATTAAATCTTTTTTCTTTCCAGTATCTCCATCAACTAAATTAGTTTTAAAAACTACAATATCACCTTTTTCAGGTTTACCAACTTTATATGATATTCTATTTAAAATTAGATAGTCTTTATCATCTAAAGTAGGATACATTGATTCTCCACTAACAATAGAAGGTCTTATAAATTGTAATATTACAAATGCAAGTACAATAGCCATGGCTATTGACTTAATCCAATCAAATATTTCCTTTTTAACACTCATAATTTTTCTCCTTATCATTTGTCATTAAATTAAAATACTCTAGAATAAAAAGAAATAACCAAGAACAACTATACCCAAAATTATTCTATAATAGCCAAAGACTTTGAAATCGTGTTTTTTGATATAATCCATAAAAAACTTAATAACTACGATTGAAACTATAAAAGCTACTACAGAGCCAACACCTAAAATAAGCCATTCAAATCCAGTAAATCCAAACCCAGCTTTTAAAAGTTTTAATGCACTAGCTCCAAGCATTGTAGGAATAGCTAAGAAGAATGAAAATTCTGCTGCTACGTATCTAGAAGTACCAAGTAATACTGCACCGATTATAGTTGAACCAGATCTAGATGTACCTGGAATAAGAGCTAGACATTGGAATAAACCTATACAAAGAGCTAGTTTATATGTAACTTGAGAAAAATCTTTATATTTTGGTCTTTTATTTCTATTTTCAAGTCCTATCATTATTATACCATATACAATAAGAGCAATTGCAACTACTGTTGAATTGAAGAATAATCTGTCTATATCATCCTCAAACAGTATACCAATAACTCCAGATGGTATAACTGCAATTATAACCTTAAGCCATAAGCGAACTGTTTCTTTTTTTTGTTTAGTATTTTTTGCACTATCAAAAGGATTTAACTTCCTAAAAAATATAACAAGTACAGCCAATATTGAACCAAATTGAATTACAACTAAAAATGTATTTATAAATGTAGATGAAAAATTCAATTTTATAAATTCATCAACTAATATCATATGCCCTGTACTACTTACTGGTAGCCATTCTGTAATTCCTTGAACTATTCCCAAAATGACTGCTTTAAAAACTTCAAGCAAACTAAATGTTTCCAAATTTAAATACCTCCAATACAAATTTATAGTAGCATATTTTATTCAAAGATTAATAAAATATGCCATCTTTTACTAACTTATAATACCATAGTACTGTGTAGTGCACAATGGAAGATTGATATTTTCATAAAACCTTCATAATTTAAAATCATAAACTTGAAACTTGTCTATTGAATAAGGGGTATATATGAGAGGGAAATATATGGTATAGTAAAAGTATAACTATTTTATTTTATGAAAAGGAAAGGAGTTATTATGTATAGTACGAAAATATTGGATGATTATGAGTATGAAACTTTTAATGTTTTTTCTACAAAATTAAACCCAAATACAAAACACGATTATTTATCAAAGGTTATGTTATTTAAAGAGTTTCTAAAAGGAAAGGAATTAATTTATGTAACAAAAGAAGATTGTAAAAATTTTGTGGACTATATACAAACCAAATATGCAAAATCAACTTGTGAAAAGATATATAGTTATTTACATAGTTTTTACAACTTCTTAAAAAAAGAAGGATATATAGATATAAATCCATTTAGACATGTAGAAAAACCAACAGTAACTAGAATAAAGACAAAGGATGATGTTTTAAGCATACAGGAAATAAATAAGCTTATAGGTATTTTGCCAAAACTGAATATAAGAGATAGAGTGATAATAGTCTGTCTAGTTACTACTGGGTGTTTATTAAATGAATTAGTTAGCTTAAAGTGGAAAGACCTTATGGTAGATGAAAACGATAACTCGTATGTTAGACTAGGAAAGGGAAGAAAAGAGAGAGTAGTAAAGTTACATCCATACTTTTTTAGGCTTTTAGAAGACTACAGAAACTATTCTGGACTTCCAGAAGTAATAATACCTAATGATGATTTTATTTTTACAACTCAAAAAAGCAATTCTATAACAGATAGAAATGTCAGATTGATAGTAAAAAAAGCATTAGATTTAGCAGGACTTTCTCAATATTCAGCAAGAGACTTTAGACATTCATTTGCAGCAATAAGTTTAAGACTTGGGGCAGATGAGAGTGACGTAAAAAATCAACTTGGCTGGAGTGATAAATACTATGCAATTAGGTATAAATATGTATTGAATTTTGTTGATAGCGAGATTGTGGATTATTTAATTGAAAAAGATAATCTAGATATAAATAAAAAATATTAGCACATAAAAAATAATCTATATAAATATGAACAAAAAATAAAAAAGCCTTGTTATAGTTCGTAAAATTATATATAATTATTTATGTACTAATATGTACATAATAACTATACAACAAAAGATTTAAGGAAGGTGCTAATATAATGATAGATAACAAATATACTACGTACTCAAATCCGCTTACAGATAGATACTGTAGTAAAGATATGAGTTATATATTTTCTCCACAATTTAAATTTTCTACATGGAGAAGATTATGGGTTGCTCTTGCTGAAGGCGAGCATGAGTTAGGAATCAATATAACTGAAGAACAATTAGATGAGTTAAGAGCTAATATAGATAATATAAATTTTGATGAAGCTAGAAAAATAGAAAAAGAAGTAAGACATGATGTAATGTCTCATGTAAAAGCGTATGGTTTACAATGTGAAAAAGCTAAAGGAATCATTCATTTAGGAGCAACATCTGCTTATGTTGGAGATAATACAGACGTTGTACAAATGAATGAAGCACTAAAACTTTTAAGAGTAAAGCTTGTAAATTTAATAAATAACTTAAAAGAATTTGCACTTAAGTATAAGGATATGCCAGCTCTTGGTTTTACGCACTTTCAAGCAGCACAACTTACAACAGTAGGGAAAAGAGCTTGTTTGTGGGCTCAAGATTTAATTCTTGATTTAGAAGACTTAAATTATAGAATAGACAATATGAAATTAAGAGGAGTTAAGGGGACTACTGGGACTCAAGCAAGTTTTTTAAGTTTATTTGAAGGAGACCATGAAAAAGTAAAAGAGTTAGATAAGAAAATCTGTAACAAAATGGGATATAGTTCTTCTTATGCAGTAAGTGGACAAACATACACTAGAAAACTGGACTATCAAGTAGTAAGTGTATTATCAGGAATAGCTCAAAGTATGCATAAAATGACTAATGATATAAGACTTTTACAAAGTCTAAAAGAATTAGAAGAGCCGTTTGAAAAAAATCAAATAGGTTCATCAGCAATGGCTTATAAAAGAAATCCAATGAGAAGTGAAAGAATAGCTTCTTTATCTAAATATATAATATCTGAATCTATAAGCCCTGCAATGGTACAGGCTACTCAATGGTTAGAGAGAACATTAGATGACTCAGCCAATAAAAGATTAGCTATACCTCAAGCTTTTATGGCAGCAGATGCTATACTTGAAATAGGTATAAATGTAACTGATGGGTTAGTAGTATATGAAAATATGATAAATAAACGTGTAAATGAAGAACTTCCTTTTATGGCTACAGAAACAATACTTATGGAAGCTGTAAAAAGAGGTGGAGATAGACAGGAATTACATGAGATAATAAGAGAATATTCTATGAAAGCTGCTTATAGAGTTAAACATGAAGGTAAAGATAATAATTTAATTGAGCTTATAATGAATGATGATTCATTTAAAATGAGTAAGGAAGAAATATTATCTATAATGGACCCAAAAAACTTTATAGGAAGAGCTCCAGAACAAGTTGTAGAATTTGTAAATGAAGTTGTAGAACCAGCTATAAAAGATTATAAAGAAGATTTAGGAAAAGTAGATGTGGATTTAAGAGTGTAAGTTTTATAGATAAAATATAATTAAAAATGGCTATCTTATTTATAAATAAGATAGCCATTTTAATGGGCTAGCGTCTGCTCTTCACCGCTGTGAAGAGTTCTTCCTTATTTACTATATCATGAATTTAATAAAATAGCTATATAAATAATATTTAATCAGAGAAATATTATTAAAAATAAGAAAAACAATAAGATTACTAATTAAATTTAATCATTATTTAAAAACTATTGTACTTGCAATATTTTTAATGTAAACTGAAATAAGTTAGTTAGATAATTTAATAAATTTTAAAACAACTGAGGTGATTGTATGAAATACGTAGTAAAAGATACTATAAGTTTTTTGGTAAAAACATTTCCGAAGATTTATTCTAGCTTATATTTAGAAGACCTAAAAAAATTCGCACCAGACTATAATGTAAATAAAACACAATTAAGAGCATTAGTATTTATAAGAAATTATGGAGTAATAAGCATGACTGATTTATGCTCTAAATTAAATATAGAAAAAGGCAGTCTAACTAGTATGGTAGATGATTTAACAGAAAAGAAATATGTAACAAGAAAAAGAGATTTAGTTGATAGAAGAAAGTATTTAATTGATATTACAGAAGAAGGAGATAAGATAGCTTCTGATTTTATGGATAAATTGAGTGATGGATTAGAAGAGAAGCTTTCTAGACTAACTGAAGAAGATAGAAAGAACTATCTAGGAGCAATAAATACTCTTCAATATATATTAAATAAAGACGAATTTAGATAGAAAACTATGAAAAATCCCCTTTTCAAATATTGGTTGAAAAGGGGACTTTTTATCTGATAAAATTTACATAAAGTAAACTTTTAAAATTTATTTGTGTAAAGCTACATATTGCTCTAAACCTTCTTTTAATAATGTAGCAGCTCTATGAAGGTCAGTTTCATTTAGGATGTAAGCTAATCTTATTTCGTCACGTCCTAAACCTGGAGTAGCATAGAATCCTTCAGCAGGGCAAACCATAACAGTTTCATTATTTTTACTGAACTCTTTTAACATCCAGATTGTGAAATCTTCTGCATTTTCAACTGGTAATTTAGCAACTATATAGAATGCACCAGTTGGTTTTTTACATATAACACCTTCAACTTTCATTAATTCATTGTATAATACGTCTCTTCTTTTTTTGTATTCTTCATTAACTTCTTTGAAGTAAGAAGCTGGAGTTTTGTATAATTCAACAGCTCCTATTTGTTCTAATGTAGGAACACAAAGTCTTCCTTGACACAATTTAAGTATTTGAGCTATAAGACCTTTATTTTTACAAGCGATAGAACCAATTCTAGCACCACAAGCACTGTATCTCTTAGAAACACTGTCTATTATTATAACTCTGTCTTGTACACCTTCTAAGTTACCACAGCTAGTATACTCAAGTCCATCATAAACAAATTCTCTATAAACTTCGTCTGCTATTATCCATAGATTTTTTTCTTTAGCTATTTCAGCTAGGATATTAAGTTCTTCTTTTGTATAAATTGCACCAGTTGGATTTCCTGGGTTAGAAAGAATTATAGCTTTAGTTCTATCATCTACCTTAGAAGCTATTTCTTCTTTTGATGGAAGGTGGAAACCGTTTTCTGCTTTTGTTGTAACAGCATTAACTTCCACGTTTACACATTGACCAAATCCATTGTAGTTAGTATAGAATGGTTCTGGAACTAATAAATTATCTCCTGGGTCACAAACAGCCATCATAGTGAAAAGTAAAGCTTCACTACCACCATTAGTCACTAATAATTCATCTTTTTCAAAATCCATGTTGTAAGTTTTGTAGTAATTTTGAAGTGCTTCTAATAATTCTGGAATACCTTCAGAAGTAGCATATTCTAAAACTTCGCTATCAAAGTTTTTAACAGCATCAAAAAACCCTTGAGGAGTTTTTATGTCTGGTTGACCTATATTTAAGTGATATACTTTGATTCCTTTATCTTTTGCTGCTTGTGCAAATGGAACAAGTTTTCTGATTGGAGAGGCTTGCATTGCACTAACTCTGTTTGAATAATTCATTTTAATACCCCCTATTTAATTTAAATACGTATATTGTATTATGTAAATTGTATATTGGAATACAAGACATCTTTACAAGATAATAATAACATACTTATAGGTAAAAATCATCAAAAAAAATTAATATAGCTTTAAAATAAACTTTTAACAAATTACAGTGAAACACTCGTATTTATACTAATAAATTATATGTACATAAACTTATTTATAGTATGATAATATATGGATATATTAGTTATAATTTTTTTGTATTAGAAAATTAAAATACCTAATACTAAATATGTAAAATTATAAAAAATATTATAAATTTATTTAACAGATACAATAAATATCATATAATTATATTAAAGGCTATTAACTAAGAGGTGTTAATTATGAGAGAATTAAGAATAGATCCAATTACTAATGATGTTGTTATATTTGCTACTGATAGGCTGAAAAGACCATTAGATACAATTGATGTACCAAATGATGAAGAAGAAACGAATGAATACGATGAAGGATGCCCATTTTGTAAGGGAAATGAAGCTTATGCAACAGATACACTATTTGAAATAAAAGGTGATGAAGGTTGGCTTGTAAAATCTATATATAATAAATTTCCTATAATTGATGATTTGGCAAGAGATATATATGGTATTCATGAGGTAATGATAGAAAGCAATAAACATAACAGCAGTTTTTACAATATGAATCAAAAAGAATTTGAAGATGTTTTTTTTATGTATAGAAATAGATTTAAAGATTTGTCGAAAGATGACAAAGTAGAATATGTGAGTATTTTTAAAAATTTCTTGAGAAAGGCTGGAGCATCTTTGATGCATCCACATGCTCAAATACTATCTATGTCTTTTATTCCACCTGAAATTACAAATGAATTGTTGGTTTCAAAAGAGTATTATGATAGTAATAAAAGCTCTTTGTATAATGACTTGGTAGAAAATGAAATAAGTTTAAATAAAAGAGTGGTTTATAATGGAGACGCTTTTTTAGTGATTATACCATATGCAACTAAGTACAGTGGAGAAGTAAGAGTAATATTTAAAGACAACATAAAGTTTGATGAATTAACAGATAATAATGTAAAAGAGATTTCTATGATATTCGAAAAGTTATTTAAAAAATTATATAATATAAATGGGTATATGCCATTTAACTTATGTATCCATACTCATCCAACAAAAATTGAAACAAAATCATACTTTAATGTCCATATGCACATAATACCAAGAAAGTATAACCTTGGAGGATTTGAACTTGGAACAAATATGTATGTTTCTTCAATGAATCCTGAAGAATTAACAAAAAAATTAAAATTTGATTAAAGTATGTATCTTTTAGGTATTAAAGAAATAATGATTTTAAAATAAATTTATAGTATATTAATGTTAAAATAAAAACAAATAGAAAAATAAATAAAAAAACTAATAGAAAATTGCTATTTAGATGAGGAGTGGAATATGAAATTTATATCGTGGAATGTCAATGGGATAAGAGCGTGTGTTGGGAAAGGATTTTTAGACTTTTTTAGAGATATTGATGCAGATATATTTTGCTTACAAGAGACTAAATTACAGGAAGGGCAAATAGAGTTAGATTTGCCAGGTTATTTTCAGTACTGGAATTATGCAGAGCGAAAAGGCTATTCAGGTACTGCTATATTTACAAAAAAAGAGCCTTTAAAAGTAATGTATGGAATAAATATAGAAGAACATGATAAGGAAGGTAGAGTTATAACTTTAGAATTTGAAGATTTTTATTTTATTACTGTATATACGCCAAATTCTCAATCTGAATTAAAGAGATTAGAATATAGAACTAGATGGGAAGATGACTTTATAGATTATTTAGTTAAATTAGATAATCATAAGCCTGTAATAGTGTGTGGAGATATGAATGTTGCACATAAAGAAATAGACTTAAAAAATCCTAAAAACAATACAAAGAACGCAGGTTTTACAAAAGAAGAAAGAGAAAAATTCTCTAAATTATTAGATAGTGGATTTATAGACACATATAGATACTTTAATCCTGATAAAGAAGGAGTGTATAGTTGGTGGTCATATAGATTTAATGCAAGAAAAAATAACGCTGGATGGAGAATCGATTATTTTTGTGCATCTAAAAAATTAGAAGATAGATTGACAAATGCAAATATACATACTGAGGTATTGGGGTCAGACCATTGTCCAGTAGAATTAGAGATAATATAGAAGTTTAATCAGGATAAAAATTGGGCTGTAGATGTAAATTTAAAGTTAATTATTCTTTTAATCTACATGCCTTTTTTTAACCTAAATAAATTTCACTTATTTTTTCTTTGCTTAGAGTTTTCTAATTCAAATTGATTTGTTTTTCCCATGTTGTAAGCTAAATTAATAATTTTTTTCTCATCTTTAGTCAAATCACGATTTAGAATTTTCTTAAACTCATCAAATAATTTATCATAGTCAACTCTTTTTTTATTAGAATACTTTATAGATTTAGATTTAATATTTGTATACACATATATATCAGGTACTATGCTTGGATTATATATCTTAATAAAAACCTTCGCTGTATAATATGCATCATTTAAAGCGTTGTGATAAGACATTTTTTCATCAAGTTCCAATATAGAAATAGCATTTTTCAAGCCAATACTTTTTCCTGCTGGATTATTAAAATATTTAGATGCATGTTGTTGAATATTAATATAAGACTTAGGTAAAATATCTGATGCTAGCTTATGATAATTGATATTTCTGTATAACTCCTTTAAATCTCCAACCCCCCAAACACATAGTATAGGGTCGTGTGATGCTATGAATTTTATGAAATTGTTGTAAACCTCAGGAAAAGTAGGTGAATCGTTAAAATCAGAGTCTTTAATATTGGTCATACGACTAATAAAAGGGTGCATTGCCTTGTATAGTGTAGGTTTAATATAGCTATTAAATGTATCTACTATATTAAATTTAGAATCCAGTTTAATTGCTCCTATTTGTATAATTTCAAAAGGACATTTTTCATTGGACACAGTTTTATTGAGTTTTTTGTCAAATCCTTGGTTGAATTCCAAATCGAAAATTATGTATTCCATAAAGTTTATCTCCTAAATTTTTGTATTATTACTAGTATAGATTATATTATAAGCTAAATTAAATTTTTAAACAAAAATACTTTTATTTTAGTATACCCCATATTTATAAAAATGTTAAACTATTGTATGTATAATATTTTTCCAAGAAAAAATATTGCGAACTTTTTGTACTTGATATATAATAATATAAATAAAAACACGAATAAAACACGAATATTTTGCAAGAAAAATTCATAAATATAAGGAAAAATGAATTTTATCTTGTATATTTAATAAAATAAAATTTACACAAAAATCATAGGAGAGTGAAAAGATGGAGAGTTTATTATATGTAATAGAGAAAGATAAGCATACCAATGAAGAAATAAGAGAAATCCTAGAGAGCAATAAAAACATAAGGTTCGTTTCTTTAATGGGAGTTGACTTAGGAGGAAATGCAACAGATGAAAAAATTCCTGTAGAATTATTTTTAGAGGATATAGATAAATTCTTAGAATCAGCTATACAAACTGATGGTTCAAGTGTTGAACTTTACAATATAGCAACATTGAATAATGCAAAAGTAGACTTAATGCCAGATAAAAGTTGTCATTGGTATGTAGATTACAATATGGAATACATAGATGAAGAAGTAGGGTTGCCTGTAGGAACATTAAAGATACCTGCATTTCTAATACACGATAATAAAAAAGTATGTTCTAGGGGAATTCTTCAAAAAGCAGATAAATATTTTAAGAAATCTATGTTTGAAATATTTAGAGAATATCCACATGTAATAAACAATATAGGAATAAACTCAGTAGATGATATAGAAGAAATAATGTTAACAGCAGCTACAGAACTCGAATTTTGGGTTAATACTCCTGAAGATAAAGCTGACTTAGAAAAATTATATGTATCACAAAGCTTAAAAGAACAATACTGGAAAAGAACTCATGGTATTATAAGAACTTGTCTGGAACAAAGTTTAATAATACTTCAAAAGCTAGGTGTAAGCCCTGAAATGGCTCATAAAGAGGTTGGGGGAATTCAAAGTTCTATAAGTATAGATGGAAAAACAAACCATGCTATGGAGCAATTAGAGGTTTCTTGGAAGTTTTCTACACCACTACAAGCGGCAGATAATGAATTATTAGTAAGAGATGTTATAGAAGATGTATTTACATCGCATGGATTAGAAGTTACATTTAAAGCAAAGCCAATTCATGGAGTTGCAGGAAGTGGTGGTCATACACATGTAGGAGTAAGTGCAAAATTAAAAGATGGAAGTATAAAAAACTTATTTGCTCCAAAAGATTTAAAAGAAGACTATCTAAGTGAATTAGGGTATGGAGCTCTTATGGGACTTCTTTATAATTATGAAGTATTAAATCCGATTGTAACAGCTTCTAATGATGGATTTAATAGACTGGTTCCTGGATTTGAAGCACCTGTATGTATAGTTACATCTTTAGGTCATAGTTATGAAATGCCATCTAGAAATAGGTCGGTACTTGTTGGGTTAATAAGAGATATAAAGAATCCAAAAACTGTAAGATTTGAATTAAGATCACCAAGTCCTCTATCTAATACTTACCTAGTAATAGCAGGATGTTATCAAACAATGTTAGATGGTATAAAAGCAGCAGCTAAGAGTGGACTTAGTACTAAAGAACTAGAAAAAGAATTATCTAAAAATGTGGGAGAAGAAAGTTTCTATTTAGAAAAAGACAGAGCATATAGAGATGAAAATGATGTATTTGAACATTATAATTTAGAAGAAAGAAATGCAAGATTTGGAACACCTCCAGCAACAGTTTATGAAAATATGAAAAACCTAGAAATATATGCTTCTAAATTAAAATCTTTAAAACAAGGTGATGTATTTACTGATAGTATAATAGAATCATTTAAAGTTGGGGCAATAGATAAGTGGCAAAAAAAATTAAAAACTAGAATAATAGAAGCTGGAATTCAAAAGATAAGAAGTATTGTAAAAGTACACACAAAAGAAAATATGGATGCACTTGATGAAGTAGTTTGGAATTCAATATCAGACTTAAAGTTTAATATTATGAAAGATACTTTAACTAGGGAATCACTATTTACTAGAGTAAGAGAGGCTGTAGAAAATAAAGATTATCAAACTGCTTCGGATTTACAAATAGAACTAAAGAGAAGCATGGAAGAAATACAACAATTATATATGCAATACAAGAAAAATATATATTAAGATAAAGTAGTAATAATTTGATTTTGATGTTATAAAGGCAATTAAGTATGATTAAATCATTTTGAGTTAAATCTCAAATGTAAAAACCATACTCAATTGCCTTTAATTTTGGATTTTAAGTTTTACAATAAAATTAATATAAAATTAATTATATTGATTATCTATTAATTCTGATATATAATCAGCAATTTCATCTGGATGAATGACTGTTTTAAACTCTTCTAGATTCTTTTTCATAAAATTTATTATAGAATCAAACTCATTTGATACTAACTTATAAAATATGTTTTTTAGGTCTAGGTCATCACTATAAATCATTCCAAGTCCTTTATCTATTATAAATTTAGCATTTTCAATTTCTTGACCAACTTTTGGCATTTTAACAAGTACTGGAGTTTGAGACTGGATTGCTTCAAATATAGTTGCTCCTCCAGGTTTAGTCAACATTAAGTCACATTCTTTTATCAGATTGTACATATCATTTACAAATCCAAGTACTTTTATATTTTTTAGAGGTTTTTTATGAGTTAAATTATCATATAGTTTTTTATTTTTACCTGTAACTATTGTAATCTCTATGGAATTAATATGTTCTTCAATGAAGTCATCTATCCAATGCATAAAATCCTCATCTATATCAAATAGACCTCTTCCTCCACCCAAAAGCAATAGCCTATATTTTCCATAACAAGGTTCTTTACTTTCAATCTGGAATCTCTTATCTACAGGAACACCAGTAACTTTTATGGAATCTGGACTTATTCCTTTTTGAAAAAATCTATTTTTTATCTCTGGAGATGGAACAAAATATAAATCTGTATTTTCAAAAACCCATTCCATACTGTCTACAACATCTGTGATAACTGTCAATGTTGGTATATTTATATCAGGGTTTTTTATCTTGAAATTATTTACACAAGCAGCAGCTAGTGGAAATGTAGAGATAATCAAATCTGGATTTATATCAGAAATATACTCAGAAAGTTTAGGTGTATATAATTTATGAGAGAAATCATGTCTTGAGTCAAACGATTTCTTAAAATAATAATAATAATTATATAATCCAGGAGTATATTTTGTATTGTTTTCATAAAGCTTCACCATAGGCTTATTCATCATAGGTATACTTGCATTTATAAAGTTTTGTATAACAACATTGTAATTACTATATTTTTCCATGATACATTCTTTAACTGCTTTTGCAGCACTTATATGACCAGCACCAAATTGAGCTGTTAAGATTAATATAGTTTTATCTTCTTTTGTTTTAGACAATTTATCACCACTTTCATAAAATATATCTGATTAGAGTATTATACATTTACATAAGAATTTAATCAATAATAATATTAAAAAATAACTATTGTGTAAAACATAGTACTGTGTTATTATAAAAACATAAGAAGTTTTAACATAGTACCTTGTAAAACACAATACTGTGTATTTAAAGAAAGGATGGAGTATATGAACACACAATTTAGAAAGGGTGTCTTAGAAATTTGTGTACTTGCTCTAATATCTAAAAAAGATATGTATGGATATGAAATAGTACATAATATTTCCAAAGTAATAGATGTAAATGAAGGAACGATATATCCTATTCTAAGAAGACTGACAAAAGATTTGTATTTTGAAACGTATATACTAGAATCTAATGAGGGTCCTGCTAGAAAATACTATAGAATAACTTCACTAGGAAAAGAAAACTTATCCAATCTGATGGAAGAGTGGAGAGAATTTGTAAAAGCTGTTGAGATTTTAATAAGTGAAGATGAGGGAGGTAATGAACTTGAATAAAACTGAGTTTCTGGAAATTTTAAAGGATTATCTAAAAAAGGATTTTTCTGAGAGCGAAGTTAATGATATATTGAGAGATTATGAAGAATATTTTGTAGATGGGATTATAGAAGGAAAGAGTGATATGGAAATAATAGCATCACTTGGTTCACCAAAATCTATAGCAAGAGAACTTATTCTACAGACAAAAGAAAAAAACATTGAAGATGAAAAAATAATAAACACAGATATTTTAAATGATAAGTTTAGTAAATTCAAGTTAGATATGAAAAAGGGTTATTCTATTTTAAAAGATGAAGCTAAAGAAAAGTACAATAAATCGAAAGAAAGAGTAAATGATAAGCTTACTCCAAGTATAGAAGAAGGTGTCGGAGGAGTATCTAGAGAAGCTATAAAGATTTTATTAGTATTTTTATCCTTATTATTGATTATTCCAGCATTTGCATTTGTATGTGCTATTATTACAGTTGCTATTGGGTTAGTATGTACATTGATTGCTTTTGTCATATCAATTCCATTTGTGATTAAATTTATTTCAATGGTTCCAGATGTTACAATGTTTTGTATATTTGCGACTATAGCATTTATAGGTTTAGAGATACTGGCATGGCAAATTTTACTGTTTGTTATAAAGTTAGGTAAACAATTGTTAGGCAGTTATATAAATTGGATAAAGAGAAAAAACATTTATATAAATGCAAATAAAAAGATGGAAAAAAGAAATAAGGATACTTTAAGTGAGAAAGATTTAAATAAAGATAGTAATGAAGATTTATATGATGATTATTGTAATATAGAAAAAGAAGAGAATATAAAGGAATCTGATAATTACAACGATGATAGTATAAATTTTGAGGCAATGTATAAAGATTTTGAAGAAATAGATGATAAGAAAGGAGAAGATAAACATGAATAAGAAACTTGCCATATTTGCTGCGGTTTTATTGGTAATAGGTATAATTGGAACAACATGGTCAGGGATTTTAGTTATGCCAAGCTTAATAAACTTTGGACTCGAAAAAGAAGCTGAATTCAAAAAGGAAAATAAACTTTATCAAGAAAAAGTAAATATTGACAAGTTAGATGTATCTGTTGGCAATATAAATGTTACGATAAAGAGACATTCAAGTGAAGATGTACGTGTGACAACAAGAGGAAACAATGAATTTTACAAATATAATGTAACTTTAAAGGATAAGACATTAGTTGTAAAAGGTGAAAGAAAATATGAAAATCGTGTTAAAAAAATTAAAAATTTTGACCAATTATTCAATACATCTATAAATAATATGTTTTCAGGAGATTATAGGGAAATAGTAATCTATGTACCAAATAATGTAGATATAAATGTATCAAGTGTAGATTCATCTTTATTAGTATATGATAATGTAGCTTCAAGCAATATAACATATAAGACTTCTTATGGAAGATTTGAGAGAGTTATAACTGAAAATAATATAAATAAACTAGATACATTAAACTTAATATCTAGCAATAATCTTGAATTATCTACAAAATCAGTTTTAGGTGTTAAAAACGTAAATATAGAAACAGAATCATTAGATATATCTTCAGAATATGAAGACATATTTGTCAATAATGTAGAACAATATATACCTGAAAATATAAATATAAAAGAAAAAATAGGTAGAAATTCACATTACGATAACAACTTTAGCATATATTGTGATTTTCCAATTGCTAAAAATTTAGATATAGAGGTTCCAAATTCTAAAGTAAGTCTTAGTCTACCAGTAAATAAGTATAAGTTTAATTGCGATATAAAATCTAAAGAAAGAATAGAAGAAATTAATGATGAGTCAGAAGAATACAATGATAGTTCAATTGAATATGAACACAGTGAAGAAAATCATAACGCATATAAAAATATAAGAGAAATAAAAGGGCTTTTAAATGAAAACTTGTCGAATTTAGAACAAGAGTATACTATAAAAATAAATTCAAATAAATTAGAAATGTAAATAATTCATTACTATAATTAATAAATTGACCTAAAAGTATAAAAATATAGTCTATACTATGGTATAATAAGTATCGAAATAGAATTGGGAGAGGGATACTTATGAATAAAATAGCAGTAAGTTTTTTAATAATTGCTACTACTTTATTGAGTACAGCATGTATGGATTATAAAGTTGACAAAGTAGAATTGGTTGATTCTAGAGATTCTGCAGTTGTAAAGAAAGGTGAAGATATCAAAGAAGAAACTGATACAATTAATCCTAGAAGAACAGCTAAAATACCTATAGAGATAGTTTCAAAGGATGAAAAGATAGTAAAATACTTACAAATAGATGAAGAAAGTACATTAAAAGAAAAACTACAGTTAATCTTAGATACTTTATCACATGAGTATTTTAATGGTTTAGATATGGAAGTAGAAGTTCAGGAAAAAGATAGTCTAGTTAAGATAAACTTAGTTGAACCTGATGAAAAGGGGAGAGTTTCTTGGAAAGATGATTATTTAAATGAACAAAATATAATATATACTATAAATAATATTATCAAAAATGTCATTCAAGAAGATGATAATAGTATTTGGATTGAAGAAGTAGAGATATACTACAATGGAGAATTAATAGAGTTAAAATAAGAAATGATGTGTTTTATTTAAAAGCACATCATTTTTTTATAATTTTTTAATTCTTATAAAATCCTTATATTTATGATTTAGAATGATTCTTGTAAATAAGTTTGACAAAAGAAAGGATGAAAATTATGAGTAATTATATTTTGGAAGTAAAAGGAGTTTCTAAAAAGTTTAAGGAGCAGGTTGCAGTTGATAATATTTCAATTGCAATTAAACATAATTCTATTTATGGATTATTAGGACCGAATGGAGCTGGGAAATCCACTTTATTAAAAATGATAACAGGAATCTTAAACCCCACTTCTGGGAAGATATTATTTGAAGGTCATAGATGGACTAGAAAAGATTTAGCAAACATTGGGTCTCTTATTGAATCACCTGCGATATATGAGAATTTAACAGCAAGAGAAAATTTAAAAGTTCATACTACATTACTTGGTCTTCATGACTCTCGCATTGAAGAAGTTTTAGGGATTGTTGATTTAAGAGATACTTTTAAAAAGCGTTCAGGTCAGTTTTCTCTGGGTATGAAGCAACGTCTTGGTATTGCTATTGCATTATTAAATCACCCAAAACTTTTAATCTTAGATGAGCCTACAAATGGACTTGACCCTATTGGAATTGAGGAACTTAGAGAACTGATTCGTTCTTTTCCAAAACAAGGAATTACAGTTATTTTATCAAGTCATATTTTATCTGAGGTTGAGCAAGTTGTAGATGAAATTGGAATAATTTCTAATGGAGTAATAGGGTATCAAGGAGAAGTATCAAGGGAACAAAATTTAGAAGAACTTTTTATGAAAGTCGTAGCTGAAAATAGAAAGAGAGGTAAGTAACATGGAAAGATTTGTTAGAGCAGAATTCCTAAAGATGAAAGGAACTTTTGGAATGAGATTGTCTTGGATAGCCCCAATATTTTCTATACTTATCTGCTTTGGATTAGGTGGAGGACAAAATGGTGCTTACAATTGGTGGTATACTATGTTTCTTCCAGGAGCAATAACTTTGATTTGTTCTTTAGTAGTACAAAAAGATGAAAAAAAGAAGTATCGAGGTGTATTGTCATTGCCAGTTGACAAAAAAAATATCTGGACTGGAAAAATACTTTATTGTACCATTATACTTTGTATATCTTCAATTATTTTCATGATAGGGATAGTTTTTATTGGAGTAGTTTATAAGAAAACTATTTTAATAAATCAAAATATTATTGGAACTATAGTACTTATCTTACTATTTATGTGGCAAATTCCACTTTGTATGTTTTTAGCCTCAAAATTTGGTTTGTTTATTACAGTTTTAATAAATATGTTTTTCACTGTATTTGGAGTAGCTGTTTTTTCAACTACAAGTTCATGGTGCTTATTTCCATATTCAATTCCATCAAGATTAATGGCTGCAATATTGCATATTTTACCAAATGGACTTCCTGTACCAGAAGGAAATGAACTTTTAAGCACTAATGTCATTTTACCAGGGATATTAATATCTATTGCCTTATTTATATTATTTACTTTAGCTACAAGTGCTTGGTTTAAAAATAGAGAGGTGAAATAATATGGCACAACTAATAAGACTATTTAATTCTGACTTGATAAAACTAAAAAGAACTTACATAGTACTAATACACTTTTGTATTGCATTAGTAGGAATAGGCTTATTTTTAGGATATTACAATATTTCAGGTTATGATAGTATATCAAAGATAGTAGCATATTTACAAGTTATAGCTATAGCTTTTCCTTTATTATCAAGTATTATGTGTTCAATGTGCGTTGAACAAGAATATTACTCAGGAAATTATAAGCATATACTAACATCATCTAATCCAAAATACCTTACAATTATAAGTAAATATGTAATTTTAATATGCCTTGGTTTTGGAGCAACATTAGTTTCTGTGTTAGGTTTTGAATTTGGTATAGATACTATTTTTAATAATAATCATTTTACACTAAGTTTTTATATGATTTCAATTTTAATTTTAGCAGGAAGTAATCTATTTGAATATATATTACATTTATTCTTAAGTTTGAGATTTGGAAAAGGAACATCAATTGGAGTAGGTATAGTGGAGACTTTACTTTCAGCACTATTACTAACTGGACTAGGAGATGGTATATGGCAGTATATTCCTTGTGCATGGGGTGTTAGATTTGTAAGTGTTTGGGCATCTTTTTCAAGTTCTAAAGAAATTGAATCAATTCAAGAGTTTCAGTCAATAGGTTTAATTTGTGGCTTTGCAACTATTTTTGCATTTGTAATTTTATGTATTTGGTTTTCTAAATGGGAAGGTAAGAAATCTGAAGAATAAAATAATTAATTGTTTATTTAGATTATTTGTATTATTATATTATAGTATAATTTGATAACAGAAAAGAGATAAAAATAATCAGATATACAGTTGCTTAGGTGTTAATTAAACTGTTTGGAGGATATGATACGAATGTTTCGGAAAAAAAATTCTAATAATAAAAAAGTTGTAAAGTTAAGAACTATTTTTGTAAGATATTTGTCTGTATTCTTTGTTACAACAATTACTTTGGGAGTTCTTTTAGTATTTTTGTTTTCTGTGTTATTATCATTAGGAGTAGTGTTGCCATCCAATTATACAGAAAAGCAAATCTACAAATATAAAGATGAAATTATTTCAAGTGAAAAAGTAACTAAAGATATAATACCAGATTTTTGTGACTATGGAATCTACACTTTAGATGGTAAATTGACTTCGGGAACTTTTAATAATAAAGAAGCAAAAAAAACTTGGAATTTAATGAAAGGTATTGAAGTAAAAAGTGGACATTCGTCAGACAATTATATAAAACTTTTTAGACAAAATGAAGTATGTATAATAAGATATGATATAGTATCAGAATTCAATTCTCCAGCTTTAAGAAAATATTTGCCAAAGCCAGAAGTATTAGGGATAATTATTTTTGTTGTAGCATTTTTTATTGAAATGGTTATACTATCAAAATCTTTTGGTAAAAAAATTAATGCAAAAATGGACCTTTTGAAAAATGCTACAGAAAAAATACAACAGCAAGATTTAGATTTTACAATAGAATCTAGTGATATTTATGAAATTGATAATGTTCTCTTTTCTATAGAAAAAATGAAGCTAGCATTAAAAGATTCTCTAGAAAAGCAGTGGAGACTGGAAGAAACTCGAAAAGAACAGATATCTGCATTAGCACATGATATAAAGACCCCATTAACCATTATACATGGAAATGCGGACTTATTGATTGAAATAAATGACAATCCTGAGTTATCAGAATATATGGAATATATAGCAAATGGTGTTACTCAGATAGAAAAATATATTAACACTCTAATATACATATCTAAAGCAGATAAAGGTTATACAATTAATAAAGAAAGTATTAATATTGATAAATTTATAGAGGATGTTTTGGTGCAAATAGAAGCACTGGCCAGTACAAAAAGTTTAGATGTGGAATTTTATAAGCAAGATGATTTACCTAAGAATATAACAATAGATAGAGAATTATTATTTAGAGCTATTATGAATATAATTTCAAATGCTATTGATTATTCAACAAATCAAAGTAAGTTATATTTTGATGTATTAGTAAATCAAAGATATTTAAAATTTGTAATTACAGATTGTGGAAGAGGTTTTTCTAAGGAAGATTTATCAAAAGCTACAGAACAGTTTTATACAGGCGATTCGAGTAGGAACTCTAAATCTCATTATGGTATGGGTCTATACATTGCAAATACTATTATACAAAAACATAATGGTAATTTAAATGTTGAAAATTCTATAAAAACTAGTGGAGCAATGATAACAATTGAAATACCAATAATTTAATAATTATATCCATTTTATAAATACCTAAATTTTATATACTTGGTAGGTATTTGTAAAATGGATAATTTTTGTGGTTAATTTTATATATTAATTAAATCTGATAAAAAGTTTTCGAACATCACTCCATCATTTCTATCAGTGTCAAATTGAGACGTATAATTTATCGTTTTATATATAAAATCTGTTGCAGTATTAACAGCTATTCCTAAGTCATGGTTATTCACTAGCATACCACAAAGTATAGATGTAAATATATCTCCAGTTCCACTATAAGAACAGTTATTGTATTTAACAGAAGTAAAGAATATATGGTCAGTATCTCTATCATAAGCTAAATTTAATATATTATCATCTTCTAATATACCTGTGATTACAACTTTACTAGGTCCTAAAGAAGATACAGACTTTGCAATATTTATAAGTTCATCTCTATTATAATCCTTTTTTGTATAGTCATTTCCAGTTAAGAAACAAGCTTCTGTTAAATTAGGAGTAGTTAAATCTGAATGTCTAACTAATTCTTTAATTTCATGTCTCATTTCTTCTGTAAAGATTGGATACATAATTCCATTATCGCCCATTACAGGGTCAACTACGATAAAAGCATTTGGATAATCATTTATAAAGTTTGCCACTATTTCAATTTGATGTTTTGAACCTAAAAAACCACTATATATACTATCAAAGTTGACTTTTAAATTTTTCCAAACAGTTGAATATTTTACCATCTCATCAGTGCAATCTAAAAATGTAAACTCAGGATAACCAGTTTGACTTGAAAGTATAGCTGTTGGAAATGGACAACATTGAACCTTTAATGCTGAAAGTATAGGTATAGCAACTGATAATGAACATTTTCCTATTCCAGATAAGTCATTAATTGCTGCGACTTTTTTTTGCATAAAAAACCCTCCATTAGTATGTATTAATCATAATGATATCAAAATATTTATATACATATATATTACTATAAAAAAAAGAAAAAAGTAGATTATAAAATAAAAATTTGTAAAAAAAACAGTGTATCAATACAATTAATTTTTAATATTGGACATAATAAGATAGAGAATTATTAAATATGAAAATTATTGTATATAATAATAGCTTTTTTGTGAATTTATTCGTAAGGTGTACTATTTGGGAGGTGTAGCTTTGAAAATACTGAAAAATAAAAATAAGTACATCAAAGGTATAATGGCATTTGTATTTTTATCTTTAGCTACTACAGCAGGTGTATTTTTAATTAATGATTTAAGTATGAAAAATATGAAAGAAAAAGTTATAGAATCTGCTACTGTTGAAGGTGATGATGTAAAAGACCAGTATAAGTTATTGCTTGAAAATTTATTTGACTACAGAAATAAGGCAATATTAGAGAAAAATGAAAATATTTTAAAAGGTCTTTATGAAACAGAAAAAAAGTTTGGTCTTTGGGCTTATGAAAATGAAGTAAAAAAGATGAAGTATTTAGAAAATTGGTCTAGTAAACAAGGTGTAAAGTTTAAAGACATAAAGACAAGAGTCAAAGTTAAAAAAATAAAAGAAAAAGAAAAAGACTTATATGGCATAATATGTTCTGTATCAACTGAGTATAAGTACTCATATGAAAATCAAAAGGACAAAGAAAATGTATTTAGAATAGGTACATATCACTATCTAAATGTAAAAATCATAGATAATCAATATGTAATAACTAAAGAGTGGTATACAGACCCTTTTGCAGATTCTTTAAATTTAGAAAATATAAAATCTGATGATATAAGAAGCTATATTGGTCAACAAAATGCTGTAGAGTTACAGCTTACAGAAGAGCAAAAGAAGGCTATAGATTATGCACATAAATACTGTGGAGCAGCAGCAGATGAAGAACATGGTATGAAGTTTAATCCAAATTATAGAGATTATAATCCAGAAGGTGGAGATTGTGCCAACTTTGCATCACAGATAATGTTTGAAAGTGGAAAGTTTAAGAAAAATTCAATCTGGAATTATAGTGAAAGAGCAGGAACAAAAGCATGGGTAAATGCGCAAGCTTTTAAAAATTATGCTCTCTATAGTGGAAGAGGTTCATTAATAGCTAAAGGTTCTTACGAAGATGTTTACAAAGAAGCTTATAATCTACGTCCTGGAGATTTTGTAGGATATGAAAAAAAAGGTAGAATAACACATGTTTCGACTGTAACGGGATTGGATTCAAGAGGATATCCTTTGGTAACCTGTCATAATACTGATAGAATGCTTGTGCCATGGGATTTAGGTTGGAGTGATAAATCTATAAGATTCCATATAATAAAAATAAACTATTAAAAATTTATAAAGAAAAATAAAGTATAAAAGATAACAATGATTTAATATTATAAATTAAAAAAAATGATTGTTAATGTATAAAAATAATAATAATTGACAAACATAGCTATATATGATAAAGTAGTAATAAGGTTACAGAAAAGAGTAGCTAAATAATTGTGTTTTTTTAGGAGGATTTATTAATGAAAACTGGTGTAGTTAAATGGTTTAACAATGAAAAAGGATTTGGATTTATATCTGTAGAAGGTGAAGGAGATGTTTTCGTACATTTCTCAGCTATAACAGGAGATGGATACAAATCATTAGAAGAAGGACAAAGTGTTGAATTCGAAGTAGTGGATGGAGCTAAAGGTCCTCAAGCTGCTAACGTAGTTAGATTATAATTAAAAATTCATATATATTAGTATTCTAGTAATATGACAGATAAGCCGCTAATCGTTTAGCGGTTTTTTCAGTTTTTTGTAAACTAAATTAATTGCAAAATAAATTAAAATTATTAAAATAAAGGCATTAATAATAAGATAAATATGTTAAAATTAATAGTGTAGAGTAAAATTATTATGGCTAAGTTTAAGTCAATTAACCTCTAGTTAATTTTCTATAAAAAGAATAAGTGACGCTGATAGACCATATAAAAATATTAATAAAGTATAGACATTTAAAGCTATTAAAAGAAAAACGCTTGTTACAGCGTATAGTATCTAAAAAATACTTAGAAAATGAGAAAGGAGAAAGTTACTGCAAAAAAGTAACATTATAAATATTGGATAATATTTATAAGTTTTCGGTAACGGTGGGTAGTGTAATGAACATATTATTCTTTCTAACACCAAAAAGTGAAGTAGCATATATATATGAAGACTACACTATAAGGCAAGCCCTAGAAAAAATGGAATATCACAAATACTCTGCAATTCCAATAATAAGCAAAGAGGGTAAATATATTGGAACTATAACAGAAGGTGATTTTTTATGGACATTAAAAAACGATTTAAATCTGGACCTAAAAGGATTGGAAGATGTTCCAGTAACAGATATAAATAGAAAAATGGATAATTCTCCTGTTTCCATCAATGCAGATATTGAAGATTTAGTAATAAAATCTTTGAATCAAAATTTTATTCCTGTTATAGATGACCAAGATACATTTATTGGGATAATAAAAAGAAGAGATGTAATAGGTTATTGTTATGAGATAATACGTGGATATAAAAATTTAGCAGATGATAATTAGAAAATTTTTTGAAACTTTTCAAGTTTCTACTTCTATTCTTTGTAATAAAAGAATAATAATATGAAATTAAATTCTTAAACTTTAATATAAAGGCTGTCTTTTCTAAAAATTATAGATAAGACAGCCTTTTTTATCTGTTGTTTTATTATTAGTCGTTGTATTTTACAAGATTTCCATATTTAGCATTAAGAGAATTTATTTTATTTCCATAAACTTCATTTTGTTTTTGGTATAATAAACTTTTTTCAACTTCATCTTTAACTTCATCAAATGTAGATTCTGTACTTTCTTGAAGGTCTTCTAACTTTATTATATGGTATCCAAATTGAGTTTTAACTGGTTCACTTACTTCACCTTTAGCCATAGAGAATACAGCTTCTTCAAACTCAGGAACCATTTGTCCTCTACCGAATGTTCCTAAATCACCACCCATATCTTTAGATGGGCAAGAAGAATGTTTAACAGCAGCATCTTCAAAAGATATTTCTTCTGATTTTATTTGAGCAAGTATTTCTTTAGCTTTTTCATCACTATCTACTAGTATATGTTTAGCAGTTGCACTTTCTGGTTTAGAAAAAGAACTCTTATTAGCTTCAAAGAATTTTACTTTTTCATCTTCTGTTACATCAACACTAGATAAAACTTTATTTATAGCAAATTGCTTTAATACATTTGCTTCTATTTTTTTCATTTCTAACTTAAACACTTCTTCTTCATCTAATTTTTCGTCCTTAGCATCTAAGAAGAATAGTTCTTGGTTTACTAAATCATTTAATAAATGTTTTTTTCCTTCTTCAGTTTTAAATTGCATTGCTTGATAAGGATCTAATGATTTTAATGCATTTTCAATATCAATATTAGTTATCTCTTTTTCTCCAACTGTTACTAAAACTTTTTTTTCCATATTTTCCATAATAGTTAACTCCTTTTATAGTGTATTTCATTATTAATATAAAGCTACCAACTTAAATAATATCAGAAAACGATGTATATGTCTAACATTTAAAGTCATATTAAGTCAAATAGACTTAGATTTAATAGAACAAGGTGATTACAATCAATAGAATTGAGGCCATAATTCCCACTATTCCTTCTTCATGTTTAAATTTAAGTGTTTTTACTATTGAATAATAAAAATATATTCCAGTAAAAACTATCTTTAGATACAAGAAAAATAAACTCTTTGGATATATCAAGAAACTAAAAAGAGTAAATATAAACGCAAGTAAAGTGCTTATCCTGTAAAAGAAATCTATTTGTGTAATGTCTTTATATTTTATTATAAATATTGAGTATAAAATGATGTAAATAATTGCAACAATTGTATAAGCAGTAAATAATGTATTTTCAAGAGTACCATTTGAAATTACTATCCACTTATACCACATAATTGGCCAAAAAAATAGTGCTAAGAACTTAAAATAATTATCAAAAAACTTTTCTTTATACATTCATCAAACAACCTTTCTTAAAAAAGCATGTATTTGTTTTTAGAATTTTAAATAATGTGCTATCATTATTATATATTAATATTGAGTTTATAGAAACCAAAATTTGCTAAAATAAATATATAGATTTTTGCTATTAAGTCAATTAAAATTACTACCATTTTATTATGAAATTGGATCAAATATGTAGAAATATGGCAAATTAGTTAATACAAGATATTTATTATTACCAAGTGGTAAAGTTTGTTTTTTTAATGATAAGAATTCCAATCTTTTTTGAAAAAATTTGATATCTACATTAAGCATATCAGCCATTTCATAAACACAAGTAATACCAGAATTAATTATATTTATTATATCTTCTTCTGTAATTAAAAATTCACAAGCCCATTTTAAAGCTTTATTTTCACATTTATCTATAATGATTTTTGTGTAATAATCATTATAAGAGGATATATAGTATCCAAAACTAGTGAAATGATGTCCAAGTTCCTCTGCTAATATGGATGTAAGTTTATTTGTATTTTGTTTTAAGTTACTGAGTAATGATATAACTTTTATACCATGCCTGTTTATATATAATCCTTCTAAGTCACCTGCAATATGAGTGGTATAATGAATTATTATCTCTTCCTGAGAAGCTAATTCAAAAAGTTTATCCAAATTATTCATAAAAATCCCCCTAATATAGAATGTATGTTTGATGAAAAGTTATATTAAAAGAGCAGAGAAATAAATCTGCTCATTATATAGTTTATTTTTTTTTATATTTATTTAGTAAAAATTCTATATAATCATTAAGTTGTTCTTGAGCTTCTTCAGGTAAGTCTTCGTGTGGATTTTTTCTATGTGCCGCAACAGTGTCAATATTTTCCTTAACCAAGGTTCTTCCAAGAAGGTAATCAACTGATACATTAAATACATCAGCCAATTTATTTAAAATATGTTCATCAGGAAATCTGTTTTCTGTTTCATAGTATCCTAAAACTCTTTGAGAAACTCCTACTTTTTCACCAAGTTCTCTTTGAGTAAATCCAAATTCCTTTCTAAGTTCTCTTAATCTTTTGGCAAACATTATAACACCACCTTATGTATAAATTATAACAAATTGTTCTAAAAATTAAAACTAATAAAAGAAAAAAGAATGATTTTTTCTAAAAAATATTGATAAAGAACAAATAATTCTATATAATGAATATAGATAAGAACAAAATATTCTTAATTATACTAGGAGGAGAAAAGTATGTTTAAAAATAATTTAAAAGGTTACAGAGAATCTATAAGGTTGTCGCAAACTAAATTTGGAGAAAGCGGGAATTACAAATAATTATATATCAAGAGTAGAAATAGACATAAAAAGTTATGATTCATTTTGCATAAAAAATTCTGTTATTTCAGAACAAAATATGAATAAAATTTTTTGAATATATATAGAACAAAATGTTCTTTAAAGTTTGTGGAACTTGCAATAAGGCTATTGATTAGAAACTATCATTATAAAGTTAAGGCTAAAGACAATAAAATATAAAAAGGAGAAATACAATGGATAATAAAAAAGATATATTACTTAAGGAAGTAGATGAAAGATTACATAATTACAAGTATTTGGATGTAAAGATAAAGAATATTAACCTAGATATAAAAAGATGTGAAAATGAATACTTTGGATGTGGAGCTGTAGTTTATACTGAAAAAACTAGTACTACATATAATATAAGTTCTTCTGTTGAAAATGAAGTTATAAAAAAAGAGGAGAGATTAAGAAAATTAAAAATGGAAAAAGATGATATAGAAATAGAAAAGGAAAAAATAGAAAATGCTCTAACTTGTCTAAATGATATGGAGATGGAATTTTTTAATCTCTTTTATAATAGTAAGACTAAAAATAATATGACCTATATTTCTATGAAATTGCATTTAGATAGAACTTCTTGCTACAACTTAAAGAAAAAGATGATTTGTAAATTAAGTGAAATATTATAAAAAACATAACACTTTTACAACACTTTATACACACTATAGCAACAACACCCACTGAAATACATGAGATAATGTTATTGTGAAAGAAATCTATAGTGAGGGAGGTGAGGAATTGAGAAACATGATATTACCTAAAAATATAGAGGGAACATAACAATAGAGAAATTAGATGTATCTTTAAAAATTACTTATGCTACTCATAAGAAGTTTGCCACATTAAGTAAAAAAATATTTAGTGATAGCGTGGTGATTATTTGCTTAAAAACAAAGAAATATTAGAAACAATTATTGATATACTTAAAAAAAGTTTTGATGAAAGTATTTTTATTGATGATGAAAGTATGCAAGGTTCAGAAGGGTCTTGTTTTTTTGTAAGTATGGTATCAGTTCTTTGTACACCCATAATGTTAAAGACAAACAACAAAGATGTTGTTATGTCTATAAAGTATTTACCAAGACCACAATCAAATAATATAAGAATGTATGAAGTTTCAGATGAACTTGATAAGCTATTTAATAGAACTGTAAATGTAAGAGATAGAAAATTAAATATAGCTAAAATTGAACAAAGCATTAAAAAAGAGGAGTCAATTTATACATTGAACTTTTCAATTACATTAAACTTTCTTGATAGTGTATATGAAGAAGAAGAAGTATATGAAAATATGGAAGAAATAAATTTAAACTTAGGAGAGTGATAGTATGGCTATAGGATTACCAAGTATCAATATATCATTTAAGGAGCTAGCTACAACTGTTAAAGAGCGTTCAGCTAGAGGAATAATTGCAATGGTGCTTAAAGATACCAAAGCACTAGGATTTAATGAAATACATGAAAAAGAAGATATACCAGCTGATTTATCTGCTGAAAATAAAGACTATATAAATATGGCTTTGATGGGAAATGTCAATGCACCAAATAAAGTACTAGTTTATGTGTTAGGAGGAGAGGAAGAGGTTCAAAGTGCCTTAGACTTTTTAGAAACTAAAGAATTTAATTATTTATGTATGCCTAAAGCAATAGAAGCTGATAAGAATGTCATCAAAAGCTGGATAATTAAACTTAGAGATACAGATAAGGTTAAAGTTAAAGCGATATTGGGCAAAGTTGCAGGAAATCATGAGGGAATAATTAATTTTACTACAGAAGATACATTAGTTGGAACAAAGAAGTATAGTGCTGAGGAGTTTACGAGTAGAATAGCTGGTATTATAGCAGGAACACCTTTAAGTCAATCAATAACTTATACTAAGCTTGGTGATGTTATTGATATACCTAAAAGCACTAAAGCTGATGCAGAGTCAAAAGTTAATAATGGAGAGCTTATCCTTATTAAAGAAGCTGGAGCTATAAGAATTGCTAGAGGAATAAATTCTTTAACTGATTTAACTGAAGAAAAAGGAGAGATGTTCCAAAAAATCAAGATAGTTGACACTTTGGATATTATAAATAATGATATAAAGAAAGTAATAATAGACGATTATATAGGCAAGATTCCTAATAGTTATGATAATAAATGTATATTAATAGTAGCTATAAAAGAATATCTAGAAGAATTAGAAAAAGAAGAATTAATAGAAGCTGGTTCAATTATAGATATAGATATAGAATCACAAAAACAGTATTTAAAATCTAAAAATATAGATATATCTAATATGAAAGAGCAAGAACTAAGAGAAGCTAATACAGGTTCAAAAGTATTCTTAACATCAAAAATAAAGATGTTAGATGCTATGGAAGATATAGATTTATCAATAGAAATATAGGAGGATTATTAATATGGCAAATATGGAAGCTAGAAATGTAATGAGTGGTACTTGGGGAGAACTTTGGCTTGATGGAGATAAAGTAGCAGAAGTAAAGAAATTTCAAGCAAAGATGGAATTTACAAAGGAAGATATTATAATAGCAGGTCAAATGGGAACTGATACGAAGTATATGGGATATAAAGGAAAAGGTTCAATAACTTTATATCATGTCAGCTCAAGAATGCATAAATTAATAGGAGAAAAGATAAAAAGAGGTTCTGAACCTAGATTTGTAGCTATATCTAAGCTAAATGACCCAGATTCTTATGGAGCGGAGAGAATAGCAGTAAAAAATATAGCTTTTGATGACTTAACTTTAGCTGATTGGGAAGTTGGAGTAAAAGGAGAAATAGAAGCTCCTTTCACATTTACTGAGTATGACTTCCTTGATATAATTTAGTTTTATCTGGATAGTTAGTAAATATATAGTTAATAAATGCTGTTAGTTAATAGAAATTGATTGATAAAGGAGTAGATAATAATGAGTGAAAATGGATTATCAAAAAATATAAATATAGTAGACTTACTTTTAAATGTAGATACAGAAAATTTAGAAAGACCAAGTACTATAGTTGAACTAAAAAGATTATCTAATATATTTGGCCAAGAGTTTAAAGTAATGTGTAGAGCATTGACAATAAGTAAAGATGAGGAGATACAAAATACTTGTCTTAAAATTGATGAAAATATGAAAACGGATATAGACTTACCAGAGATGCAGATGCTTACAATTATAGAAGGTGTTTGTGATTTAGATGGAAAGCTTTTATTTAAAAACAAGGAATTAATGAGTAAATTTAAGGCTCCAACTCCAAAGGAATTAGCAAGAAAGCTATTGTTACCAGGTGAAATTACTAATCTATACAGAATCCTTCAAGATGTAATGGGTTATGGTAAAAATGCAGTCATAGAAGAGGTAAAAAACTAATAGGGACGGATACCAAGACCACAATAATGTATTATTATTGGAAGACAAAAGGTATTAGACCGTCCCTTTTTTATGCAATGGATAAAGGCGAATTAAAGCTTATTGAAGCTTTTTTCGCCTTAGAAATTGAAGAGGAAGTTGAAAAAATGAAGCATGGATACGGAGTTTGTCCTTTGACAGGAGGTGGTATATAGTGGGTAATGTAAGAGAAGAAGGTATAAATATGTATCTTACAGATAATTACACTCCAAAAATGAAGCAAATCATATCAGTTACTGAGACTTTTAGAAGAGTTACTGTATCTGTTTCTCCTTCAACAAATGCAATGGCAAATAATATTAAGAGTTCTATGGCTAGCGCAAGTAGTAGTATAAGTAGTGTAAATTCTTCTATAAAAAAAATGAAAGATAGCATAAAAAGTGTAAATTCTTCTATAGAAAAAATGAATGCAAGTATGAATAATTCAACTTCATCAAGTAAAAATTTTAGTGAAGATTTAGGGACAATTGGAAGAGAGGCAGAAAAGGCTAGAAGTAAGTTAGTTAGATTATCACAAATTGCAAATAGTAAAAAAGGAAGGGATACACATCCAAATGCAAGATCCCAAAATAATAATTCTGAGGTTAATAAAGACGAGCGTAATAAACCTACAAAAATAAAAACTGTACAAGAGATTGTTCAGCGAGTTAAAACTAGAACAATAGATGTTCCCAAAAAAATGGTTACTGATAAATTACCTGGACTTAAGAATAAAATTTTTAACAGCAGAGTAGTGATGGATGTAAAAGGAAGTAGCAGCGTCCAAAATATACTAAATATATTAAGTAAAATTAAAAATAGTAAATGGATTAGTGCCATTTCAGTTAAAGACTTAGCTAAAAATGTTTTAATAGGTACCTTATCAAAATTAAAGCAATTTGCTGGGAGAGTGTGGAGTGGAGCTATTTCAATAAAAGATAAAGCAAGTAGTGTATTAGGAGGAATAAAAGACAAAATATCTGATATTACTAATGGATTTTCAGTAGGTGAAGCTGTAAAAAAAGGTGTAGATTTAGTAGGTAAAGGGCAAAATCAAAAAGCTGTTTTAACTAATGTTGTTCAAAGAACTACAGGAATTAAAAATAAGGCTAAAGCTAAGTCTGAAGCTAATGATTATTACGATGATATAGTAAAAGATGTTGCATTAAAAACACCCTTTGATCCTAGTGAAGTTATTTCAATGAGTACTAAGGCAATGATGATTGGTGGAGGAGACGCTGGTAAATCAAAGAAGATAACTCAGGCTATGGTAGATGTCAGAGCATTAAATATGGATACCAGTAGTGAACAAGATGTGTCAGCAGCTTTTGTAAGTGCATCAAAGGGTAATATGGATGCACTAAATACTTTGGTTGGAGAAAATTATAAAACATTTGATGATGCACTTAAAGGTATAAAGGAGAAGCAAAATGGATTAGCTAATGAAATGGCTTCTACAATTCCTGGTTTATTATCTAGTGCATCAACTTACATTGATATGGGATTGAATAACATGATTGAACCATTTGATACTATATTACAAGGTGGATTAGAAAAGATAAATTCATTTTTAGAAAAAGTACCACAAAGTTTGGGTGGATTTTCTCAAAAAGTAGCAGATGTAATGAATGGAAAAAAGATTGCTGAAAATAAACAAAATCCAATTGAAACTCAGACAGCTACAGCACTAGGGCATATTCCAGGGGCAATAGGTAATACAGGTCAGATGCTTGCTCAAAATATTGATTTTACAGCATTAACAAATTCATTACTTCCTATAGTAAATCTTGTTAACGGATTATTAGACAGTATAAACAATAAATCACCAGTTGCACAAGGTATAATAAGTATATTTGGTACTGTAGTAACAACTGCATTTCAATTGATTGGACCTGTTGTAGAAGCCGTCAGCCCAATTATTACAAGAATTTTTACTTTTTTAGGAGAATATGCTCCTCAAATAAATAATTTTATAGAAACATTAGGAGTTATATGGAAAACAGTATGGGAGACATTAGGGCCTTTGTTAGAAACGGGATGGAAAATTGTAGAGCCAATATTAGGAGCTTTCTTTAACATATTAGATAAAGTGTGTAAAATAGTTAAAGATATATGTAAGTGGTGGCAAACTATGGTTAATAAGATAAAGAATGGAAGTATTACAGGAACTGTTTTAAAGTTAGTGGAAAAAAGTAAAAAAAATTATAAAGAGGATCCATATGCTGGAACAAAGGCTGGTGATTCTGGTAAAAATAATGCATTTGGTTTAAATTATGTACCATACAATGATTTCTCAACAAGACTTCATGAAGGTGAAATGGTTTTAACTAAACAAGAAGCAAATCAATATAGAAGTGGAAAAAATGGTGGAAATATAAGTATAGCTAAATTAGCTGATACAATAGTGATTAGAGAAGAAGCTGATATTGAAAAAGTAACATCAAAATTAGTTGCAAGCATACAAATGGCACAACTAGGAGGTGTTTTATAATGGAAATGTGGCTTAGACAAGCTGAAGATAGATTCAGATTTCCAGTAATACCATCCTCAATAAGTATAAATGGAAAAGCAACTATAAACTCATCAAATATACTTAAAGTTGGAGAAATAGCGACCTTTGGAGGAGTAGCCCTTAGAAGTATAAATATATCTAGTTTTTTTCCAAATAAGGAATACTCTTTTTGTAATTATAAAGGATTTCCATCACCGTATGATTGTGTAAATAAAATTCAAAGGTGGATGAATGAAGGTTTCATATTGAGATTTACAGTTACAGAGACAAATATAAATATGGAAGTGATAATAGAAGGTTTTAGCTATGAAGAAAAAGATGGTACAAGAGATGTGTACTTTTCATTGGATTTAAGAGAATATAAAAGACTACAGATACCTAGAGCAAATCCTAAAAAGTAGCGTAATTGTTATAAAAAATTACTCAAAGTTTAAACAAAAAGGTAGGTGATTTTTTATTATAAAGATTTGGGTACACATAAAAAACGGAAATATATATGATATAAGCAATATTGTAGATACAGTTTCTTGGTCTGGAGACTATAAGTCTCCATCACGAACATTAGAGTTTTCAATAGTACAGTCAGCTTCAGATATTAATTTTCAGCAGATTGATATTCCAATAGCTAGTACGATTTGTTTTTATGTAGATGAAAAAGAACTTTTTAGAGGAATGATAATTAATAGGTCTAAAGACTCAAGTAGTGTTAACATCAATTTTACAGCTAAAGATATGGGATTTTTACTTTTACAAAGTGAAGTGTCATATAATTTTAAGGACAAGTTAGTAGAGGATATTGCAAAGCAAGTATTTGCAGATAATAAGCTTGCAATTGGTAATATACCAAAGACTAATGTAAAATATACTAAAATGTTTATATCTGTAAATGGATATGATACCATAATGAGTGCTTATACAGAAGCAAGTAAGACTACAAAGAAAAAATATATGATAGAAGCTAATCTTGATAAATTTAATGTTATTGAGAAAGGAACTGTTACATTAAATGTTACTTTTGAAGAAGGATTTAATCTTATCAATACAACTTTTTCAGAAAGTATGGAAAATGTAAAAAATAAGGTATTGGTAGTTGACCAATATGGTAATAAGATTAGTGAGAAGGTTAATGATTCGATATTTAAAGAAGTAAATGTAATAATGCAAAAAGTTATACAACAACAAGAAAATAGTACAACAGATGTAGAAAGTGAGTTTAAAGGAATTGAAAGGACTTGTTCTCTAAAAGGATATGGAGACATAAGCTGTGTAACTGGTAGAGGAGTAAAAGTAAAAGATTCATATACTAAGTTAGTAGGGTTATTTTATATAGATACAGATAAACATACATGGCAAAATGGAGATTATCAAATTGAACTAGAACTTAATTTTCAAAATATTATGGATGAAAAGTCTGTAGGGCAAGATGAGCAAAAGGAAATTGTTGATAGTGGTGATGGTATTATGAATGGGAATGAGGTTAAAGCTTTATTTACTGCATATTATCCTGCAAATAATTCTATGGAAGGTGGACTTTATGATGCACAAGGAAATAGACTAGACCCTAAAAAGAATACTTGCGCAGCACCAAAGAGTATAAAATTTGGAACAAAGATACAAGTAAAGGGAACTGGTACATCTAGAGATGGAAAAGTTTATACTGTTACTGATAGAGGAGGAGCAATAAATATAAAAAATGGAGTGTATCATTTTGATATATTGATGGCTAGTAATAAAGAATGTAATGCTTGGGGTAAAAAGAATGGAAAAGCAGTTATAGGAGATGGCACTTACTCTATTAATTCATCAGGAAAAGCTAAGACAGTTATAGATGAGGTTATGAAGCATAGAGGAAAAGCTTATAAGTGGGGTGCCACTGGTCCAAATAGGTTTGATTGTTCTGGTCTCATGGTATATTGTTTCAATAAAGTAGGGGTAAAATTACCAAGAACATCTAAAGAACAATCTAGATATGGAAAAGATGTAGGTAAAAATAATTTACAACCCTCAGATTTAGTGTTTTTTGGAAAAGAAGTTCATCATGTTGGGATGTATATAGGTAATGGAGAATTTATACATGCTCCAGGTACTGGAGATGTGGTAAAAATAAGTAAATTAAGTAAGAGAAAAGATTTTCATAATGCAAAAAGAGTTCTATAAAAGGTGGTGATATAGTGGCTAATCCAATCAATGAATTTATTGGAATAATGAGAGAAGAAGGTAAATTTCATAATGAACCTTCTTTTTTTGTTGGAATAATAGTAAATAAATTGCCTGATTTAAAAGTATCAATGAACAATATAGTTTTAGATAAAGATAATTTACTTATAGACTGTTGGTTGTTTGATAGAGCGACAAGGGATTTTATAACAAAACAGTCTGATAATCATACTCATGAATTGAATGAACCACTTACTAGTCAACTCAATAAAGGAGATACAGTAATAATGTTTAAAGTTGGAGAAAAATTTGCAGTAGTAAGTAAGTTGGTGAGTTTATAATGTCTAACATAATATTTCCATTTATAGGTGTTCCAGAGGATTACAGAATTCCTAAAAAAGAAGAATTAGGATTATTCCATGAAGTAGCATGGGACTTTGAAAAAGACGAGCCAATATTAGAAAATGGGGATTTTAAGACTGTTGAAAAAAATGAGGCCATAAGAGTTTGGGTTTATAAGTGTATAAAAACAAATAAATATGAACATGAAATTTACTCAGATGATTATGGAACTGAATTGACTGATTTAATAGGGCAAAAGTACAGCAAAGGTCTTACAGAAAGTGAAGCATCTAGATATATAAAAGAAGCTTTATTGATGAATCCATACATTCTACAAGTAAATGTATTAAATACTAACTTTAAAAAAGATGTATTAAGTGCAGATATAAAAATATCCACTATCTATGGGGAGGTGGAAATAAATGTATAGTGAACAAACCTATGAAGTAATAAAAAATAGAACTCTTAAAAATATAAATCTAGATGTTTATAAAGGAGAAGGCTCTTTTTTAAATGATATGGTTTCTGGAAATAACTTTGAACTTGCTAAAATGTATGTTGAACTTTCTAATATACATAAAATGGCTTTTATTGAAGATACTTATGACCAGTTATTAGATAAAAGAGTAAATGAGTTTGGTGTATATAGAAAACTTGGTAGTGAAGCTACTGGGGAAGTAGAGTTTATAGGGGATAATGGTGTAGAAATAGCAAATGGAACAATTATCTCTTATAAAGATTTATTATTTGTAGTAATAAAGGATGTTGTAATTGGTGATGAAGAAGGAAATATAAGTCCAGTTCAAGCATTAGAAATTGGAACTAAATACAATCTACCATCTGACTGTGAATTTAAGTTAAATGACACTATATTTGGTGTTGAAAAGATAACAAATATAAATAAATTTTCAGGTGGTACAGAAATTGAAACTGATGAAGAATTGAGAGAAAGATTTTTCAAAATACAAAAGAATCAGGCAACAAGTGGAAATAAAGCTCATTATGAAGAATGGGCTCTAGAGGTTGATGGTGTATATAATGCAAAGATATATCCAAGGTGGAATGGCGCTGGAACAGTTAAAGTTCTTCTATTTGGTCAAAATAATCAGTCTGTTGAAGAAGAAATAATAAATAAATGTAGAGAACATATTGAAGAAGAAATGCCAATAGGGCCAACCTTAACAGTAACTACTCCAGTACCTATAAATATAAGTATAAGTGCTTCTATGGAATTAGAAGGGGGATACACTTTGGATATGGTAAAAAATAGCTTTTTGGAAAATATAAATCAGTACTTTAGAACCATAACTGGAGAAATTGTTTATACAAAAATTTTGGGTATTTTAATAAGTACTTCTGGAGTTCATGATTTAAGTAATTTACTTGTAAATAATTCAACAGATAACATAAAAATTGAGGATGATAAAATACCTAGTGTTACAACTTTAAATTTTAGTGAGGTGGAAGTTTTATGAAATTAATTGATAAACTTCCATCATTTTATAAGAATTATATAGTTGAAGCAATACAAAACTCTTATGATACTGAATTATCTTTATTGAAGGAAAATATTGATGATACTATAAATCAAATGTTTGTTGATACATCCACATGGGGTCTTGATATGTGGGAACAAATACTTTGCATTCAAAATAATGAAGATTTAAATTATGAAACTAGAAGAAGTAACATAAAAGCCAAAATACGAAGTCTAGGAACAACTAAAATAAAGGTTATAAAAAACATATGTGAGGCCTATACAAAGACTAATGTTGAAGTAGAAGTTCTTAGCAATGAATTTATATTTATACTAGAATTTGTAGTTAATAATTGTAGTTATAATTCAATTGTAGAGTTAGATAAAGTATTAGAAAGTGTAAAGCCATGTCATTTAGAACATAGGTTTAAAATGATTTTGTTGAATAAAAATGAATTGTTTTGTGGAACTGCTGTAAATACAGGAGAAACAGTTACTGTATATCCATGGACACCATCAAATATAGATATATTTGGAGAAATAAGTATTACTACAGGAAATGATAGAAGTATGGAAAAAGTAATATTATATCCTAAACAGGAGGCGATATAAATTGGCAGAACAAAAATATTATACAATTTTGACTAAAGCAGGTAAAGCATCTATTGCAAATGCTACTGCTCTTGGCAAGAAAGTAGACTTAGTGAAGTTACAACTTGGAGATGGTGGAGGAAATGAATACAATCCAACAGAGGAACAAACATCTCTTAAAAAGGTTGTTTGGGAAGGTGGTATAAGTAATGTAAAAATAGACGATGAAAATTCTAATTGGATAGTTATAGAAACTGTAATACCAGGTAGTATTGGTGGATTTATGATAAGGGAAGTTGGGATATTTGATTCAGATAATAAGCTTATAGCTATATCTAAATATCCAGAGACTTATAAACCAACTGTTGATTCTGGAAGTGTAAAAGATTTAATTATAAGAATTATTTTGGTAGTTTCTAATACATCAAGTGTAAATTTAAAGGTTGACCCAACTGTTATTTTAGCAACTTTGAAAGATATGCAAGAACTAGATAAGAAAATAGATATAACTAAAACATTTTTGACAAATGATATAGAAGCTGCTAAAACAGAGTTAAATACTAAAATTGATGACAATAAGATAGAGATTAATAACAAAGTAGGGGATACAACTTTACTAAATACGACAGATAAAACAAGTCTTGTAAATGCAGTGAATGAGGTAAAACAAGGTCTTGATAGTATAGAAACAACAGCAGAGAAAACAAGTTATGATAATACAGTAAGCAAACTTAATTCTACTAATGTCCAAGGGGCAATAGATGAGTTATGTGTTAGTGTAAACACTGCTAGAGTGAGTTTAATAAATGATATAAAAGATATGTTACCAATTTAAAGGTTATAACTTTAAATTGGTAACAATGGTTAGTAGAAGCAACAACATATACTAGTAAAATTAAAAAAATATATAAATATAAAAGAGGTAGCATTTAATGCTACCTCTTTTTATAATTAAACTATAAAATTATTGTCTGTTAACTAAAATAGCTATTTTAGCATCTGGATTATAACTTATTTGAACCATTTGATTTTTCTTAATATGTTCAAGGTCTTCACCACCATAAGCAATTTGTAATTTAACTGGTAGTTTACCTTGTTTTATAATAGCAACATACTCTTTTTTACCTTTTTTCTCTAAACTAATCAAATTGCCAACATAAGGTTTAAAGTTTTGATACTTTTTACTAGAATTTCTTATGTAGAAGAAAGCACCAACAGCAATAACTAAATTTATGCCAAGTGTAACCCAAGAATTGATTTTCAGCATAGCTCCAGCGATTATTATCACGAACATTAAAACGATAGGTAATATAGCCTTCTTAAGAAGTAATTTACCCATTATTTCATTAGCCTTTTTCTCAGGGCCACTCATAGTTTTTGATCTAGCAAATGATTGCGCGAATTTGTCTTTTAAGCCCATTTTATCCTCCTAATTTTAATAAATATTTAGTTATAATAACGAGAGATTACTTGAAACTAAAAATTTACTACATTTATATTATGTTTGACTTTTGTATAAATAATTACATTCAAGTAAAGCAAAATATACTAATTATTTTATCATAAAACTATAAAAAAGAAAATAAATGAAATAAAAATATTAGAGCAAAGAAATGATGTAAAATCGTATCAAAAGCAACATAAAAATTATTTATCTATTTTTTATCTTTATTTTTATCATATTCAGTTTTTTCAAAATCTTTCTCTTTTTCATATTCATGAAGTTTTAATTCAATCATACCTTCTATTTTTGCTCTATCATAATCACTTAGTTTTCTAAAATTTTTTAAAAGTTTTATTTCATTAGAACTGATGCTATTAAATGGATAGTTTGGTGAGGAATCGCAAATTAAATTTGATTCTTGTGATATATTATCTCCATTTAATAGCCAGTCTACAGAAACATTAAATATATCAGCTATGGATTTTAATATCTCATAATTTGGTTTTCTAATATTTCTTTCAAATTTACTCAAATTATCACAGTTTAACATTTCTTCTAATTCATATTGCTTAAGGTTCTTTGTTTTTCTTAAATAAACAATTCTTTCTCCTAAAGTATCCATAAACACTCTCCATTCAATTAATGTCAGAAAGACTTTTTAAAATATAGATAGTTGCAACTTTAAGGTCAAAATGACATAAAAAATATTGACTTAAGGTCAAAATGACTTTATAATTAATTTAATGATACGAAATTACATCCTAATTTTAGCACAAAGTAATCAAAAAATCTTATTTAGTATTAAATAAATTCATGTACTTAATATTTGTACATATTTAAAAAATATACTAAACAGAGGGAGGTGTATAAGTTTAAAAATAAAAATAAATATAAATTATTTAGAAAGGGAACTTGATTAAATGGATACTCGAAAAAAATGGATACCTTTTTTGGGAATACAGGTCAAGCAAAGGCTTATTGAATTAAACATGACTCAAAGGGAATTAGCAAAAAAAGTCGGTGTTAATGAAAACTATTTGTCAGCTATTTTAAATGGCAGAAGGACAGGAAAAAAATATAAATCATCAATTTATCAATTGCTTAATATAGAATACTCAGAAGAAGATTAATATTAATAACTAATATATGAAGAAGGGACATATTCTTATGTGTAAATTAGATTCAGATGGAGTAATAGAGTGCTGTAGAGCAATTGATGATTTTATTACAGCTCTCAATGGTGTACGAAGTTTAAACATGGAAAAATTGGATATTTTAACTAAATATTCTACTTCATGCTCAATCCTTCTTAAAGAGGAAAATTACGAAGGATGTACAATTGTATATAAAAAGATGTTGGAAGAATTAAAGACGTAAGTAATATATTAATTAGAGATAGAAAGAATTACATAGTGATATAGAATATTTTTAAAAACATATAAAAAACATATAAACTAAAATATGGATATGTTAATTCAACTACAATAAATGTATTTGTAATTAAATCATAGTTTATTTGAGCAATTTAATATCCATATTTTAGTTGCCAATTTATCACAAAAAAAGAATCTCTACAAATGATGTAAATTCGTATCAAATTATGTATGTTTAAACTGGTTTATCGTTATCCTCAGTAGGAGAATGTTTTTCTAATTCTTTATATTCAGATATCTTAAACTCTAGCATTCCTTCTATTTTTATTTTATCACGTTCATTCAATTGCCTATAGAGGTTTAATACCATCATTTCATCATCAGTTACATGTAGATTATACAAATAATCTTCCTTATTTTCTTTAACACTATTATTGGAGTTTACTTTTTCTTTTCCATATAGAAGCCAGTCAGTGCTAACATCAAAATAATCAGCTATTGACATTAATATATCGCAATTAGGCTTTCTACCTCCAGTTTCAAACTTACCTAAGTTTTCAAATTTTAAAATGTCCATAAGTTTACGCTGGGTAAGTTTTCTAGAGTTTCTCAAATAAGCAATTCTTTTTCCTAAAGTATCCATGAAACACACTCCTTTCTTTTTATAAATAAAGTCTAAATGACATTAAAAATCGAGGTATATTCCTTTTGTTTTATAAAATTACTAAAATAAAGTCTAAATGACATTTTGCTTAAATTAATATACTCATACTATGATTTTAACATATTATAATTGAAAATATATGGTTTATTTTGATTTATAGATATCTTTTAATAGACAAAAGTAGATATTGAAAATAAAGTAGTTTCAATAATATATTTTATAGATTACTTTTAAAGTATATTTGGGTATGAAAATATAATTTTCTAATAATGAAGAATATATAAAAATTATATTAAGGATAGATATTAGAAATAGAATAGTATTATACTGTAGTTTATATTAGTTAAAGATAAAGAATTTCAAAGGTTTAAAATATAATATAGGCTTACAATATAATACTATTGGATTTGTTTATCTAGTTTTGTTTTCTTTATAGAATAACAATACTATGAATGCAAGTAAATTTACGCAAAAAACTGTTATATACATCTGTCTAAATCCTAAATTTAGAGTAGATTGTAGTGTATTTTCTATTTTTGTTTTATTGTTTTCTATAGAATTTATATAATCTAGTTTTGACTTATTAAAAGCTTTTGGTATTTCATCTTTTAATTCCTGTGTTTTTGCTAGAACTAATTGAAGCGATTTTTTCTGTTGTTCCATTGTGTCAAAACCTTTTTCCATGTCTTGTTTTTTATTTATGGAATCATTTAATTTTCTCTGAAGTTCTTTCTTTTGAGATTCCATGTTTTTAAGTTTTTTACTTAATTCTTTTCTTTGAGATTTAGTTTTTTGCAATTTGGTGTTTAACTCAGCTCTTGCTTTTTTTAGTTGTTGTATTTGAGAATTTAGAGCTTCTTTTTTTTCATTTAAATTTGGTTTATTCTCACTAGAATTGTTATTTTTATTTTCTGTAGAATCATTTTTATTACTGTTTGAGTCAGAATTACTAGTGTCATTTTGCTCTTGATTATTTGATGAATTTTCATTATCAGAAGGAGTAGTACCTTGTGGTATTGTAGGTATTTTATTATAAGCAAGTGTCATTTCATTTATAGCTTTATCTTGTTTTTTTATACCTTGTTCCATACCTTTTATGCCTTTATCAGTGCCAGCGATACCTTTTTTTATTCCAGCTATTCCTTGATTAATACCAGTTCTAGCTTTTATCATATTGTCAATACCAGTTTGAATTCCTTTGATGCCACTGTTTAGTTTGTTTTCACCTTCTTCAATGCCATTTATTCCACTTTGAGTACCATCTATTCCTTTTTGGACATTTAATTCTATTTTCGTAATTACAGAAGGAACTTTTTCATCAAACATTGTTGTTGATATTTCTTTTGTGATGTTGGTAATATTGGTTGTATCTGCTGATTGAACTTTGTCTAGTAAGTATTTTGGGAGTTTGCCATCTGTCATATCCATATTAATACTTGATGAATCGTTCATGTTTGGTATAGAAATATTTTTCAAATTCTTAGCCATTTCTGGGTCTGACTTTAAATCATCTATCATAGTTTCAAGTTCTTCAAGTTGAACTATTTTAGGTGTTGATGGTTTACCAACTATATCCATAATATTATCCTGTACAGATAATCCTGCATGTGCTATAAATCCAATCATTATTGCAGGTGAAATTGAAGTTCCAATTGAACGTATCAGAGACAGTGTTGCAAGTGCAGAATTAGATTCTTCTATTTTTGTATTTGAAAGCATCATGTAATTTAAAGGTGTTCCCATAGTAAATCCCATTCCTAATCCCATAAATATAAGACTTACACATACACTAAATACTGTATTGGTTTTTAGTGCAATTAAAATCAGATAAAGAGAGCCTATCATAGATACTGAAAATCCAAGTAACAGTATCTTTTTTGCGCCAAACTTATCAATAAGTTTTCCGCTCAAAGGAGCAGCAATACCTGCAAATAATCCTAATATAGCAACAAAATATCCACCAGAACCAGCATTTATTTTTAATGCATTTTCAGCATATTGTGGAACAAATACCATACCCATCATTCCAATACCAACAATTAAAGATAAAATGAGTACTATTAGTATTCTTGGATTTAAAAAATATTCGAAATTCAAAATAGGGTCTTTAGCTTTATTTTCAACAAATATAAAAATAGGTATAAGTATTATAAATGTCAATAAATAAGGATAAACTGATGTATCTTGTAGAGAATTTTTAAAATTAAAAAAGTCTATATTCATAAGACCATATAACAAAGATACTATTATACATATCAACATTAATGTTCCTAATTTATCAATTTTCTCTGTAGATGTAGACTTATTATTTTTAATACATAGTATTCCTCCAATAATTATAACCAAGCATATTGGAAGGTTAACAAAAAACAACCACTTCCAATTTTGAGTTCCAAATATACTTAGTATTGTACTACCTATACTTGAACCTAAAATATTTGCTATACCATAAGTTGCTCCAACTAAACCTAAAGCCATACCTCTTTTGTTTTCTGGGAAAGTGGTTCCAAATTCTGCTGTAGCAATTGGCATAATTCCGCCTCCACCAATAGCTTGTATAACACGGCCAATTAGTAAAATGTAAAAGTTGGAAAATAATGATGATAATCCACAGATTAATGAGCCACTACCAAATAGAAATATACTAACTAAATATACATATTTTCTTCCTATTTTGTCTGCTAATTTACCAGAAATAGGGATTACAGATGCATATGTTAGTGTATATATAGTAATCATCCAAATTCCTGTTTTTTCATTTACACCTAGGCTATTTTGTATAATTGTTCTTGCTGGTGATACTATTCCAGTATCAATAGCTCCCATAAATATACCTAAAAGATAAAGAGTGAGTACTAAAAATAACTTTGGATTATTATCTTTGCTTTGAACACTAGTATTAGAATTCAAGGTAAACACCACCTTAATGTATTAATTTTTCAATATACGGATTTAAATCTTCAAATTCTATATGAAGATAGGTTGAGTATGAAAAAAACATTTTGATTATGATATTACATACTAATTTATCATTATTAAAGAAATCTTCTTGCTGTAAAGCTTCATATACTTTATTTGAAAGTTGCTCATGAAAATCATTTTTTTGTTTTTTCATTTCGATAAATCTTTTCATTTCAAAAGTATCTAAAAAATCGTCATATTGAATATTATGAACTTTGTTTATAAAATTTCTTATTTCTGTAAAGATAATATTTAGTTTTTCAATGTAATTATTACTATTTTTATTAGAGTATTCAATTCGCCTTATCAATAAATCCCATTCTGATTTTATAATATATTCTATTATTTCTTGTTTTGATTTGAAGTAATTATACACTGTACCTGCACTTATACCACACCTTTGGGCTATTTTTCTTATGCTAATATTTGAGTAATCTTCTTCCAAAATCATATCTCGAGACACTTTTAGTATATCTTCCTTTACATTTTCTAAAATCTTAGGCATATGACCACCTCTTTCATTAAAATTATTATGAACACTGTTTATTATAAACCTTTAAAATTTATTAATCAATATGCAAGCTATAATGTATAATATTAATATATAGATATGGCGTAAAATAGATGCCTTATTATATAAGTATTTAATCTAATTAGATTTATATTTTTTATATTTAAGCAGTAATATGTACTAAAATTATGTAATATTAGATTTTTCTTTTTAATAAGTTAATAATATTATTATATGATAAGGAGAATAAAATAATGGAAAAGAAATATGTAATGGCACTAGACCAAGGGACAACTAGTTCAAGAGCTATATTATTTAATAAAAAAGGCGAAATAGTAAAAATTGCGCAAAAGGAATTTAAACAGATTTATCCAAAAGCTGGCTGGGTAGAACATGACCCTATGGAAATATGGGGTTCACAAAGTGGGGTAATGAGAGAGGTAATAGAAACAGCAGGTATAAGACCAGAAGAAATTGCTTCAATAGGTATAACTAATCAAAGAGAGACGACCATTGTTTGGAGTAGGTATACTGGGAAACCGATTTATAACGCGATAGTATGGCAATGTAGAAGAACATCAGAAATCTGTGATGTACTCAAAAGTAAAGGATTAGAGGAATCAATAAAGGAAAAAACTGGTCTTTTGATAGATGCATATTTTTCAGCAACAAAGATAAAGTGGATACTAGATAATGTAGAAGGTGCTAAAGAAAAAGCAGAACAAGGCGAATTGTTATTTGGTACTATAGATACATGGTTAATATGGAACTTAACACGTGGGAAAGTACATATAACAGATTATTCAAATGCATCTAGAACAATGATGTACAATATAAATAACTTAGAATGGGATAAAGATATATTACGAGAATTAGATATACCAATAAGTATGTTGCCAGTAGTAAAACCTTCTAGCTATGTCTATGGGCATACAGATGAGCGTATGTTATCAGGGGCTAAAATACCTATTGCTGGATGTGCAGGAGACCAGCAAGCAGCCTTATTTGGTCAACATTGTATTGAAGAAGGTACTGCAAAGAATACTTATGGAACAGGTTGCTTCTTACTTATGAACACGGGTAGCAATATAGTTAAATCTAAACATGGTTTGCTTACAACGATTGCTTGGGGTGTTGATGGAAAAGTAACTTATGCATTAGAAGGAAGTATATTTATTGGTGGAGCATCTATCCAATGGCTTAGAGATGAACTTAAAATGATTGAATCTGCAAGCGACAGTGAATTTTATGCAAATAGAGTAGAAGATACTAATGGTGTGTATGTAGTACCTGCATTTACAGGTCTTGGTGCTCCATATTGGGATATGTATGCTAGAGGTTCAATATTGGGTCTTACAAGAGGTGCAAAAAAAGAGCATATAATTAGAGCGACATTGGAATCAATTGCATACCAAACAAAGGATGTATTAGAAGCAATGCAACATGATTCAAAATTAAAATTAAAGTCATTAAAGGTTGATGGAGGAGCCAGTAATAATAATTTCTTAATGCAATTCCAGTCAGATATACTAAATGTAGATATAGATAGGCCTAAAATAGTAGAAACTACAGCTTTGGGGGCTGCTTATTTAGCAGGATTGTGTGTAGGATTCTATATTGGAAGAAATGAAATTACATCAAAATGGTCAGTCGAAAAAGAGTTTAATCCAAATATGGGTGAAGAGAAGAGACGTCGATTATATAAAGGTTGGAAGAAAGCTGTATCAAGAGCTTTAAGTTGGGAAAAAGAAGATGAGTCAGAAATTTAAAGGTTAGATGTGTTTAAACTTAAAAGTAGGGCTTTGTAAAGCTCTACTTTTTTATTTTTACTTTTTTATTCTCAAATTTATATTTCTGCATAGTTGTAACCAAATAGTATAGTCTATTTTTCATTTTCGTATAAAAACATTGGTATAGAATTATAAATATGCTGGTCTCCAACAACCAAAAGAATATCTCCCTCTAAAAATTCAATATATGGACCAGGAGAGATTATAAGTTCCTCACCTCTTTTGATTGCAACAATTGTAGCTCCTGTATTTTGCCAAAACTTAGTTTGTGCAGCTGTTTGGCCAATGTACTTACAATTAGAATTTATTGTGAACTGAACGGGCACTAAGGGGTTTATTATTTCTAGTCTATTAGAATAATCTATAATTTTATTTATAGTATCTAAGATTTCATTTTCTAGATTTGATTTAGTATCTATTAAATTGTAAAGTGTTGATTTATATGATGATATATTTGTAATGTCTCTATATTTTTTTATAAAAGAAGAAGCTTTGTCTGGTGATAGTACAATAACACCTTTACCTTTTATGCTTTTAACAACGCCAATATCTTCTAAAATTTTAACAGCTCTTCTTATAGTTTCTGGTGATACATTGTATTTACCAGCCAAAACAGAGCGTCCAAACAATACTGAATCTTCCTGTATTTCACCTGTATATATTTTATTTGCAATATCCAAAGCTATCTTTTGGTATATCGGCATAGTATAGTTTTTTTCCATTGTTTTTCCTCCAATATAAAATTTATGTTAAAAAATATATAATCTTAATAATACTATTGTATAATTTATAAATTTATATGTCTACATTATGTACAAATATTGTCGTCTTTTTAAAATAATATTTTAACATGCATTTAGTATACATATTTAAATTTTTCCATTCAAAGTATGAAATGAAGTATTTAAGGGAATGTAGAGACATTCTATGGACAAAAATAGATAATTATATAGATGAAATAAACAAATGAATGAAAAAAAACACTTCTGTCTTGCATACAAAGTTATTAAAATTGAAAAATGCTTTAAAAATGAAAGTTAAAAGCTATAATTCATCTATAAATAATTAATTATTAACTAAAAAATGGGAAAAATGTTTTTGAAAAAGAAGTACAAATGAATGTCGATTTAAATTAATTGCAAAAAGATTCCTTAAATGGTAAAATTATATTAATTAAATGTATTAAAATAGTTGAAAAAATAGATTGCATACAAGTAATAAAATATTTCATGCAATATATATAATAAACAAAATTTAAAAATTAAAACTACTTATTCTATCAAAATGTTAGCAAGGGGGGTCATAAATTGTATAAAGTAGATTTAAATAGCGATTTAGGAGAAAGTTTTGGAACATATAAGATTGGTTTAGATGAAGAAGTCTTAAAATATATTTCATCAGCTAATATAGCCTGTGGATTTCATGCAGGAGATCCTAGCCATATGGATAAAACAGTAAAACTCGCTAAAGAAAATGGAGTTAAAATAGGAGCACATCCAGGGTTTTTAGATTTAATAGGATTTGGAAGACGTGAGATGAAAATAACAAAACAAGAAGCTAAAGATTATACAAAGTATCAATTAGGAGCATTAATGGCATTTGCAACTTCAAATGAATGTAATATACAGCATGTAAAGCCACATGGAGCTTTATATAATATGGCTGCAAAAGATAAAAATTTAGCTATGGCGATTTGTGAAGCTATATATGAAGTTAATAAAGATATTACATTGTTAGGGTTATATAATAGTGAAATGATAAATTCAGCTAAAGAGGTTGGACTTAAGTTTGCAAATGAAGTATTTGCAGATAGAGCCTATGATAGCAACGGATTTTTGGTTCCAAGAAATGTAGAGGGAGCCGTTATACATGATACAAAAACTGCAATAGATAGAGTTGTTAAGATGGTAAAAGAAGGAACAGTGGAAACTATAACTGGCGAAATTATACATATTAAAGCGGACTCTATATGTGTGCATGGAGACAATCCAAAAGCAATAGAGTTTGTTAAAGAAATAAGAAAACGTTTTGAATTAGAAAGTATAGAGGTTTGTCCATTAGAAAATATGGAAGTTTGTTCATCAGAGGACACATTGTAAGACTGATAATATGAGGGGGAAATAAAATATGAGTACAAAAAATATTACAGATAACGAAAAAGGTAAAAAAGACGTTGGGGCACTTATAGGGGCCGCATTTATAATGGCAACATCAGCAATTGGGCCAGGATTTTTAACTCAGACAGCGCAGTTTACTCAAGATTTTGGGCCAAGTTTTTCATTTGTAGTACTAATTACAACTATCCTTTTTATAGGAGCTCAAGTGAATGTATGGAGAGTAATTGGTGTATCAGGTCTTAGAGGTCAAGATATAGCAAATAAAATAGTACCTGGCTTAGGTTACCTTGTAGCTTTTTTAGTAGGCCTTGGTGGATTAGCTTTTAATATAGGAAATGTTGGTGGAGCTGCACTTGGTATGAATGTAATGTTTAATATGAATATGACATTAGGAACTGTATTAAGTGGATTAATAGCAATATTTGTATTTATGTCAAAAAATTCAAATTCTTTAGTAGATAAGATAACTAAGTTTTTAGCATTAGGTATGATAATTATAGTTGGATATGTAGCAATATCAAATCATCCTCCTGTTGGAGAAGCAGTTTATAGAATGGTAAAACCAGAAAATCCAAAGACACTGATATTTCCGATAATAACTCTACTTGGAGGAAGTGTTGGAGGATATATAACATTTGCTGGAGGACATAGATTAATAGATGGTGGAATAACAGGTGAAGAAAATATAAAAGAAATAACTAAATCATCTCTTTTAGGGATATTAGTTGCAACTATGATGAGGGTACTTTTATTTTTAGCAATATTAGCAGTGGTTTCAAAAGGGATTCAACTTGACCCAGAAAATCCAGCAGCTTCAGCTTTTAAATTTAGTGCAGGAGCGATAGGATATAAATTCTTTGGGCTTGTATTATGGTCTGCTGCAATTACATCAGTTATAGGAGCTGCTTATACATCAGTTTCTTTCTTAAAGACGCTAAATCCTTTCATAGCAAAAAATGAAAAGTATTTTATAATAGCATTTATAGCTATATCAACACTTATAATGGCGTTTATAGGAAAGCCAGCAACTTTATTAATTTTAGCAGGAGCTTTAAATGGTTTAATACTTCCAATAACTTTAGGAATAATGCTTATAGCATCTAAGAGAAAAGATATTGTTGGTGATTATAAACATCCTACATGGCTTTTGATATTTGGATTAATAGTAGTTTTAATATCTGCTTATGCAGGGATAACTTCTCTTAGTAGCCTGAGTACTTTATTTGCTTAATTTAAAAGAGGTGACATTTATGGAAACTAGATACTTGCTATCAGGAGACAAAGCAGTAGTTGCTGAATTTGGAAATGAAATATCGGAAGATATAAATAAAAAAGTAATTTCGTTTATGAGAGCGATAGAAATATCAAATCTTAAAGGTATTGTTACAGAAATGGTGCCAACATATAGGTCACTTATGATAAGCTACAATCCCTTGAAAATAGATTTTGATAGTTTAATTGAAAGCTTAAAAAAAATAGAAAATAATTTAGAAAGTATAGAGCTGCCAAAACCTAAAATACATGAAATTCCAGTATGTTACGATAAGGTATTTGGTATAGATATTGAAACTGTTGCAAGTTACAATAATCTGACTGTAGATGAAGTCATAAATATACACACAGACAGAGAGTATTTAATATATATGTTGGGATTTACTCCTGGATTTCCATATTTAGGTGGAATGGATGAAAGAATAGCTACACCTAGATTAGAAGTACCAAGAACTAAAATTTATGGTGGAAGTGTGGGAATAGCTGGTTCTCAGACAGGTGTATATCCTATAGATAGCCCTGGTGGATGGCAAATAATTGGTAGAACACCTTTAAAACTATATGACGAAAATAGAGAAGAACAAATTTTACTTCGAGCTGGAGATTTTATAAAGTTTGTTCCAATAACTTTAGATGAATTTATAGAAATTGAAAAAAATAATTTAAGTGTTTAAAAATAGTGATAATACAGGGAGTGGTATATATGGGATTTAAAGTAGAATTAGGAGGTTTCCAAACATTAATACAAGACAGAGGTAGAGTTGGATATGGACAATATGGTGTATCTGGGTGTGGAGCAATGGACGAATATGCACATAGAGTGGGAAATATATTAGTTGGAAACTCTGAAGATGAAGCTTCTTTGGAGGTTCTAATGTTAGGTCCTACAATTACCTTTGATGAATATACACAAATAGCAGTAACTGGTGGAGATTTAGGAGCTAGAATAAATGGAAAAGAGATTCAAAATTGGAGGTCATATCAAATAAATCCTGGTGACATATTATCATTTAGAGGTGTAAACTCAGGGGCTAGGGCATATGTATCAATAGCTGGTGGAATAGATGTTCCACTTGCAATGGGAAGTAAATCAACTTATACAAGAGCTAAGATTGGTGGATTTGAAGGTAGAGCACTTAAAAAAGGTGATTATATAAATACTTTTGCTCAAGAAAAAGATTTTACAATAAACAAAAAATTAAATTCAAAATACATTCCAAATTATAGTTCAGAAATAGTACTAAGAATTGTAAAAGGACCTCAATTTGATGCTTTTTCTAAAGAGGAAGTAGAAAAATTTCTATTAAATGAATATAAAGTTACAAATGAAATAGATAGAATGGGTTGTAGATTAGAAGGAGATAGTATAAAGCATATTAATGGAGCAGATATTATATCTGATGGTATTTCTTATGGAGCTATACAAGTACCTGGACACGGGAAACCTATCATAATGTTATCAGATAGACAAACTAGTGGTGGTTATACTAAAATAGGAAATGTTATAAGTGTAGATTTGTGTAAGTTAGCACAATCAAAGCCAAATGATGTAGTAAAGTTTGATTTTGTAGATATATATGAAGCTCATAGATTATTGAAAGAACAAGAAGATAAGATTCAAGATATATATAAAAGTATGAAAAATATAAGAGTTGTTAAAGCCAAAGTATTAAACGATATAGCGGTTTAATTTAAATTTAATTAATATTAATTTTTGTTACAATTTAAAGTACAATTTAGAAATAGCTATTTACTATTTGCCATTATTAAAATGGTTTGAATTAGTCAAATAGCTATTTTTATTTGAGTAAATACATTAATTTTAAAAGAGCTTACGTTTTGGTTTTATGTATTAAAACATTTTACATATTAAACAATTGTATTGTAGATATTTACTTGGACTTTATTGGCCAAATGGGAGGTGATATAACACCATATCCACGAGCTGGTTTATCTTTACTTGGATTGATAATTTTATGAGGAGTATTAGCTTTTATAAATGTTGAATCCCCAGGATTTAATCTTACTATATTTTCACCTATACAAATATCAACTATACCACTTGTCAATACAACCACTTCTTCTGATGCATGAGAGATATAGTCTTTAGTATCTTCACTTTCTGGTTTAAGTTCAAATTCTAAAAATAAGATTGAAGGTGCAAAATCAGCTGTTGGCATTGGAGATACTATCTCATAAAACATTTCACTTTTTGGAAACTTCATCATAACTCTATCTTCTTTTCTGATGACTAAATCATCCGTGTTATTATCATCCATAAACATATATAAAGGAGTATCTAAAACTTCAGCGATTTTTCTTAATGAAGACAGGGATGGTTCAATAGCATCTCTTTCGATTTGAGATATATAACTTATAGATAAGTCTGTCAATTTGGAAACATCACTTAGTGTTTTTTTCTTGTTTTTTCTTATATTTCTCATCTTTTCCCCTAGCATAAGAACCTCCAAATAATAAAATTTATACAAAATATTCGATTAAAACAAAGTAATTATAGCATAACATAGAAGTAGTAGCAAGAAAGATGAATGGAAGATTTTAAGAATTAGCAATTAGTGGGGTGCAAATAAAATCTTATAAAAATAAATTGTTGATGAATTAATATAATGCAGAAAAATTTAATATAGGATTATTAATTTTAAAGGTATTATTGTAGGATATTTTAGAAAAAATTAAATTTTCAGTAAATTATATTGACAGATACATTGAAGTAATAATATAATTTGAAGTATAAAAATAAAAAAATTAAATTATTACTTCAAAAAATGAGGAGGTTAACATGAAAATAACAGATATTAAATTTGAAAAATTAAGAATCAAATTAAGAAAGCCTGTTGTAGTTTCGTTTGGAACAATTGAATATGGAGAGAGCATAATCTTAAAAATTGAGACTGATGAAGGTTACTGTGGATTTGGAGAAGCTGCTCCTCTTGCAGCAGTTACAGGTGAAGTTTTAGATACTGTAATTTCTATATTAATCATGTTTAAAAAGGAACTTATAGGTAAAGACCCATTAGATATTGAAACTATACATACAATTATGGATGGAATCATAATAGGTAATACTTCTGCCAAAGCAGCAATTGATATAGCTTTGTATGACCTTAAAGGTAAAATTATGAATGTACCTCTTTATAAAGTTCTTGGAGGATATGATAACAAAATTCAAACAGATGTAACTATAGGTATAGATAAACCAGAGAAAATGGCAGAAGAAGCACTGGGAAGAGTTAGAGAAGGTTTTAGAATATTGAAACTTAAAGCTGGAATAAGACCTGAAGAAGATATTGAAGCTGTAAAATTAATTAGAGAAGCTGTTGGAGATAATATAAGAATTAGAATAGATGCAAATCAAGGCTGGAATGTAAATAGTAGCATAAATACTATCAAAAAACTAGAAGAATTTGGCGTTGATGCGATTGAACAAGCACTTCCACATTGGGATTTAGATGGAACTGCTTACATAAGAAATAAGAGTAATACTAAGATTATGATAGATGAGTCATTACATTCACCAATAGATGCAATTAAAGCTATAAAGAAAAATGCAGTTGATACATTTAATATCAAGTTAATGAAATCTGGTGGAATTTACCCTGCAATAAAAATCAATAATATAGCTGAAGCAAGTGGGGTTAATTGTATGTTAGGATGTATGCTTGAGACAAGGATTGGTATAACAGCAGCAGCAAATTTAATAGCATCTAAGAAGAATATAACAGAAGCTGACCTTGATAGTTTTATGTTTTGTGAAGAGTTAGAAAGTATATCTGGAGGATTTGAAATGGATGGAGATATTATGAATCTTATCGACAAACCAGGTTTAGGAATAGAAGTAAACTTATGATGAAATTAGGGGGTTAAATATGAATACACTTTTTTCAAGTACAGGTAGTATACTTGCAATAATGACAGCTATGGTTGCATTTGGATTTTACTTACAAAAATATAAAGTAACTAAGAGTCTAGGACCAGCACTTACAATAATCATAATGGGAATAATACTTTCAAATTTAAAGGTAGTTCCAGTAAGTACAGAATTGTATGGAACTATTTCTACATATGCTATACCAGTTTCTATGACTATAATGTTGATGAGTGTTGATTTAAAAGAAATGACAAAGCTATCAAGAGAGCCTTTAATAGCAATTTTTGTGGCAGTATTGACAGTAAGTATAATGGCGTTTTTATTTGGATTGGTATTTGCAGGTGAAATATCAGAAGGATGGAAAGTTGCAGGGATGTTTGTAGGTACATATACTGGAGGAAGTGCTAATCTTACAGCTATTGGAACAGGTCTTAATGTAAGTAGACAAACTCTAGCAGCAGCGAATGCAGCTGATTATGTAATTGGAGTTCCAACATTAATATTTATGTTTGCACTTCCAGCAATATTAAAAAATTCTAAGAAGTTTCAAAAGTTTTGGCCATATCATTTAGAAGAATCAGAGTTAGAAGATTGCCAGAATGAAGAATTTATGGAATCAAAAGAGTGGAGCATAAAAGATATCGCTTGGATGCTGGCTATAGGCTTTGTTGTTACAGAGGTTGCAACAATTCTTTCAGGATATTTTAGTTCAAGCTTTAGCAGTGCAGCAAGAATTCTTTTAGTTACAACAATTTCAATTATAATTGCTCAATTAAAACCAGTAAAAAAATTAAAGGGGAATTTAGATTTAGGATTGTTTGTTGCATTATTCTTTTTATGTACAATAGGATTTTCAGTAGATATAAAAGAATTTTTAGGTTCAACTTTTACTATAACATTTTATTGCTTTAGCATAATCTTTGCTTCATTTGTCTTCCATCTATTTGTAACTAGAATGTTAAAGATAAAGTATCAATATGTAATACTTTCTATAGTTGGAGCAATTGCTGATGGTCCAACGTCAGCTTTAGTAGCCGCTTCAGCAAAATGGAATTCGCTTGTAAGTGTAGCTGTAGTGATGGGGGTAATTGGTGGAGTATTAGGAAATTATGCAGGTATATCGGTGGCATATGCAATAAAAATGGTTCTTGGTCTCTAGGAGGTGAATTTTATTGAAAAAGTTTAAGTTATATATATCTGGTTTGTATAGTGGTAATGTAGTATTTGATGAAACATTACTTATTGAAAAATTAAATCCTTTTACAAATGAAATCGAAGAAATAAAACCTATGAATAAAGATGAAGGAATATATTATTTAAATCTTACAAAAATAGATTTAAACTTCTTATTTGAAAACTTTAATGTTTATAGTAATAGCTTAATAAACACAGATAAAAGTATGGTTGTAAATGAGTTAGGAGAAACATATTCTAAGTTTAATGACTATATCTGGGTTCAAAGAAATAAAAAATTTCCTTTAGATGTAATTATTTTGGATAATAAAATAGTTGGTTTTATATGCTTGTCCAGGGAAACTTGTACTATACTAATTATGGATGAATATGAGGATTATACGATATTAAAAGAGTGGAAGAAAACACATAAGAATGAAGCGATATATCCTATAAAATTTGATGGAAATTATATGATTGATATGAAAGATGGAATAAAACTTTCTACAGATGTATATCTTCCTAAGTTTGAAGACTCTACTAAAAAAGTACCTACAATTCTTATGAGAACTCCATATGGAAAAGAAAATGACAAAGAAATATATTATAAGTATGTACAAAGGGGATATGCTGTTGTAATACAAGATGTTAGGGGAAGAAATGAATCAGAAGGTAAGTGGGAGCCTATGATTTATGAAAGAGAAGATGGAGATAGTACTATAAATTGGATAGTAGCACAAGACTGGTCAAATGAAGTTGTTGGAATGATGGGAGCCTCATATCTTGGTTATGTTCAATGGGCAGCTGCATCTTCAGGAAACAAACACCTAAAAGCTTTAATTAGTATAGTTACAGCAGGTAGTCCTTTCATTGACATACCAAGAAAAGGTGGAGCTTTTGTATCTGGAATGCTTGCATGGGCATTTATGGTATCAAGAAGTAAAGTCGATAGAAGTAAAATGCTAAGAGATGACTGGGATGATGTTTTAAATATAAGACCGATACAAAATATACCTATTGAAGCACTTGGATATAGAATAGAATTTTTAGAAGAGTGGATAAAAAGAGTAGAAAAGGATGAATATTGGGATAGGATGGATTGGCATCTAAAAAAAGATAAAATAAATGTGCCTGCATTAGTCATATCTGGATGGTATGATGATAATGGTATGGGTACTACAGAAGCTTTGGATGTAATAAAAAATTATGAAAGAGGAAAGAGAAAGGCTATATTAGGTCCATGGATGCATAATTCAAACACGATAAGGGATATAAATGATATTCCTTTTGGAGATAATTCATTGAGATATGATGTAGACTATAACTATCTATTATGGTTTGATAAATATTTAAAAGGAGTAGAAAATGATATAGATAAGACTGCTCCAATAGAGTATTATTCAGTAGGTTCGAATGAATGGAAGATGGCAGATAATTGGCCAATAGCAAATAAAATAGATAAAAGTATCTATTTAATAAGTGGTGGAAATGCTAATACATCTTTAGGAGATGGAAAACTATCTTTTGAAGAATGTTCAAAAGAAAATTATGATAGTTACATATATAATCCAAAAGACCCTTCAATACAGTTGATTGATATGTCAGAAAATGAAGTGGGAGTTCCAAATAATTATAAAGATTTGGAGAAAAGAAGTGATATGTTGTGCTACACATCAGATGCTTTTAGTGAAGAATTTACTATAACAGGTGATATAAAGTTGGAATTTTTTGCATCAAGTTCGGCAAAAGATACTGATTGGGTTATAAAAATTATGGATGTGGATTTAGATGGAAACTCAATTAAATTAGCTGATGGTATACTAAGTGCTAGATTCAGAAATAGTTTTTACAAGTCAGAATTTATGGAAGAAGGAGAAATTTATAAGTTTACAATAACAACTTCAAAAATATCAAATACATTTAAAACTGGGCATAGAATTAGGTTAGATATAACATCTAGTGCGAAAAACTTTATATTCCAAAATAGTAACACTGAAGATAGTTATAATAGTATTGAGTATATAAAAGCAAAAAATACAATTTATCATGGAGGAAAATATCCATCTAGGTTGATATTGCCAATAGAAAACAATTAAATTGATGAATTAAATAATAAGGAGATGTAGTATTAATCAATACTATATCTCCTTATAGGTTAAAGTAATTATATTTGCTTATTAAATTTAAAACAATTATTTTGTAGCAGCAACAACGCTCATTTCAACTAATAAGTGTTCTCTAGCAAGTCTAGCTTCAACACAAGCTCTAGCAGGTTCAAATCCTTTTTCAACCCAAGCATCCCATACAGAGTTCATAGCTTCAAAGTCCTTCATATCTCTTAAATAAATGGTAACAGATAGTAAATGTTGTTTGTCTGAACCATATTTGTTTAATAAATCTTCTATTTTATTTAAAACTTCAGTAGTTTGCTCAACTACTCCTCCTTCAGCATGAGTTTGTCCACATAAATAAACTGTATTGTTGTGAACTACAGCTCTACTCATTCTTCCAGTTCCTTCATATCTTTTTATTTCCATATTTTAAATACCTCCATAATTAAAAAATCCACTAAAAATCTAAATAATAAATTAAAAAAAGTCTATACTATATAAAATTATATTATATATTTGGCAAATAATCTATAAAAAGATATAACTTTTTACTTATAATTATTATTGTTATTAATTGAAAAGATTTATTAGTTACTTGACATAATTTATACTTTTAATTATAGTATAAATTGGAATATTTAGATAATTATTATTTAATTTATAAATTTTAGTTTTTTAAGTAGTTTTTAAATATAGGTTTATGTATTTGTATAGAAAAGAGGTAAATATGAGTAGTACAATCAAATCAAATCGAGTAAAAGGTATAATGTTTATAATGGCATCAGCTCTTGGTTTTGCAATGATGTCTGCATTTGTAAAACTGGCAGGCGATTTACCAAGTTTTCAAAAAGTATTTTTTAGAAACTTGGTATCGGCTATAATAGCGTTTTGGCTAATCATAAAACATAAAGGAAGTTTAACAGGTAAAAAAGAAAATATGAAGGTTCTTTTATATAGGTCAATTTTTGGAACTTTAGGGGTCGTATTTAACTATTATGCAATTGATAAGTTGATGCTTTCAGATGCTAATATGCTAAATAAAATGAGTCCTTTTCTCGTAGTTATATTTTGTGCAATTATTCTAAAAGAAAAAATAAACATAAAACAGATAGGGGCAATTATAATTGCATTTATAGGAGCTTTATTTATAATAAAACCAACATTTAGTGTTGAAGTAATTCCATATCTAGGAGGAGTTGCAGGAGCTGTATTTGCAGCAATGGCATATACTTGTTTAAGAATTCTTGGAGATAGAGAAGATTATTATACAATTGTGTTTTTCTTTTCAGTTTTTTCATTAGTTACTGTAGGACCAATAGCTTTTGCAGTGTATGAACCAATGACTCTTATGCAACTTGTATATTTATTACTAGGTGGAGTATTTGCAAGTTTAGGTCAATTTGGTATAACTTTAGCATATAAGTATGCCCCAGCCAAAGAAATTTCTATATTTGACTATAGTAATATAATATTTTCAGCAATCTTGAGTATATTCTTGTTTAATGTTTATCCAGATATGCTAAGTGTTGTAGGATATGTAATAGTCTTTTCAGCAGCATTTTATATGTTTTTATACAATAAAAAATTAGACAAGCTAGAAAAAGAAATTGACAAGCAAAATAAATAAAAATGGTATTAAAATTTACATTAAAAATAAATAATATGATTCTAAAAAAGAATAGCATATTAAGTTAAAACAGCAGTTAAAAGTAAAAAACTATAACTGCTGTTTCTTTTATCAAAAATATCCAAATATATTTAAAAATAGAATATAATAAAGTAGTAGAATAATATAAAGGGGATAATTTAAAGTATGGAAAAAGTAAAAGTTGCTGTGGTTGGAGCAGGTAATAGAGGTACATATGCATATGCTCCATATATTTATGAAAATTCTGATACATGTGAGATAGTTGCTGTAGCAGAGCCAAAAAAAGGAAGACGTGAATTATTTGCACAGAAGTATAACTTAAATAGCAAAAATGTATTTGAAAGTCTAGAAGAATTCTTTAAACAGGATAAAATGGCAGATGCAGTCATAATAGCTACAAATGATGATAGACATTATGATGTAGCAAGTTTAGCTCTTCAAAAAGGTTATCATATATTATTGGAAAAACCAATGTCTAATAGTTTAGATGGATTAGTACATATAAATGACCTATGTGAGAAGTATAAAGATAAGATTTTTATGATTTGTCATGTACTTAGATATTCTCCATTTTACAATAAATTAAGAGAAATTGTAGAAAGTAAAAAATTAGGAGAATTAGTTAGTATACAATATAATGAGAATATAGGCTATTGGCATTTTGCTCATAGTTTTACTAGAGGGAATTGGAGAAATAGTAATGAGACAAGCCCTTTGATTTTGGCGAAGAGTTGTCATGATATGGATATTCTATTATATTTGGTAGGTAGTAGATGTAAAAAAATTTCTGCATTTGGAAGTTTAAAGCATCTTAATAATGAAAATGCTGGGGGAGAAATGGCACAGAATTGCCTTCAATGTTTGGTAGAAAAGAAATGTCCATATTCTGCAAAACAAATTTACCTAGAAAATGACAGAAATATAAATAGAGCTGTGCATATAAATCCTACAAAAGAGAATCTTTTAAAGATACTTGAGACAAGTCCATATGGAAGATGTGTTTACAGATGTGATAATAATGTAGTAGATAACATGGTAAATATATTACAATTTGAAAATGGAGTAACTGCTACTTTTAATTTATGTGCATTTACTAAAGAAAATGGAAGAACTATAAAGATGATGTTTAGTCAGGGAGAAGTTGGTGGAGATTTAAATAAAAATGAGATAAGAATTAAAGAATTTGGAAAAAATGAAGAAGTAGTTATAAATCCATCAAATAAGAAAGATATGGTAGAAGAATATGATAGAAATCTCATAACTGAATTTATTAAATTAGTTTTAAATAAAGACTTAGAAAAAGGAAGAGCAGCAGCAAAAGATGCTATAGAAAGTCATGTAATGGCATTTGCAGCAGAGTATTCAAGATTGAGTGATGAAGTGGTGCATATAGATAAATTTTTTGATGATGCTATAAAGATGACTAAAGAAATAGAAGAAACTATATTTTAAATATAAAAGATTACACAAATAAAGATAGATTAGATAATAGGCATATATAAATCGTCTATTAAGTAATCTATCTTTTTATTAAGATTTTTTCTTATCTTTATCAAAAAAATCCATGCATTCAGATAAGAGATAAGAAAGTAAGGCAAATAAAATTTCTGTACTTAAAGGAATCATTATTGAATCCATAAATGTATCAATTATGTTCATAGCTAAAAAAGTCAGTATAAAATCAATTATAAATTCGCAAAATTTATAAATTGAATACGGCAATTTGTTTACATATCTAAATATATCTAAAATGGTAGTGCATAGAAAATCAATTGGGGTAGTTATACAAAAATATATTAAAAAGAAAATTAGTACAGACCCAAGAGATTTATATTCAAAACCTAAGAATGATAAGAAGCCAATTCCTATAACAGTGAAAATACAAAAAGTTATACCAAAAAAAACAGCAAAAAATAAAAATACAGAAATAAATTCGCCTAAAGGAATCCTTCTTTTATTACTTATCTTAATCAACTCCTTATGTATAACATGAAATTTATATAAATAACAACATTCTTAAAAATTCATAATAATCTTCTGTTTCAAATAGTATTGTTTGAGAATCTATTTTTTTCATACTTGGGTAAAAAGAAGCTTTAAAAGCCTTGTAATGTTCTCTAAACTTTATTTCAATTTTAAATTTGTTTGGTAATTTTATTAAGTGTCTAGATAAATTTCCAGATAAAGATTCTTGAACACCTTCTTCTATTTTTTTTAGTGCAAGATTTGGGTGGATTGAAATTGAGCCATTTCCAATTCCCTTTGAAACAGGAACAGTGATTATATTTGGGTTTAGTTTTTTTGCACTTTCACAAAGCATTTCATCTCCACTTAAAAATGCTACAGGAACATTATAGTATGCAGCAGCATAAGCATTTATAGTAAATTCAGATGCTATTTCATCATTTATTTTAAAATAGTCATAGTCAATATCCATAGTATGAGAAAGTGGGTTCCCATTACAAGTAGCTCCAGAATGATAGCCAGTAAATACACATGCATCAAAACTTTTATCAATACCAGCCATCATAACTAGTGGGTCTTTAGTCCATCCTCTAAGGATTTTGACATTTTCAGGTAAAATATCTGGATTAATATTTCTACCACTATCATGTGCATCTTTAACAAGTATTTCATGCATACCAGACTGAGTAGCTCCATTACATGCAGCTGCTATTTCTTTGCTCATTTGTGTTCTATAGTGTTGTGAAAATTCACATTCAAGCTTTGTTTCATCCCAATTTACAATGCCACAAGTACCTTCTATATCGGCACTTAAATATAACTTCATAATATAAGCCCCCTTAAATTTATTATTAATGATAATAACAGATAACAGTAAACATACAATTAATAAGAGGTAGAAAAATATTATTTCTCATTATTAATTATTATTAAATCTGTAACTGAAAAATAACTGATATTAGAAATATAACACTAACTAGTATCTATTATCCTATTATTGCTATATACAATATTTATATAAAATTGTAACACAGAAGTAGCTACATTTACTAGTTTAACATACTTAAAACATTGATAGATATTATTTTTAAGTTTGTTTAATGGTTGTAGTGTTTTAAGATTAGGAGAAAGAGTGGAATTATAGAATTATTCTATAGAATTAGTAAAAAAGAAGATGTTTAAGGGGCTATAAATAGCTATCCATCCAAATAAATTTGCTGCTTGTAGACTAAATATTGTCATGAGTATTCTCCTTTATAATTATTTATATTAAGTATACAAGATAATTTGCCAATATGAAAGTGGATAAAATCAATTATATAATTCAAGAAAATGAAATACAACGAATATTTTATAGAATTAAAATATAATAAGGTAGAGTATTAAATTAGAATTTTTTAATTTAATACTCTACCTTTAATTTAATACTCTATCTAAAATAAATTAAAATTCAAATTCATTTTCCCAATCAAATTCCCCTGATTTTTCTACACATTTAGGCCAATGACTACACCATTCAGGGACTGAGGGATTTTCAACTCTATCAATACTTGGAGTATATGGTTTTAAGTCGACAACAGGGCTATTATCATTAGCATCGATATATGGAATTCTTATTATACCATGCTCATGGTCGATGCTAATAATTTGTACAGTAGTTAATGCTATTGGGTTAGGTCTAATAGGTGACCTTGTCGCAAATATTCCCATAACATCAGGTGCTTTTTTATAAGGCTTTGGAGTTTCTAAGATACTTCTTGCTTCAACATCATCAAATCCATCAAACCACCAGATTACATTTAAATGACTAAATTCATCAAGTGCTTTTAATGCAGGTATATACTTTTTATCCAATTTGATAGAAATTTCTTCACCTTGAACACGTATTTTTCCTATAGGGTTTACTAAAATTTGTTTCATAATATTACCTCCAATTATTTGGTTTGTTATTTGTAATTTTAGAGTAAACCCTAACACCATGTGAGAGTCAATATAAAAAGGAGATAGAAGCATATAATTAAAAGTATAATACATTTTTTGAATGAAGCATAACACCAGTAATAAGACAATCTTCATCAATATCAAAGGTATCTGTATGAAGAGGAGAATTAATATTTTTTCCCTGATTTGCACAACCAAGGTGATAAAAAACACCTTCACAATATTCCAAAAAATATGAAAAATCTTCAGCACCAAGAGTAGGTGTATCTTTAATCAAAATATTTTCTTTTCCAAATAATTCTACTGCATTTTGTTTAACATAATCTACAAGAGAATTTGAATTTATAAGGGAAGGATAACCTTCTTCAATTTCAACATCAATATTTCCACCAAATGTTTTGCAAGTAAAATCACAAACTTCTCTAATTCGTTTTTTTGAAAAATCTCTGGTTTCCTGCGTTAAAGTCCTTAAGGTTCCTTTTATAACAACTTTATCGCAAACTATATTTTCTTTAATTCCGCCTTCAATTTTTCCTAAAGAAATAACTACAGAATCAGTGGGGTTTGTATTTCGACTGACAATTGTCTGCAAAGCAGTTATGATATGAGCAGAGATAACTATAGCATCAACACCTTGATGAGGATAAGCTCCATGGCATTTTGAGCCATATACACTTATACAAAGTGTATCTGTTGATGCATTTAAAGTATTGTATTTTAGTTCAATTAAACTTTTATCAATATTGGGATTTACATGAAGACCAAATATATAATTTACATCTGGATTTTTCATGCATCCATCTTCTATCATAAGTTTAGCGCCACCAATGGTTTCTTCAGCAGGTTGGAAAAAAAACTTTACATTTACATTTAAATAATCCTTTAATTTAAATAGTATATTACAAGTGCCAAGTAAAATAGCAGTATGTGCATCATGGCCACATGCATGCATTTTACCTAAATTAATGGATTTATAAGGAAGATTGAGTTTTTCTGTTATAGGTAAAGCATCTATATCAGCTCTTATAGCAATTGTCTCAAAGTTTGGATTTACATTTATATATGCAGTTACTCCTGTGTGATTTTCATATTCAATATAACTTATACCTATTTCATCTAAATATTTAATAATTTTTTTCTTAGTTTGAAATTCTTCTAAGCCAAGTTCTGGAGTTTTGTGTAAATCTCTTCTAATATCTATAACCCAATCATTTATATCATGGCAAAGAGCTTTAATATTAATCATAAAACACATCCTAACTATATTAAAATTAAAAATTTATTTTTCTTAATTATTATAATTATATTATTCTATATAAAACATTATTCTGTATCAAGTATAAATAAAATGTCTTATAATTATAGTAGAGATGTTTAGCATAAATTAGAATATATCATTTTAGAAGAAGAGGTGTTTAGATGTTAGGAGTAATTGCGCCTTCTGGACCATTGAGAAATATAAGTCTAGGAGAAATAAAATTTAATTTGGAGAAGTATGGTTATAAAGTTAAATTTTCTGAAAGTTGTGGACTAAATTATAAAGGTTATTTAGCTGGGAATGATGATATTAGAGTAAGAGATATAGAAGAGATGTTCTTAGATGAAGAAGTAGATATAATTATGTGTTTAAGAGGAGGTTATGGAACAACAAGAATACTAGATAAAATAAATTACGAAATAATAAAACAAAATCCTAAACCATTTATAGGTTTTTCTGATATAACAGGTTTAAATCTAGCTTTTTATAAAAATTGTGGTCTTTTACCATATCATGGAATAATGGCAGCGAATGTAGCTAAATGGGATGAATTTACTTATAAATCTCTAGTAGATGCTTTAGAATTTAAAGATGAATTATACTTAGAAAATCCAAAAGAAGAAAAGATTTATACTGTATGTGAAGGCAAAGCAGAGGGAATAATAATGGGAGGAAACTTATCTCTAATAATTTCTACAATAGGAACTAAATATGAAATAGATGCAAAGGATAAAATTTTATTCATTGAAGAAATTGGAGAATGTCAATATAAATTAGACAGGATGTTAACTCAATTGTATTCTTCAGGAAAACTGGATGAATGTAATGGTATAATTTTTGGAGATTTTAAAGACTGTATCAAAGAAGAAGATTTAATAGAACTATTGGAGGAATTTGCGCAGAAGGTTAATAAGCCAGCTATATATAATCTACAATCTGGGCACTGTATACCAATGATAACTATTCCTTTAGGAAGAATGTGTGAATTAGATGCAACAGAAAAAATGGTTAAATTAAAAAAATAGTGTATATATAAATATATTAGAAGTATGGTATAATCTTATACAAGTAAAAATTTAGCTAGGAGGATAAAAAATGTCTGATGATAGAATAATTGACTTTAACGAATTAAAAAACAAAGTTAAAGATTCTGATGTAGATAAATTTGAGCAATACATATATAACTTATATTTTTCTGTTATGGATGGAAAGATGTCGATGGCTGAATTTTCAAGAAAAATATTTGATTATATGAAAGATAATGACATATCTCAAGAAAAGTTTATGAAAATACAAAAACAGTTCATGGAAAGATATGGTATGGACACTGAAGAAGTAGAAAAACAACTTAGAAACTTTGGAATCGACCCTTCTACAGCAGGTTTTATGAGTAATAATACTTCCAGCAAAGTATCTACAGAAGATTTAGAATCGTTTAAAAAGAGTGCAGGATTTTATGAGAAATATGGTGAAAAAATTCAACCTAAGAGTTGTATAACAACATTCATAAAAAATGATTTAAATGATATTAATGTAATAATAGATCAAGAAAAAATAATGCTTTGTAGTGACAAAAAAATAAATCTTATGGACTCAGAATTAAATGAGTTTTTATTAGAATATAAGAATATGTTTAATAAAAAGATAAAAGTAGTTATGTGTGAAACTACAAATAAATACGATTATTAAAAAGTAAATTTAACTATTGAAGCGGTATAGTTGATTAGTATTATGTAAAAAATAGAAGTCGCAATTTAATTTATCCTACAGAAGATGTATAGAAGAATATTTAAATTGCGATTTCTATATTTATATACTTTAGTTATGTTAAATTAATTGTATTAAGTAATGTTTGTATAGAACAATCTTATTATCAAAGTTGTATCCCTATATAAATCTATAAAGTATTTATTATAAGCTAATTTCCTTTAATACCTTAATTCCATTTTGAAGCATACTATTAAAAAATACTAGGTTTAAAATCTCTGCAGGATGAACATTAGGAATGTCATAAGTGTCTACTAAATTCATAGGAACAACTATATTTTTTTCGATATTATATTGATTAAAATAAGATTTTAGAGTTATTGCAAATTGATATATACATATATCTGTGCAATCACCAACTATAATTATATTGTCTATCCCATCAAAGTCTAAATTTTCTAGTGCGAAAAATCCATTAGTAGAGTTTTTAGGGAAAACTTGTAGATTTTCTATAGATTTAATTTCGTCAACCAATTCACTTTCCACATCACTTTCTAAACAGTGAACAGGATAACTTAAAAGTTCTATAGATTTAGGTGTATGACAATCAGTAAATGCAATTACTTTATTTAGTTTATTTGATATTTTTTTTGCGAAAATTTCAATTGGTTTTATCAAAGATTCTACTCTGGGAGAGTATAAGGCACCTTGTTTTGCAAAACCATTATTGACATCAATTATAAATAAAACTGTTTTACTCAAATCGTAATTTTCTATTTTTTCTATTGGTAAATTATCCAAATTACTTTTTAAAGCTTTAAGTTCATTTAATAAGTTATCCATAAGTATACCTCCAAGCTAAATTTAATAAAATTGTACATATTAATCATATAAAAGTCAAGGAGTATAAACTACTATATAACTAGCTATATTGCTTCGATTGTAAAAGGTTTAAAGCTATATCTGGATAGTTAGTAAAAATACCATCTACATTAAGAGATAGACAATGTAGCATATCTTCTTCTTCATTTACAGTATACACATTGACACCTAGTAAATTTTTGTGACAAAGTTCAACTAGAGATTCATTTACTAAAATTAAAGGAGGGTGAAGATAGCTATTTCCTAGAAATTTAGCAAATTCAACTACATTATTTATAGGTAAGTAGCATAATAAAGCTGTTTTTATACTGGGTTCTAACTTATGAAAATTTTTTAAGCTATTACTATTAAAACTAGATATAAGAACTCTGTTTTTCATATTATACTTTAAAATAAGTTTCAAAACATCTTTTTCTATATTAGTGTAATTTACTTTGTCAGTTTTTAGTTCTATATTTAAGATAAGGTCTGTAGGCGAAATTAAGATTAAGACTTCTTCTAAAGTTGGAATTTTACATTCTTTATTGTTTTGGTAACCCTCAAAGGATGAGTTCAATGTTTTTAGTTTTCTTAAAGTAAGGTCTTTTACAAAACCATGTCCATTAAAAGTTCTATCGACCGTTTCATCATGAATAACTACAATTTTTCCATCTTTAGTCTTGTGAACATCAAGTTCTATTCCGTATATATCCATATCTAAGCATTTTTTAAAAGCGAGAATAGTGTTTTCTGGATATTTTCCACTAAAACCTCTGTGAGCATAAATGTTCATTTGTAAAGCTCCTTTCAATAAATATAACTTATTCTTATAAAATTTTAATTAATATAATATATCATATTCTAAACAATATAATTATACATTAATTAAATAACAATTTATAATTTATATATTATATAAATGTAAGAAAATAAAATCATATCTGTGTTATAATATATTTTAAACATTATAAATATTACGAATTTAATAGTCATAATATATAAGTATAAGTTTATGCAAGCTCATGTGTTTAGAGCTTGCATATATATTATTAATATATTTCTGTATTTAAAAAAATGAAATTCCAAAAGAATTTTTTCTATAGATTTAGTAGTAAGGGGGAATTTTGATATGTATGAAGTTAATTTAGAACGAGCTATGAATTATTGGATGGATTTGTTAGATGATTATACCAATCTAGCAAAAATTCCAAATGATTTTTTTTATAAAGATTGTTCTGACGAAGTTGTAGATGAAATTTTTAAGATTGATATTGAAAAACATGAGAAACTAATTCAATATTCTAAAATGAATAATATAAGCATAAGTTCTATTATAGAAACTATCTATGGACTTATATTACAAAAGTATACATATGAAGATGATGTAGTTTTTGGAAAAACAATAAATATAATTCCTATAAGAGTTAAGGTTCGACAAAGCGAAAAGTTTATAGATGTTGTAAAAAATTTAAAAAGGCAATGGAGTAGGTCTTTAGAATATGGATACTATTTATTATCAGATATAGAGAATAAAAATCATCTGAATACTAAACTTATAAATACAATATTTGTAGCTAAAAGTTTTGATTTATCATATGACTATGACATAGAAAAAAAAGGATATGATTTATCTGTAATAGTTTATACTAAAAGGGCATTAAAAATAAAAATAAAATATAAGCCATCTATATACAAAAGAGAAACTATTAGAAGGATATTAAATCAATTTGATTATATAATAGAGCAGATAATAAGGAATAATAACATTTTAATAGAAGATTTAGAATTTGTATGTAAGAAAGAAGAAAGAATATTATTGAAAGATTTTAATGATAATCAATGTGAGATACCATATGACAGAAGTTATATTGATTTATTTAGGGAACAAGTTGAGAGAACACCTAATAATGTAGCTGCCAGAGATGAAAATAGAAATTTGACATATAGAGAACTTGATGAGTTAACTGATAGACTTGCAGGTTATTTAAATTATATAGGGGTAAAAAGTGAAGATATAGTAGCTGTAATGTTGCCAAGAGACATTAATATAATTGTTACAGCCATAGGAATTATGAAATCAGGAGGAGCATTCTTCCCGATAGACACAAGTAATCCAGAAGAAAGATTAAATTACCTTCTTGAAGATAGTAATGCAAAAGTAGTAATAACTACAGACGAACTTAGATGTAAGGTTATAAATGAAAACACAATAGTAATTGATATAAATGATGAAGATATATTTAAAATTAGATATGACTTAACTGAAAAAATAACACCATCAAACTGTGCATATACAATATCTACATCAGGGTCAACTGGTAGACCAAAGACTATAGCTATAGAGCATAAGAGTTTAGTAAACATGTGTTATTATAGTATAGAAGCTATAAGTGCTACAGAAAGTGATATATGTGGGATATATTTAAGTTTTAGTTTTGATGCTGTAATGAAACAACTATTTCCATATCTATTGATGGGTGCTTCAATAAACATTATGCCAGAAGAAGCAAAATTTGATGAATATACAGTAAATGAGTATTGTGAGGAAAATGATATAACTATATTAGCATTACCAACAGCGTTTGCAAGATTATTTATACAAAACTGTAACAACAGTTCACTTAGGATTGTGCAGACAGGAGGAGAAAGATTAAAAGGATATAGAAAACGTAACTATGAGTTATATAATGAGTATGGACCAACAGAATTTACTGTTGTATCAACTTCTTTTCATGTGGATAAAGAGTATGGGAAAATACCAATAGGTAAGCCAATCTTTAATACTTATGCATATGTATTAGATAAAAAAAATAAACTATGCCCAATTGGAGTTCCAGGAGAACTCTGTCTATCAGGAATCCAAATATCAAGAGGCTATTTAAATAAAAAAGGTTTAACAGAGCAAGTATTTGTAGAAAATCCTTACAAAACTTGTGAACATAATAAATTAATGTATAGAACTGGTGATTTGGTAAGATGGCTAGATGATGGAAATTTGGATTATATTGGTAGGATGGATAATCAAGTAAAAATTGATGAATTTAGAATAGAGCTGTATGAGATTGAAAACATAATAAACAATATTACAGAAATTAAAAGTGTTGTTTGTATCTCAAGAACAAATGAGGATGGAGATATGTATATATGTGCATATTATGTGATTGATGATGAGGATAGTGAAAAAATAAATGACATAACAGTTAGAGAATATTTAAATGAGCATTTACCTCCATACATGATTCCAACAATAATAATGAGGATAGATAAAATACCAGTTACACCAATTGGAAAAGTAAATAAAAGGGCATTGCCAGAGTGATTTTGTATTATGACAGGTGTTATAAAGGAACTATAGAAGTTTCTTTATGACACCTATTTTCAAGAATGAATCAATTGACATAAAAGAAAGAATTTTCTGTACATTTTTACTGTGGTGAAAATCTGTTTATAAGGATGATTATTGTATTTTTTATACTTTTCCGTGTTTTAAAGTGTTTTTATAACAAATTTAATTTTAATATAAAAAAATTTTTTATTTTTTATCTTAATCCTTTTTAGTATAATCGAAAAATAAAAAGAAAATTAGCATAAAAATATCTAAAAATAGAAATTAATAATATGGGATTAAATTTTAGTAGTTTTTACTCGCTATTTGTAAAATAATAAAAAGTTAAGTTTTATATGTATATATGTTATAATATATACAAACTGAAAAGGGGTGAAAATTTTATGAACAAAAAATTACCTAAGGGAGCTTATGGTGAGGTTAGTGGAAAAGATTACGTTCCATACATCACAGATAAGTCCAGAACCGGTGGAAATGTAGCTGTATTGATTATCGGTATCATTTTAGCTGCCATTTTTGCCGCATCTACAACTTATTCTGGAATGAAAGCTGGTCTTACAGTTGCAGCAGGTATTCCAGGAGCTATAATAGGTTCTGCTTTTGTTGGAGCATTTGCTCGCCAAAAGGGTATTCTTGGTAAGAACTTAATCCAAGGTATGTCAAGTGGTGGGGAATCTGTTGCAAGTGGATTCATTTTCGTATTACCAGCAGTTATCTTAATTGGAAGCCAAATCACATTTTTAGAAGGCTTAGCTGTTGGAGTTGGTGGTGTTTTATTTGGTATAGGAGTTGCAGCAATAGTTCACAATTATTTAATAATTGAAGAACATGGTAAACTTATGTACCCAGAATCAATGGCTATATCTGAAACACTTGTTGCTTCAGAGGCTGGTGGAGACTCAATTAAATACATGGGAATTGGATTTGTAATAAGTGGATTTATCACTGTATTAACTGGTTCATTCTTAAATGTAGCAAACAATGTAATGAGTCTTGTAGGAAGTAAATTCTACAAATGGAAATTTGATATTGAAGTAAACCCTCTACTTTTAGGAATTGGGTTTATAGTAGGGCTTGAAGTTTCTTTAACAATGTTTGCAGGAAGTATCTTATCAAACTTTGGTATTGCACCTTTAATAGGTTACTTTACTGATATGGCTAAAGATGGAGCTATGGTATGGAATAATCCTGCAATGCCTCTTAACCAAATGGATGTTGGAGCTATATCTAGTAGTTATGTAAAATATATAGGTGCTGGTATGATGCTTTGTGGAGGTATTATTGGTGCAATAAAACTTATCCCAACTATAATCGCTTCTATAAAAGAAACACTTAAAGCTAAATCAAGTACTGGAGATGCAGAAGAAGGTTCATCTATACAAATGATACTTTTATTAGGTGGAGTAGTAGTTGGGTTCTTAGCAGCGTTCTTGATTTCTGGTAATATTGCTATGGCAATTATTGGAGCTATCATATCTCTTTTATTATCTTTATTATTCGTCATAGTAGCTGGACGTTTAACAGGAACAATAGGAACATCAAATCTTCCAGTTTCTGGTATGACTATAGCTTCTTTAGTTATTGTAACATTAGTATTTGTTATAATGGGATGGACTGATTTAGAAGCTAATAAATCATTACTTTTATTTGGGTCATTTATAGTTGTTGCTATTGCTATAGCTGGAGGATATACTCAATCTCAAAAAGTAACTTACATCATTGGTGGTAGCAAAAATGAAATGCAACGTTACTTCACAGTTGCAAGTATAGTTGGTGTTATAGTTGTTGTAGGAGTAATCTTATTACTTTCTGACCAACTTAAAGCTACTGGTGATAATGTACAATTTGCATTACCACAAGCAAACTTAATGTCAACATTAACTTCTGGTATTATGTCAGGTAGTTTACCTTGGGTTATGATTATTGTTGGAGTATTTATGGCAATTGTGTTATATGCATTAAACTTACCAATAATGACTATAGCTATAGGATTCTATTTACCAATAGCAACAACTTCTATAATATTAGTTGGAGCATTAATTCGTTTATTTGTTGAACTAGTATCTAAATCTGAAAAAGAAAAAGAAGCTAAAGTTTCTAATGGTATAAGTTTATCTTCTGGTCTTGTTGCAGGTGGATCTATCATTGGTTTAATAGGTATAATATTACAAGTAACTGGAGTTATAACTCCAAAAGTACCAAGTGGTTTTGCTGCTACAAATTCAATGGCAATTGCTTTATTAATAGTTTTAGTTGTACTTACAACATTACCTATCATTTTATCTAAAGTAAAAAATAATGAGCAAGAGTAATGATGTTTTAGATATTGTATTTAAAATTACTGATGGACTTGAATATGAAGTAGATGAAAATGGTATTGTAACTATACTTGAAAAACAGGACCATAAGATTCAAAAGTTTTTTAGAAAGTTAAAAGCTAGAATACCTAAATATAAAAAAATAGAGCTAGATGAATATTCTAGTTTTGTATTTTTACAAATTGATGGTCAAAAGACTGTTAGGGAAATAGGTGAAAACTTAGAATCCAAATATGGAGAAGAATCTCATCCACTTTATGAAAGGTTATTGGTTTTTTTAAATCATATTGATGTCAATTGTCACTATGTTGAAAGAATGGATATAGACTTATAATAAAGAATTATTATAGGATATATCAGAATATAAAAATTAGAAGATAGTTAAAAAAGAGCTATATGTTTTTAAAGACATATAGCTCTTTTAAATATTTATAACTTATAAACTTAAAGTAAAGGTTATTAAACTTAGATGTTTTAATATTATTTATTATTAGCTATTTCGTCAGCTAAATTATTTAGATATTCCCATCTTTCATATTTGTACTCAAGTTCTTTTTCCAATTTTGATTTTTCATCTAAAATTTCTTGAAGTTTAGTAAAATCAGTTGCAAATTTTGAAGTACTTTCATCAAGTTTTGCAATTTTAGATTCAAGTTTTTCTATGTCAGAATCAATATTTTCAAACTCTCTTTGCTCATTGTATGAGAATTTAAGTTTTTTATCATTTTTAGGTTTTTCTTTTTTTGGAGCAGTTGAATCATCATTTTTAAGTGATTCTTTTTTAGATTCTTCAAATTCAATTCCTTGAATCTCTCTATAAATAAGATAGTCACTATAATTACCTGTATAAATATGAATTTTTCCATTTCCTTCATATGCAAATATTTTATTACAGATTCTATCTAGGAAATATCTATCATGTGATACTGTAATTACTACACCTTTAAATTCATCAAGATATTCTTCTAATATTTTTAGTGTTTCTATATCTAAGTCGTTTGTAGGCTCATCCAAAAGAAGTACATTAGGAGCTGTCATAAGAATTCTAAGAAGGTGTAGTCTTCTTCTCTCACCACCAGACAGTTTGCCTATCAAAGTATACTGCATGGTACCATTAAAAAGGAATCTTTCACACATTTGAGAAGCTGTAATCCTAGTACCATCAGAAGTTTCTATATAATCACTAGCTTCTTTTACATAGTCTATAGCCCTTATGCCAATGTTCATATGAGAATCATCTTGAGAAAAGCAACCTATTTTTACAGTTTCTCCAATTGAGATATATCCACTATCAGGGGATAATTTCCCATTTATTATGTTTATTAGAGTTGATTTACCCATACCATTTTTACCTATTATGCCAATTCTATCTGTACGTGCTAAAGTATATTCTAAATTATCTATAACTGTAACTTCTTCAAAAGATTTAGATATATTGTGTATTTCTATTATTTTATTTCCAAGCCTACTTGAGGCAACCGATATATCAATATTTTCATCAGGTTTGAAAGAGTCTCTATTTACAAGTTCATCAAATCTTTGTAGACGAGCTTTTTGTTTTGTGCTACGAGCTTGAGCTCCACGTCTAACCCATGCAAGTTCTGTTCTAATTAAATTTTGTCGTTTATCCTCAATACTTGATTCTAATGCAAGTCTTTCCATTTTCTTTTCTAAAAATATTGAATAATTACCATCATAGCTAAATAATCTACCTTTGTCTAATTCAATTATTCTATTTGTAACACGGTCTAAAAAATATCTATCATGAGTTATCATAAGCAATGAACCTTTTCTTGAATTTAGGTATTCTTCAAGCCAATCGATGGTATCATTATCTAGATGGTTTGTTGGTTCATCTAGTATTAAAAGCTCACAAGGAGTAATAAGAGCTGAGGCTAGAGAAACTCTTTTTCTTTGACCACCAGAAAGTTCTATTATTTTTTGATTGAAATCATTTATACCAAGCTTTGTAAGTACAGATTTGGCTTCGCTTTCTAAATCCCAAAGGTTTAAAGCATCTATCTTCTCATGCATGGATAATAATTTTTTATTTAGTTCATCTGTAAAGTTAGAATTAAGTTTTTCTAAAGTTTCTTGGTATTTACCAAGGAGTTTTAATTCTTCTGAAGTTCCATTAAATACTTGTTCTAGAACAGTTGAATTTTCATCATAAGTTGGGTTTTGAGGAAGATATTCTACTCTAATACCATTAGCCTTTGTTATATTGCCAGTTTCACTTTCTTCAGTTCCTGCAATAATTTTAAGTAAAGTAGATTTACCAGTACCATTTACACCAATAAGTCCTATTTTTTCTCCATCATTGATACCAAGAGATATATTTTCAAGTAATTTTTTTTCAGAATAGCTTTTACTTATATTTTCCAATGTCATTAAATTCATATAATTCACCTTTATTTCTAATCTATTATTTTTCAAAATGTTGGTAGTCTGGGTTTTTCCAATATCCACCCCAACTCCAACCTCTGCTTACAAAAGCATTATAACAATCATCACCCTTTTTTATCATTCCAAATTTTAAAGCAGACCTATCTGCATAAACAGTGCTTACCTTAGGGCTAACATTGTCTCCAGAAACATGTGGGTTTTGTAATGGATTTATATCTATAGCACGTCCTTTACCATGATTTGAGACAGTATTTGTACCAGCTACAGTTCTATAACAAAATGCAGATGTATTATTATCAGACATAGATTTTTCATCTACAGCATCATAATCATCTATTAATTTAATTTTTTCAATTGGATATTTTTTTTCATATAACTCTTTAAAAATATCGACAACTTCTGAAGCTAGTTCACTATTTACTATCATCTCACCTTGATGAGTTTTTTCATCAAATCCGTAGTAGGTAAGTTGCAAGTAAGATAAACTATCAAATCCTATAGGTTCATCAGAAGGCATAGATTTACCAATCATTTTGTTTTTTATGTTATCTGGTATTGAAGAATATGAAAAAGTGGGCTTAATGTTGTTATCTTCCTGTTTTTTAGTAGAGTTTTGATTATTTTTAGAATCCTCTGTTGTATTGTTTTTATCTTGTATAGTTTCTTGACTTTTTATATTATCTTCTTTGTTGGATTTAGAGAAAAATATCTCATATATAGATAGTAAGGCAAGAAATAATACAGTTATTACAATTGTTAGCTTTAATTTATTAATCTTCTTTCGTTTTGACTTTTTACTCATATTATCCCCCATGTTAGATTCATATAAACTATATATATTATACCTCATAAAAATAAACTAGGCTAACAATATTTAGTTAACCTAGGACATTTCATCTATAGTTTCTCCTATTATTTTTATACCAGTTTCAATATCTTCAAAAGAGAGTCTCGAAAATCCAAGTCTTAAAGTGTCAGAACCAAAGCCATTTGTAAAAAATAAATCTCCAGGCATGAAGATAACATTTTTTTTGTAACATTTTTCTAATAGCTTTCTAGTATCTATATTCTTAAGCTTGATAAATATATGCAAACCACCATCACCTAAGATATATTCCGTTTGCATATATTTTTTTACACATTCATAGGCAAAGTTAAATTTATCCCCATAGAATTTACGTATTTTTTTTACGTATTTTTCAAATCCTCCATTACTTAAATAATCAAATAAAATACCTTGGTCTAAAAAAGATACATGTATATTTCTGCACCTTTTTACACTTTCTAACTTATCTATAACTTTTTTATCTGCAAAAATCCATCCAATTCTTATTCCAGGAAATAAAATTTTTGAAAAGCTACCAATATATACAACACCATTATTCATATTATCAAGAGAGCAGATGGGAAATATATGAGAACTATTGTAGAGTAATTCTTCATTAAATCCATCTTCTATAATTGCTATATTGTATTTTTTCATAAGATTATAGAATCTATATCTATTTTCAGGGGTCATTACAATCCCTGTTGGGTTGTGATAAGAAGGTGTAATATATGCAAATTTTATTTTATTTTTGTACTCAATTAAACGATTTTCGAGCATATTGAAATCTAGACCATTTTCAGATATATCCACACCTAAAATATTGAGATTGTGTGACTTCATAATTTTTATAGCCGTGTTGTGAGTAGGATTTTCACAAATTATATAGTCTCCTTCTTGAGTGAAAGAGGACATAATAATATCAAAGCCTTCTGTAAATCCATTTGTAATTAATATATCTTTGTTATTAATATCAACGCCCTTATTTGTCATATATTCAAGCAAATAGTCAATAAGAGGTTTATAACCTTGTGCATATCCATAGTTAAGTAGTTTGTGACCTTCTAATGAGATTCTATTTAAAAAAGATTTTTTTAATTCCTCCATATCAAATAAATCTCCATCAGGAGATATACTTTTAAATGATATTAGGTTAGAGCTCCAAGGTATTTCGCTTTTTATAATATCTAATTCATTAGCTTTTTTAGAGTATGTATTCTCTAAACAATCCCAATTTAAAGACCATGTAGTGTTTGAAGATTTATTTTTTGAATTAACAAATGTACCTTTTCCTGAAACAGAGTAGATTAAGCCCTCTGATTTTAGTTCTTCATAAGTTAAGACTATGGAATTTCTACTAACTTGTAAAAGCTGACTAAGCTCCCTTGTAGAAGGGAGCTTACTATTGTCTGGAATTAATCCTTTTGATATCATATCACTTATATAATTTTTAATTTGTATATAAATTGGTTCACTATCATTTAATCTTAGATTTGAAAATATCAAATTACCACCTCAAATTGTATTATCTAATTTAAAGAGTATTCTATAAGTTTATCTAATAATTGGCTATACTCAAGACCTTTAGCAGCGGCACTTCTAGGTATTAAACTAGTTTTAGTCATGCCAGGAAGAGTATTTAGCTCAAGAACATAAGGAATACCTTCACTTATAATCATATCAACTCTTACATATGCTTTGCAATTAAAAATTTTCCAACAAGTCTCAGAAATCTCATTTACTCTTTTTTGAAGTTCATCATCTAAATAAATAACTTCTTCTTTTGCTCCTTTTTCAAGTGAGTATTTAGCTTCATAATCAAAGAATCCTGAGTCTGATTTTATAGATATAGTAGGAAATACTTCGCCATTTAATATGAATGAAGTATATTCTCCACCTGGTATATATTTTTCAATCATTACAAACTCATCAACTTCTAAACCTTTATGAACTGCTTCTTCAACTTCATCTTTGGAATGGATGAAGAATGTAGCAACACTTGAACCTCCTGAATTTGGTTTTATAAATACTGGATAGCCTATTTTGTCTATCTCATCATAATTTATTTCATCAATTGATTTTACTAAAGCCCATGGAGCAGTAGGAAGGTCTGAATCTCTAAGCATTTTTTTAGTGATGTTTTTGTCCATACACATTCCACTACAAAGAGGTCCACATCCAGAATATGGTATATCCATAGTCTCAAGTACTGACTGAATGCATCCATCTTCACCAAATTTCCCATGTAGTGCTAGTACTGCAAAATCTGTATCTTCTGGTATTTTTGTAAATATATCTTTTTTATCATCTATTATCACCTTTACAACATCGTATTTACTTTTATCAAGATTATTATATATTTCTTTTCCTGAATTTAAAGAAACTTCTCTCTCTGATGATATTCCACCCATTATAACTGCTATTTTCATATTATACACTCCTATTTTAAATTTTATTATTTTTAAATTAAATTTTTTAATTTACTTACTTAATTATATGAATTAATGGTTGATGATGAAAGTACCACTACATGTGAAGTTTATATTATGTGTGGTTTTAGAGTGATAATCTAACTTACAGATAGATTTGAATGATTTTTTAACTTTATTTATATCATTATTTTTGCTAAAATTAGTGGTATGAACTTAAGACTAGTCTTAGTGGCTATAAATCAAGGAGTGATAAAATTTGAAAGCAGAAATAATAAGTGTAGGAACAGAGATACTGTTGGGAGATATAGTAAATACAAACTCTCAATTTTTAGCTAAAGAACTTGCAGCATTGGGAATAGAAGTATACCATCAAAGTACAGTTGGAGATAATAAGCAAAGACTCTTAGAATGTTTTGATGAAAGCTTAAAAAGAAGTGATTTAGTAATTACTACAGGAGGTCTTGGACCAACTGGTGATGATATGACAAAAGAAACTGCAGCAGAGTATTTTGGACAGGAATTAGAATTACATAAACCATCATTAGAAGTCTTAGAATCATTCTTTGTTAAAACAGGAAAAAAAATGGCCGAAAATAATATGAAACAAGTATATTTTCCAAAGGATGCTATAGTATTAAAAAATAATAATGGAACAGCACCAGGAGCTATTTTAAAGAAAGATGATAAAAGTATAATAGTACTACCTGGACCTCCAAGAGAAATGAAGGCAATGTTTAATGAAAGTGTCAAACCTTACCTACAACAATTTACAAAGGAAATGCTAGTATCAAAAACTTTAAGATTGTATGGAATAGGGGAGTCAAACCTAGAATTGGAAATTTTAGATATAATTGATGAACAAACTAATCCAACAGTTGCTTTGTATGCAAAGGAATTAGAAGTTACAATAAGAATAACTGCAAAAGCTGAAAATGAAGAACAAGCTTTTGAATTTATAAGACCAGTAGAAGAAAAGATAAAGGACAGAGTAGGTAAATATGTATATACTGAAGGAGATATTTCAGTATCTGAAGGAGAGTCTGCATTAGAAGATGCTGTTTCTAAGCTTCTTGTAGAAAAAAACTTAACAATAGCAGTGGCTGAATCTTGTACTGGAGGTTTGGTATCTTCATCTCTTATAAACTACCCAGGAATATCTTCTGTATTTCTTGAAGGATGTGTAACATATTCTAATGAAGCCAAAATGAAAAGATTGGGAGTAAAAAAAGAAACTTTAGAAGACTTTGGAGCAGTAAGTGAACAAACAGCAATAGAAATGGCTGAGGGCGTTGCTAAAGGGCTTGGAGCTAATATAGGTATATCTACAACTGGAGTAGCTGGACCTGGTGGAGGAACTGAGGAAAAGCCTGTAGGGTTGGTTTATACTGCAATATATATAAATGGAAAAATAATAATGAAAAAAAATATATTTAATGGAGATAGAAGAAAAATAAGATTGAGAGCTACTAGAGATTTACTTAATGAGTTGAGAATACAATTAGAAAAACTTTAAACTATTGTGATATTGATTATATTTAAAGTATTGGTATAATATAAAATCATTTTTGGAGGCTTTTAATTTATGATAAAACATATATTTTGTGATTTAGATGGAACTTTATATGAAAATGGAGCTATAACAAAAGAAGATATAGTAGCAATTGAGGAAATAGAAAAAAGAGGAGTACAGTTTAATGTTGCTACAGGTAGAGTTTTCAAACAGGCTCGTGATATTATCGAAGGGAGCTTAGATATGAATGGCTATTATATATGTGAAAATGGTGCATTTATACATGATAAAGATTATAATGTGATTTTTAAGCAAACTATAGATGATAAATTAGTAAAAAAAGTTATTGATAGATTTGAATCAACTGATGCACAATTGTATTTTAAATATAAAGGAGATGTAATTGTAGATAGTGACACAACAGCTTTTAGACATTATTCTAGCGATTTTATAGTGGACCCCGATTTTGAGAAAAGAGATAGTTTTGATAATCTTATAGGCAATATTGGTATATGCTCTGAAAATTTAGAAGAGTTGTCTAGAATAGAATTATATTTAAAAAGTGAGTTTAGTGAAGTGTTGGAAATATATTTTTCTAGTACTTATACTTTAAACATAGTTCCTAAAAGTGTATCGAAAAGAGGTAGCATAGAACATGTAATAAAAACTCTAAATGTAAGTCCAGATGAAGTTGCTACTATTGGAGATTCTCCAAATGATATTTGTATGTTAGAGGGATTTAAATATAGTTTTGTAATGTCAAAGGCAAGAGAAGAAGTAAAACAAAGTGCAAATTATGTAGTAGATAGTGTAAAAAGTGCTATAGATGCTATCATAAAAATAAACAGTTAGATATAAGATTGATGAGAAGTAATAAAAAATTAGTAAATTATTTTTGTTTGTTGATTTACTAATTAATCAATTTTATAAGGTATTACCTATTCAGTATAAAAAAATGACTGTTCAGTAGAATTATAAAACTAGATTTTATATTCTGTAGAGCAGTCATTTTGATTATATTAATTGTCAGTTTAAAATTCTTAAGTTAACCACAATTTGCTATATGGTATGATTTTATTGTATTAGATAAAATAGAATCTAATATATAATTTATAACACTATTGCAAGTATACGCTGAAAATTTTAAATCATTCATATAGTCGCTTTTCTTTTTGTATTCATTGTAAAGTTTAACAAAAAATTTTTCAAATCCACTATTTATAGTATTACCTTTAATTTTAGATAAATCAACATCCTTTGCAAATGCTCCAAGTTCTCTTTCATAAGTAACATGTTTATTCAAACTATGCTTAAATTCCCAGCGTTCACTATGAGCTAAGCAGAAAAAATCGCATAAAAAGTGGCAGATAACACCAAGCTCTTGACTAAGTCTACTTACTGAAAAATATTTAGAAACACTGTCTATAGTAAGACTGCACAGATATTTTATTTTAGAAGCAATCATATTAAATGATTCATCCATATAATGTTTTTTTAATTTATATTTAGAAAAAGCATCTGGCTTTATATTACCATATATAAAATTTTTTTCGCTTATAAAGAATGTTTTATTTTCATCTATATTATTAAGTATCGATTTTGCCATAATAAAATGGGTATTCATTAACATATTTACACCTCGTATAGTTTATTAGACTTATTAAATATATTATTATGATATGATATTTATGATAAAAGTTTAATGGTAAATATATGAAATTAAGTCAATCACATTTATTTAAATAATTTCAACCATATTCATAATACCAGTAATTGGCGAAATTTACAACATGTAAATAATGTTAAGTTTTTATTTATCAAATTTAAAATTAAGTATTAGTATACTTTCTAATTAGCCTATTAGCCTTGGATTGAGAAATTTCAAGTTGTCTAGCTACTTTATAAGAACTACCAAATTTCTCATAAGCATCCAAAATTACATTTTTTTCATACTCCATAATCAAGGTGTCAAAGTTTTTGTTTTTATAATCAATATGTAGAGAATTATCTACATTGGTTGTGTATGTTGGAGGGTTATTTCCATAATTTACAATATTTACATTTTTAGTGAGTATACTTGGTAAATCGTCTGTTGTTATATGATTATCTCTACAAGTAAGTAAGATTTTTTGAATTATATTCTGTAACTCTCTTATATTACCTGGAAATCTGTAGTTTGCAATAATACTTATAGCTTCTTTTGAAATTGTCTTGTTTAGATTAAAGTCACTTGAATATCTATTAAAATAATATTTTATAATCTCTACTAAATTATCCTTTCTTTCTCTAAGTGGAGGGAGTTTTATTTCTATAACATTTAATCTATAATATAAATCTTCTCTAAATTTTTTTTCTTTTACTTTAGAAATTAAGTCAGCATTTGTAGCGGATATAATTCTTATGTCAACTTTTTTATTTTTTAAACTTCCGACTGGAGTAAAAGTCCTATCTTGTATCAATTGTAAAAATTTTGCTTGTAGATTTTGTGGTATATCACCTATTTCATCTAAAAAAAGAGTTCCTCCGTTAGCCAATTCTACAAGACCAACTTTACCTTTGGTACTTGCACCTGTAAAAGCACCTGAAGTATATCCAAAAAGTTCAGATTCAAGTAGTTGTGGAGATATGGTTGCACAGTTTATAGTTATAAATGGACCACTTGACCTGTTGCTATTGTGATGTATATATCTAGCAAGTGAACTCTTTCCTGTTCCAGATTCTCCTAATAATAGTACACTTACATCAGTTTTAGAAACATGGTTGACTGTATTCATAATAGGTCTCATAACTATGCCATCCATAATTACTGTATCTTCAATCCGAAGAGCAGTTCTATATAGTGTTTCCACTTCAGATTTGTATTTTTTTACTTGTTTCTTTGTATCTTCAAGTTTATTTTTTATATTATTAAGTTCGGTTATATCTCTACAATTTTCAACAGTGAATTCTAGTTCACCATTCTCATCAAATACAGGACTTGCAGTTATAATAAGTTTTTTTCCTGTTTGAGTATCTTGTTCAAGTGAAAATTTAGACTTTGTTCTCAATACTACTGGTATGGGGCTTTTTGTTGAATATCCAGATTCCTCTAAGAAAGAAACATTTTTTCCTAAAATATCTTCTTTTTTTAGACCATAATTTTCTTCAAATGCCTTATTACAATATATTATTATACCTTTATCATCAGATGCACATATTTCGTCATGAGAAGCCTCTAATATTTTTTTATAAAACTCTAAATCTAAATCCATTTTCCCTATTGTCCCCCTAAATTTTTAATGATATATTAAAATATATTTAATTTATTAAATATAATTAAAAGTATAATCTTTATATAATACATAAACTTCAGTCTATTTTAACTTTGAATAAGTTATATATAACTTATTTTACAATTAAAGCGAGTCTAAATCAACTTAAAATATACTTGAAATAACTATAGAAAAGTTGAAAAACTAGTAATATTGTTGCAAATTCTAAGTTTTTAGTGTCGATATAAATAAAATAAAAGTGGCATGGTTTTTGCTTGATAAAAATGATGTGTATTGACTAAATAATAGTAGAGGGGTATTTAAGATGGGAGAAAAAAGTAAAGGGTATGTATTTATAGCAACAGCAGGAATCTTATGGGCTACACTTGGGTTGTTTGGAAAGTTTCTGATGGGAAGTGGATTGACATCAGAACAAGTAGCATTTACAAGATTATTTTTTGGATTTATAGTTTTAGGTGTTTATTCAGCTATAAGAACACCACATATTTTGAAAATAAACAAAAGAGGAATTATTTATTCAGTAATAATAGGAATTATATGTCAAGCTATGTTTAATTTATGTTACTTTAAAGCTATTGATACTGTAGGTGTATCTGTAGCAGCAGTTTTACTGTATACATCGCCATTGTTTTTGGCTGTATTTTCAAAATTTTTTTATAAAGAGAGTATTACTAGAAGTAAAATATTTTCGCTGATTTTTTGCTTTATTGGAGCTATTATGGCAGTAACTGGTGGAAGTTTAAATTTTCAAAACTTAAGTACTATGGGATTATTGCTTGGAATATTATCTGCAATAGCGTATGCACTTATGCCAACTATTAGTAAGAATGCCTTAAAAGAATTTTCAAGTTCAACAATATTAGTTTACAGCTTTTTATTTGGAGCGATATTTATGATTCCTTCTGCTAGACCATGGGAAATATTAACCTATGCTAAAGATTTAAATATTTTATCTTGTATGTTGATGTTGGGGGTTGTTCCAGCGGCACTTGCATATATTTTTTATGCAGCAGGTATATCTAAAGGTGTAGAGTTATCTGTTGCAGGTGTTGTAGCATCAGTAGAATTAGTTGGCTCTGTTATAATTGGATGCACTATGCTAGGAGAAAGTTTTTCTATAGGAAAGCTGTTTGGAGTGATGTTAATGTTGATATCAGCTGTAATAGCACTTAATCTTTCTTATGATGGAATAAAAATGTTCTATAAGTCTAATAAATTAAAACAAACTGAGAAAACAGAAAGTATTTAAGAATATGTATTTTGTCCTTATATATTTATATAGGGGTATTTTTCATTGTAATTTTTAATATGAAATTTGCTTTGTAAACAATAAAATAACTATAGATAGATTTATGTTTATATAAAGCTATCTATAGCTATTATGTTATCTTTAATCATTTATTTAATCTTGAATAAATTTACAACCTTGATAGGAGTTGCGAGATTTTAATGTATCATCAATTTGATTTAAAATCTCCCATTTTTTTAAACTCCATAAAGGTCCAACCAGTTCATCTCTTTTACCATCGCCAGTAAGTCTATGAATTATCATAGTTTCAGGTAATATTTCTAGTTGGTCACAAACAAGATTAATGTATTCATCTTGGTTCATAAGAGTTAACATCCCATTTTGAAGCATTTTCTCCATAGGAGTATCTTTTATAACATGTAATAGATGTATTTTTATACCATCCACATTCATTTTGCCGACTGCCTTAGCAGTTTCCATCATCATATTATAATCTTCACCAGGTAGACCATTTATAATGTGTACAACTACTTTTATATTTTTAGCCTTTAATTTTTCAACACCTTCAACAAATGCTTTATAATCATGTCCTCTATTTATAATTTTAGATGTAGAATCATGAATTGTCTGAAGTCCAAGTTCAACCCATAGATTAGTTCTTTTATTAAGTTCAGATAGATAATCAACTACATCATCTGGTAAACAGTCAGGTCTTGTTGAGATTGAAAGGCCTATAACATCATCAAGAGATAGTATAGTTTCATATTTATCTTTTAAAACCTCAAGAGGTGCATAAGTATTTGTATAAGCTTGAAAGTAGCCAATATATTTAGCATGAGGCCATTTTTTTAACATCATTTCTCTTATATTATAAAATTGATTAATAAGATTATCCTTAGGATTTCCAGCAAAGTCGCCTGAACCTTCTTTACTGCAATAAGTACAACCACCATAGCCAATACTTCCGTCAATATTTGGGCAAGTAAATCCTGCATTTATTGATACTTTAAAGACTTTTTCTCCAAATGTATTTCTAAGGTAGTAATTCCAAGTATGATATCTTTTATTATCAAAAGCATATTTAAATTTATCCAAAGTAATCACCTATTTCTAATAAAATTGTACATTAAATTTGTACAAAAAACATATTACCACAAATAGGTGACTTAAACAAATTCTATTTTAAGTAATGAAGAATAAAGCAACAAAATAATTAATACTTTCTAGATTTGTTTCCAGAAAAAAATAGAGCAAGTCCAAATAATATTATAAAAAATGACATTATTGAGACTATAAATCTAGATAAAAATAGTGGTGACAATATAAGGCATATACCAAATAAAGTTTTAACTATATTCCAAGTTGTAAACTTAGAATATGGATTATTTTTACTATTTACAAACACTACGAGTTGATTAAAAATTAAATAAAAGCCCAAAAGTAATGAGAAAATACTCTGTATTTTTTGAGGAAATATAAAAAGTAATATACATGTAATTATTAGAATCCATTGAACATTGGTAGATGGTTTAATTTCTTCTTTAGTAGCATATCTTTTTAACTCATTAATGTTTTTAAGATTTAAATATGCAAAGAATAAAAGTGCAACTCCAAAAGTCCAAGAAATTAATTTTATACCTAGAGTCTTAAACGTAAGGCACAAGAATCCCAATATAACAAGTAACACTCCCATTATCATAAATTTAGTAGCATTTTCCTTTTTATTAAAGTTATCAAAATTGATATTAAAATTTGTATACATAAAATCACCTCCAAAATCAATAGAACAATTATAACAGAAATTTATACTCAAATAAAGCCACATAGTATAAAAATAAAACTCTAGTTAGTAATTAATTAATAGGTTGTATCATAAACTCTTATTAATAGAATTATATAGGAGGAGGTTTGTCCATGACAAAATTATGGGCAATAATATTTGCATTATTGGCGGGTGGGTCTACTGCTCTTGAAGCTTTTATAAATGGAGAATTAGGTAAGAGTACAACAGCATTGGTTGCCACCTTTATAAGTTTGACTGTAGGAGCAATATTTTTTCTTGCAAGTATAATAGTTGCTGGAGATTTAAAATGTTTAGTATCTTTAAATGGTTTTAATTATAAGTTATTGCTAGGAGGAGTATTTGGAGGGCTAATAATATATTTTACAGTAAAAGCAATTCCAAACTTAGGGGTATCAAATACACTTATATTAACACTTGTATCTCAAGTTCTAATCGGTTTTTTTATTGATAGTGTGATTTTGGGACAAGAAACAATGCATTTATACAAATACATAGGGGTTATACTTTTAATTTTAGGTACATTCTTTATAGTAAACTAATGATTTAAAATACTATATAATTTGCTATATAACTTAAAAATTTGGTATAATTAGGATAGTAAGTAAAGTTAAAAGAAAGAGGTGTTAGGAATGGCTGATGAAAAATTTGTAATGTCATTTAGTGGTGGTAAAGATAGTATATTAGCATTAAATAGAATGTTGGAAAAAGGATATAAGCCTGTGGCACTCTTGACAACTATAAGTGAAGAACATGGAAAATCATGGACTCATAACTTAGAGCATAAGATGCTTAAACAAGTAAGTGATAGTATTGGGCTACCTCTGTTAGTTGCTGAATGTGGAGTAGAAGGATATGAAGAGAGTTTTGAGAGAGCTTTAATAAAAGCTAAAAACATGGGAGCAACAATATGTGCATATGGAGATATAGATATAGAAAGTCACAAAAAGTGGGACTCTGACAGATGTGATGCAGTTGGTATGAAGGTAGAACTACCATTGTGGCAAGAAAGTAGAGAGGAATTGGTATATGAATTTATAGATAGTGGATTTTGTAGTGTCATAACAAAAGTAAACTTAAAGCATTTAGGAGAGGAATTTCTAGGAAAAAAATTAACCAGAGAACTTGTGAAAAAGATAAAAGAAACAGGCTCAGACCCATGTGGAGAGCATGGAGAATATCATACATTTGTAGTAGATGGGCCAGTATTTAGAACTCCTGTAGAATATGAAGTAAAAGGAAATGTAATAAAAGATGGTTATGGTTATTTAGAAATAAAATAAGTACATAAATAAAATACCTATTATACAATCTTAATGTATGCAAAGTATTGATGTTTGCAAGATTGTATAATAGGTATTCTGTATTTTATATATTATTATTGCTACTTTTGTTTAAGCTATTTTTTTTAGACTAGAATCTAATGTAGAAAAATTCTTCTTTAAGAAAATTATTGATGCAATAAGGCATATAAATTCAGAAACAATAGTAGTCATCCATATTCCTTGACCACCAAACATTAGTATCATTACAATTAAACTTAGAGAGACGATTATAAGACCTCTACCAAGAGATATAACTGTAGAAATTGATGGTTTTTCTACTGAAACAAAGAATCCTGAAATTATTACATTAAATCCAACTAACAAGAATGATATAGAGAATATTTTAAATACACGAACCCCTTCATTGAATAATATAGTTTCTTCTGGGTGAATAAACAGAGAAACTATTGGTTCTGAAAAAGTCATACAGATTGCAAATACAGCTATTGAAGCTATTATTGTAGCTTTTACACCCATCTTCAATAATTTCTTTACATTATCTATGTTTCCTGCACCATAATAAAAACTAGTAAGTGGTTGCATACCCTGAGTGATACCCATCATAGTCATAAGAACCAATGTGTTTATATAGTTTATAACACTATAATAAATAAGCGCATTTTCTCCTATATATTTAGTAAGACTCAAGTTAAAAAGTAAAACAACTATACCGCAGCTTAATTCAGTAGTTGAATCAGGGAAACCTATAAAGAGAATTTTTCTAAGTGTCTTAAAATTAACCTTAAATTTAGAAAAATTCAAAGTTGAGTTTTTTCTAAAAAAGTGTATTAAGAAAAAAACAGTAGAAAAAACTTGAGATAAACCAGTCGCAATACCAGCACCCTTTACACCCCATCCAAACTCTATTACAAATAAATAATCTAGTATGATGTTTGTAAGGGCTGATATTATAACACCAACAGTAGCCAATATTGGGAATCCATCAGTTTTTATTATAACTTCTAAAGAATAGGAGACTATAAAGAAACCATTAAAAAATATTATTATTCCTAGGTAGTCTTTAACCATACCAATTGTAGATTCTGTGGCACCTAAAAATAGTGCCAATCTATCTAAGTTAAAAAAGGTTACTGCCAATATAATTAATGATAGTATAATTATTGATACTAAATTAAATGAAAAAACTTCATTTGCAGATTTGATATCTTTTTTTCCTAGATAAATTGCGATTATAGTAGATGCACCAGTTGAAAATAACAAAGAAACCGCAAATATAAAATTAATAAAAGGCATAGATATATTAACAGCAGCTAAGGCTAATTCTCCAACTCCTTTACTTACAAATATTCCATCAACCATTGTATATAATGAGAAAACCCACATTGCAACTACAGATGGAGCTAAGTATTTAAAAAACCTTTTGCCCAAACTTATGTTTTCGTCTATAGATATTTTTGTATCCATTTATTATCACTCCTTGTAAAGCTATTATAAAAATTATGAAACTATTAATTAATAATTTTATTTATTACTAATATAGATGATAAACTATAGTATAGTACCAATGTCAACAGCAAATAGCAAATAATTATAAATTTTATTAAACAATAGTGATTTTAAATGTTTTATAAGTAAATTGTATTATCTACATTACTGACATTTAACTGACAAATAGAAAAAAAGTATTTTAACTGACCATCTAAGTGATACAGCTTTACCAAAATGCAATCCAAGAGTTAGCATCAGAAAAATTGGTATACCTATAAGGATATTTTTCTATTTTTCTAATAACAATTGTGCTTCTTGTTTTGTATAAAACTTAGAATTTAAATTATTTATTTTGCTTGGAGTTGCACCAATATTAGTGGATATATTTTAAATGATTCAAAGCCTACAGCAATGTTAATTGAAAGTTTTTTCTGTGACAATAAAGAAGATTATTAGAGAACTAAAAAACTTGGATATGAAAGTATGGCCAAGTTAATTGTAGAAGGTATATTAAATAAGAGTATTGTAAATAATGATGTGAAGGAAATGTATAAACAATTGTTTATAGTGGTGATGATAAAGTATCAGCAGACATTTTAGGACTATATTACAAGAGAGTAAAAGAAAGTTATCTAGTTACAGATATAGAAGCCTATAAGCCACATTAAACACAAAATCTGTATGTAATTGGTGGAGTAACTTGCAATAAAATAAAAGAAATGAGTAAGATTATAGGAAAAAAATTCACTCAGATATATGACAATGATGTGTGGTCTACAATGGATAAGGCTAGAGAGTTTGTAAAAGCCAAATTATAGATTTAATATTTTATTATAAATAATTATGAAAAATATGGAAAATATGTTTAATATGATTTTGATTAAGGTATAAATTTAATAAATAGAATGATAAGGGGTGGATAAGATGTTAATAAATGATAAGAGTTTTTATCCAAATAATATTTATCCAGCGATAGACTTTCTCAAGATAAAAAGACAATTAAAATCAATATACAAGAATGATTTATCAGATTGTGGAAGCATATGTATAATAGAAAGAAAAGAATATTCTATAAGTATAAATAGTATAGGTGAGATAAATATATATTATGATTTAGAGTATGAAAATAAGATACAAAGTATAGTTAACGAGATTGAGCAGTTATTCAAGTCTCAAGTTGAAAATTTTAGTATATCAAAACTTAAGAATTGATGATTAGAAGGTAGCAATTAAAATAGTTGTTACCTTCTTTGTCTATAAACAATAAAAATTATTTGAAGATTAGGATATTAATTTCAAAGTTTATTTCGAAATTTTATAATATGTGCTACAATTCAATTGAATAAATATTACTTTAATTGAGGTGTGGGGATGAAAACTTTAAGTAAAAAAGCAGTTATTTTATCACTTTCATTGGTAGTTGTATCACCTTTAGTACATGATATAAATGCACAAGATATTGAGAAGAATATGGAAGTTAGATATGAAGCAAGGCAAATTAATAACTTAGAAAATATGACAATGGAAGAAGCCTTTCCTGATGAAAATTTTAGAAAAGTAATTTGTGATAAATTAGGTATTTTGGATGATGGGAATCCTATTGGAACTTCGAAAAAAGCGATTATAGAATCTACAAAAGATTTAATATTAGGAAGCAAATCAATAGAAAATTTATCAGGAATTAATTATTTTATTGGGTTAGAAAATTTTAGTTGTAGAGGAAATCAGTTAACTAATCTAGATTTAAGTAACAATATAAATTTAAAAGAATTGTATTGTAATGAAAATCAGTTAACAAGTCTAGACTTAAGAAATAATAAAGAGTTAATAACAGTACATTGTGGGGAAAATAATCTAACAAACTTAGTTATAGAAAATTCTAAATTAGAAAAATTGAACTGTAGAAAAAATAATTTGAAAAACTTAGATATAACTAAAGCAACTAATCTGACAACTCTTTTATGCTTTGAAAATGAATTGAGTAGTTTGAATTTGTCTAAGAATCAGAAATTAAAAATTTTAAAGTGTGAGTATAATAATTTAAATACTTTAGATGTATCTACAAATTTAGAATTACAAGATTTAAACTTTTCATTTAATCAATTAACAAATATAAATTTAGATAATAATAAAGAACTTCTTAAGTTAAGTTGTCAAAATAATAAATTGCAGAGTTTAAATTTGAAAAACCATGAAAAACTTGTAAAAATATATTGTAATCAAGAAAAATTAAGTAATCTAAATATCGAAAATTGTATTAATTTAGAAGATTTAACTTGTAGTGAAAGTAATCTACAGGATTTATATATAAGCAGCAATAAGAATTTAAAATATCTAGATTGTGCAGGAAACAAATTAACAAATTTGAATATAGGGAATAATATAGAACTTATAGAATTATATTGTTATGGTAATGAGATAAATGTTTTGGATATAAGTAAAAATATTGACTTGGAGAATTTAACTTGTTATAAAAATAAATTAGATAGTTTAAATACAAGTAAAAATAAAAATATTAAATACTTAATTTGTGCACAAAATGAATTAGTAAATTTAAATCTTTCTGATAATGTGGAACTTGTTACATTAAACTGTCAAAAAAACCAATTAACAAATTTAGATGTAAACAAAAACGGTAAGATAAGAAATTTAGATTGTTCACAAAATGAATTAACCAGTTTAGATGTAAGTAGTAATGTCCTTATGAGTCTTTTAAATTGTTCGCAAAATAAATTAACCAGTTTAGATGTAAGTAATAATGTCCTTATGAGAAGTTTAAATTGTTCACAAAATGAATTAACTAGCTTGGATGTAACGAAAAACACAGAACTTGATAGGTTGTATTGTAGAGAAAATAGATTAACCAGTTTAGATGTAAGCAAAAACACAAAATTAGAAGAGTTAGATTGGTCAAATCAAAAAAAATCAACATCAGGAGGAAATTCGTCAGGGGGTGGAGGAGGTTCATCATCCACAAATGAAGAGTCTTCTAAACCTAGCACAGCAACTTCAAACTCAAAACTAGTTGGTTCAGACAGAAATGAAACATCAGTAAAAATAAGTCAAAAAGGATGGAATAAAGCTGATAATATAGTGTTAATAAATGATTCTAGTATATCTGATGCCTTATCAGCAACACCATTTGCCAAGTCTAAAGATGCACCAATACTGCTTACTAAAAATGATAGTTTAAATAAATTAACAGAAAAAGAAATAAAGAGATTAGAAGTAAAAAATGTGTACATAGTAGGTGGATTAAAGTCTGTAGGTGAAAAAGTAGTATCTGATTTAAAGACAAAGGGATTAAATGTAATTAGGATATCTGGAAATGATAGATACGAAACATCAATAAATCTTGCAAAAGAATTAG